>JAEYYP010000395.1 GCA_023428425.1 Pseudomonadota bacterium
CCCTAGACCCAGAAGGTCTGCACATAGTATGATTTGAGGACGGGCGCCGGGCCACACGGCGCCCTTCTAACGTTGAGGCCCAGGAAAGCACGTCGCCATGAAGCTGATCTTTGCCAACAAGAACTACTCGAGCTGGTCCCTGCGGGCCTGGTTGGTGCTGAAGCACTTCAACATCCCCTTCGACGAGGACATGGTGCTGCTCAACGGCGACGGTTGGCGGGAGAACATCCGCAAGAAGTCACCGTCGGGCAAGGTGCCGGTGCTGGTGGACGGCGACGTGACAGTGCCCGAGACCATCGCGATCATCGAGTACCTCAACGACAAGTACCCGGCCAAGGGCATCTGGCCGACCAACCGGGTGGAGCGGGCATTCGCACGGGCGGCGGCGGCCGAGATGCATGGCGGCTTCAACGCGCTGCGCAACGAGGCGCCGATGAACCTTCGCGCCTCCCATCCCGGCAAGGTGGACCCTGACCTCGTGGCGGCCGACCTCAAGCGGATCGAGCGGCTCTGGGGAGACCTGATCTCCCGGTCGGGCGGTCCGTACCTGTTCGGCAGCTTCACTGCCGCCGATGCGATGTTCGCGCCGGTGGCAACCCGCATCCGCACCTACGAGCTGCCGGTCACCGACCTCGCCATGGAATATGTGGAGGCGATCTACGCTCTGCCGGCATTCCAGGAGTGGCTCGCCGAGGCGCTCAAGGAGCCGTGGACGGTGGAGCAGGACGAGATCGACCTGATCCTCGCGGAGCGCAAGCTGGCCAACAGCGAGGCCGCCGGCCGCGCATGATGCACATGATCAAGCTCTGCGTCGGGGTATCGACGCTGGAGGAGCTCGAATCCTACCGGGAGGAGCGCGCCCACTGGTGGGGCGCCGACTACGGCGAGAACGTGCATGTCCACCGCACTCGCACCATGCCGAAGCGCAAGGACGAGATGGAGGGGCAGGGGTCGATCTACTGGGTGATCGCCGGCGTGATCCGCTGCCGCCAGCCGATTCTCCGCCTCGCCGAAGCGACGGACGGGCAGGGGCTGAAGTGCTGCGACATCATCATGGCGCCCGACATGGTGCGGGTGGTGCCGCGGCCGAAGTCGCCGTTCCAGGGCTGGCGCTACCTCGACCCCAAGGACGCGCCGCCCGATCTTCAGGGCGGTGGCTTCGAGGAGGAAGGGTCGGCGGAGCTGGCGCTGGAACTGTCGCGGCTCGGGCTGATCTAGCACTTGGGCGCTGTAAAGTCCCCGGTCGCACAACCGTCACTGTGCCATGTTGAAACAGGTCTTGAGCGAACCGGACGATCCCGGCATGCTCTTAGCGGGCGCAGGTGATTTGCCGAATCCTGCCGGGGCGTCGGCGGCGGGTCAGGCCAGGGGAAGTTGTGTATGCCGCGTAGCGGGACGCACGTCATTGTCGTGGGCAATGAGAAGGGTGGCTCGGGCAAGTCGACCACCGCGTTTCACCTTGCCGTCTATCTGATGTACCAGGGCTTTCGCGTCGCCTCGATCGACGTGGACAGCCGGCAGCAGACGCTGACCCAGTATGTCCGCAACCGGCGCAACTGGGCGCAGGCGCACGACCTGAAGCTGCCGCACGCGACGCACTACCACCTGCCGCTGAGCAAATCCGACTCGATCAAGGAGAACCAGCGGCTCGAGTTCGCCCTGTTCCGTCAGGCGATCATCGAGGTGGAGGGGGACGCCGACTTCCTCATCGTCGATACGCCGGGCTTCGACACGCACCTGACGCGGCTGGCGCATTCGCTGGCAGATACGCTGGTGACGCCGCTCAACGATTCCATCATCGACCTCGACGTGATGGCGCATGTCGACCCGGTGACCGGCGATCCGCGCGAGATGAGCCACTATGCCCGGCTGGTGCAGCGGGCGCGCACCGAGCGGCTGTCGATCGACGGGCGGACGGTGGACTGGGTGATCGTCCGCAACCGCATCTCGATGCTGCCGTCGCGCTCGGCCAAGGTGGTGCAGTCGGCGATCGAGAAGATCGCGGTGCGGCTGGGCTGCCGGGTGGCGGACGGCATCGCCGAGCGCGTGATCTTTCGCTCGCTGTTCCCGACCGGGATGACGGTGTTCGATCCGCTGGACAAGGAGATGCTGGGCGGGCTGCCGTCGATGTCCCATCTCAGCGCGCGGCAGGAGTATCGGGCGCTCGTCGAGGCGCTGAAGCTGCCGGTGAGCGACCGCGCCAAGGCCCGCATCGAGGCGAGCCGTGCACTCGCCCAGAGCGCCCAGGCACCGGTGCAGTTCGAGCACATGGCACCCGAAGTGGCGGAGTAGGGGCTCCCGGCTCTGCTTTTAGGTTAGGCAATCGCACATCGTTCGGGTTGGTCGCTGGCCACCCTTGGGCGCGACAGCGCCTTTAGCGAAGGTAGGGAGGGGGTGCAGCCGAGCTTGGGTTATAAGAACCAGCCTTGGTGATACCCCCCTCCTAGCTCTGCCACGTCGCTGTCGCTCCTGGCGACGCTACCTCCCCCGCAAGGGGGGAGGTGATTGGTGGAACGCTCGTCGTATGCCGGCCTTCTCGGCCGAGGGGGACAAGACGAGGTTGCGAGGCACGCGGCCAAGAGACCTAGATCAGCAGCGACTGGGCGCCGTCGATCCAGATGGGGGTGCCGCTGATGTGGCTGGAGCGGTCGGAGCCGAGGAAGACGACGAGGTCGGCGACCTGGTCGGCGCTGCCGGGCTTGCCGTGGGTCAGGGGGACCTTGCCACGCGGGAAGATCGCCGGGAGGAGCGCCCGTTCGGTGTTGCGCCGTGTGGTATTGTCGCCGATCTCGGTAGCGATGGCGCCCGGGCAGATGATGTTGACGCGAATGCGGTACTGGGCCAGTTCGATGGCCAGCATCTGGCCGAAGGCCACCTGGCCGGCCTTGCTGGTCGAGTAGGCGCTGGCGCCCGGCAGCGTGAAGGTGCGGGTGCCGTTGATCGACGAGTTGATGATGAAGGAGCCGCCCTGCGCCTTCATCAGCGGCACGCTGAGATGGGCGGTGAGGAAGGTGCCGCCCAGGTTGATGCGCTGGGTCTCGTTCCACTCGTCGTAGGTGAGCTCGTCGATGGGCGCCCACACGCCGTTGATGCCGGCATTGGCGAAGACGATGTCGAGGCGACCGTGGTCGGCGGCGATGCGCTCGAAGGCGTCCTTCATCTGGGCTTCGTCGGAGATGTCGGCCTTCAGCGTCTGCGCCTTGCCGCCAGCGCCGCGGATTTCGTCCGCGACCTCATCCATCTGGGCGGTCGTCCGCCCGATCATCACTACGCGCGCGCCCTCGCGGGCCAGCGCCCGCGCTGCTGCTGCGCCAAGTCCCGAACCACCGCCGGTTACCAGCGCGATCTTGCCGTCGAGTTCCAAAGTCCTGCCTCCAGAGAATCCCGAAGGCGAACGTGATCCCAGTCCGTCCGTTCCGTCAAACGGTCCGGCGCGGCAGCGTGACGCGTACGGCGCGCTCGCCGGTGGGGGCGAAGACGTCTAGGTCGATCTCGACCGCCGGCATCAGCATGCGCCGAGTGCGGGCAGACAGGGCCATGACCGCGCCGAGCAGCTCGGTGACGCTGCGACGCTTCAGGCTGGGATTGAACCCGGCGACCATGGCGTTGACCGCCTGGGCACGGATTTCCTCGTTCTCAGAAGCCAGTCGCGACTGGCCGACAAAGCGGGCCAGCTCGCTCAGGCTGGATAGTTCGCTCATTGGGGCTACTCCAAACACAGGCCACAATTCGCTTCCCTGGGGCGGCTGCCCCTTGCCGTGCCGTCCCGATCAGGACTGCATGGCGAGGCAGCTCATTTTCACTTTCTTCAGTTCACTGCACATGCTCGCGGCATCCTCGCGGGCCGCGAAACCGCCGAAGCGGGCGCGGAAGAACACTTGCCCGTTCTTCTCGAACCGCTCGACATAGGAGCGGAAGGTCGCGAGGGTATCGATACGCCCCGATGCATCGGTGATCAGCTTGTTGGCTCCGCTCTCGGTGGGAGCGGCGCCGATCTGGACGACCCAGCCACCGGTGATGACCTGGGCAGTGGTTTCCTCGACCGCCGCGACCGCGAGTACGGCGGGCTCTGGCTGGTTGGTGACCGGAACCGGCGCAACGTCACCGATGCCACCCGACGTCATCAGGTCGAGAGGTTCGCCTTCCTCGCCGATGCCGACCGGCGGCAGCAGCGGGGCGGAGGGCGCGGTTGACCCGAGCGGAGCGGGCGCGGCGCCAAGTTCGAACGTATCGCTGATCCAAGCGCCGATGACATCGAGGGCGCGACCCCGGCCGGGCTGGGCCAGCGTGTTGGCAGCCTCGACGGCCGGAAGCTCGTCGGGACGGGCGGCCGGGACCGGCGCGCCGATCGAGGAGACCGTGATATTGTCGGACAGCTGGCTCGCATCGACCGGCTGCAGCGTTGCGGCAACCGCGACCACGCCGCCGTTCATGCGGAACTTCGGGTAGGGCATGGGAACGACCGGCTGGTCGGACGCGGCCGCGACCATGACGGTCGAGCCCTTGCGGCCTGGCTGCGGGATGAGCGCTGCCGTCTGGTACGAACCGGAGCGGCCCTTGGGCAGGTAGGTTTTGACCAGTTCGCGCACCCTGGCGTCGCGGGTGCCGCTCGAGTCGAAGCCGAAGCCGACGACCACGATATGGCGACCGTTGGAGCGGGCGGCGGTGAGCAGGTTGAAGCCCGAGGCGTTGGTGTAGCCGGTCTTGATGCCGTCGACACCGTTTGCGCCCAGCAGGCGGTTGTGATTGCCGTAGGTGCGCTTGCCGTACGAGAAGCTCTTGGTCTGGAAATACTCGTAGAAGTCGGGGAAGTGCTGGTAGACGGCCATGCCGAGGATGGCCTGGTCGCGCACCGTGGTGACCTGGCCGCTGTCGGGCAGGCCCGAGGCGTTGCGGTAGGTGGTGCTGGACATGCCCAGCGCCTTGGCAGTCGCGGTCATGCGCTTGGCGAATGCACTCTCCGAGCCGGAGATGTTCTCGGCGATGACGCGGGCCATGTCGTTGGCGGACAGCGTCACGAGCGACTTGATGGCGTTCTCGACCGTGATCGTCGAGCCCGCCTTGAGCCCGAGCTTGGTCGGAACGGCCGAGGCGGCATACTTGGAGACCTTGAACTTGGTCTTCAGGCTGACGTTGCCCGCCTTCAGCTCCTGGAACAGGATGTAGAGCGTCATCACCTTGGTGACGGAGGCCGGGTATCGCGCTGCGTCGGCAGAACTCTCGTAGAGCGTCTTGCCTGTCTTGGCGTCGACGACGATGCCGGCAAACTTGCGGGGAACGGAGGCTGCTTCCGCCGGCGCCGCCATGGCGGCGAGCAGGGGAACGACCATCACGATCGCCAGGGTAAGGCGAGAAAAAAGCTCGCGTGCTTGGGAAAATGCCTTGTGGGAAGCCACCCGGAACTCCAGCTTCAATCGAGGCATCCTGCCTCGTACTCAGAACACTTGCGGCTGGAACCGGCGGCTGCCCCCAAGCGAGCGGCCAGCTCCATCGCGATGCCGACATTAGGCAGCCGGCCTTACCATTCGGTAAAATGCGATGGATTTGAGGAGCTTGGTGAACGAATAGTGCAGGGGTGGACCTGCTCCTAAGTGTAGGTTCCCGGGCCCTTAACACCGAAGCGGTTTTGCCTACATACTGGCTGTCACCATGCTGCTTCGAACCGACCTTTCCGAGACCCGGGCCATGCGTGCCGATCGCATTTCTCTCCACTTCAGTCGCCGGCTGCGCCTCGCAAAGGAAGATGACGGGGGCAAGGGCGGTGCCGGCGATGGCCGAAACGATACCGCGACCATCACCAAGCCCAAGACCAGGAGCAAGCGCCCCAGCCTCTACCGGGTGCTCATCCTCAACGACGACTACACGCCGATGGAGTTCGTGGTGCTGGTGCTTCAAGACGTCTTCAACAAATCGCGTGAAGACGCCATGCGCATCATGCTGCACGTTCACAACCACGGCGTGGGGGAATGCGGGATCTATCCCTTCGAGGTGGCCGAGACCAAGGTCACCCGAGTCATGGATGCCGCCCGCAAGAACCAGCATCCGCTGCAATGCGTGATGGAAAAGCAATAGGAACCAGTCATATGCCCTCTTTTTCCCGCGGACTTGAGAAGGCCCTGCATCAGGCGATGAACCTCGCTCGCGAGCGCGCTCACGAGTTCGCCACACTGGAGCACCTGTTGCTGGCGCTGACCGACGATCGCGACACGATCGCAGTGCTCAACGGTTGCGACGTCGACATCGAGGCGCTCAAGAGCGACCTTGAGGATTTCATCAACGAGGAGCTCGACAGCCTCGTCGTGCCCAACGGGCAGGACGCGCGGCCGACCGCCGCGTTTCAGCGCGTGATCCAGCGCGCGGTCATCCACGTGCAGTCGTCCGGTAAGGAGGAGGTTACGGGTGCCAACGTGCTCGTCGCCATCTTCGCCGAGCGCGAGAGCCACGCCGCCTACTTCCTCGAGCAGCAGGACATGACGCGGCTGGATGCGGTGAACTTTATTTCGCACGGCATCACCAAGTCGGGGCAGGGCGAGGAGCGTCGCGTGCGCGGTGCCGAAAGTCCGGCCGGCAACCAGAACGAGGACGGCGAGCGGCAAGGCGGCAACGGCCAGAGCTCGGCGCTCGCGGACTTCTGCGTCAACCTCAACGACAAGGCCAGGGCCGGCAAGATCGACCCGCTGATCGGCCGCGACCCCGAGCTGCGCCGCACCATCCAGGTGCTGTGCCGCCGCTCGAAGAACAACCCGATCTATGTGGGCGATGCCGGCGTGGGCAAGACCGCCATCGCCGAGGGCCTGGCCCGCAAGATCGTGGAAGGCGACGTGCCCGAAGTGCTCCGGGAGTCGGTGATCTACGCGCTCGACATGGGCTCGCTGCTCGCCGGCACGCGCTATCGCGGCGACTTCGAGGAGCGGCTCAAGGCCGTGATGAAGGAGCTCGAGAAGCACCCCGACGCGATCCTGTTCATCGACGAGATCCACACCGTGATCGGCGCCGGCGCCACGTCCGGCGGCGCGCTCGATGCCTCGAACCTGCTGAAGCCGGCACTGGCCTCGGGCAACATCCGCTGCATCGGGTCGACCACGTACAAGGAGTACCGGCAGTTCTTCGAGAAGGACCGCGCCCTGGTGCGCCGGTTCCAGAAGATCGACGTCGCCGAGCCGACTATCCCGGACGCGATCGAGATCGTGAAGGGGCTGCGCCCGTACTTCGAGGACTATCACAAGCTCAAGTACACCGATGAGGCGCTGAAGGCCGCGGTGGAGCTGAGCGCCCGCTACATCAACGACCGCAAGCTGCCCGACAAGGCGATCGACGTGATCGACGAGACCGGCGCGAGCCAGATGCTGCTGACGCCCGACCAGCGCAAGACCACCATCGACGTGGCCGACATCGAGAACACCATTGCGACGATGGCGCGGATTCCGCCCAAGTCGGTGTCGAAGTCGGACGCGGAGCTGCTCTCGAACCTCGACAGCAACCTCAAGACGGTGGTGTTCGGCCAGGACAAGGCGATCGAGGCGCTTTCCTCGGCGATCAAGCTGGCGCGTGCCGGCCTGCGCGAACCGGAAAAGCCGATCGGCTCCTACCTGTTCACCGGCCCGACCGGCGTCGGCAAGACCGAGGTGGCCAAGCAGCTGGCCGATACGCTGGGCGTGGAGCTGCTGCGCTTCGACATGTCGGAGTACATGGAGCGCCACACTGTCAGCCGGTTGATCGGCGCCCCTCCGGGCTATGTCGGCTTCGACCAGGGTGGCCTGCTCACCGATGGCGTGGACCAGCATCCGCACTGCGTGGTGCTGCTCGACGAGATCGAGAAGGCGCACCCCGACCTGTTCAACATCCTGTTGCAGGTGATGGACCACGGCAAGCTGACGGACCACAACGGCAAGCAGGTCGACTTCCGCAACGTCATCCTGATCATGACCACCAACGCCGGCGCCGCCGACCTGGCGAAGCCGGCCATCGGCTTCAATGCCGAGGTACGGCAGGGCGACGACCAGGAGG
>JAEYYP010000411.1 GCA_023428425.1 Pseudomonadota bacterium
GTTCGACGGCCATCGACTTGGTCGCCGTCACCATCCAGCCCTTGGACGCATTGTACCAGCTCAGCCGAGGCCGCGGGCTCACTGCGGCGGTCGAGGCAACGTTGAGGATCGCACCGGTCGTCCGCGCCTTGAAGTGCGGCACCAGGTGACGCGCTGTCAGGTAGACCGATTTCATGTTCACGTTGAACACCCGGTCGAAATCCGCCTCGGAGATTTCGTCCAGCGCCGCAGGCAGGTGGGAGACGCCGGCATTGTTGACGAGGATATCCACCTTGCCGAACGCCATCAGCGCCGCGGCGGCCAGCTGGTTGACGCTCGCATCCTTGCTCACGTCGACGTGCCCGGCCTTCTGCCCCAGCTCCCGCGCCAGCGCCTCGGCGCCCTCGAGGTTGAGGTCGGCGATCAGCACCTTGGCGCCCTCGGCGGCAAACTTCCGGACGATCCCCGCCCCGAACCCCGACGCGCCACCCGTAACGATGGCTACCTTGCCTGCAAGTCTCATGAAATCACCCGTGCCAAGCGGCCACTGTCTTCAACACCGAGAAGCCGTAGAGCGCCTCGAAACCCTTTTCGCGGCCATGGCCGGATTTCCCCACGCCACCGAACGGCAGTTCCACGCCGCCGCCGGCCCCGTAATTGTTGAGAAACACCTGCCCCGTCCGGATCGCCTTTGCCATCCGCATCAGCCGGCCACCGTCCCGACTCCATACGCCGGCCACCAGGCCGAACTCGGTGTCGTTGGCGATCCTGATCGCCTCCGCCTCGTCGTCGAACGGGATCACCACCTGGACCGGCCCGATGATTTCGTCCTGCGCCAGCCGGTTGTCCGGGGTCACGCCGGCAACCAGGGTCGGCGCCAGATAGTGGCCGCCGCCGGGCGAGCCCGAGACGATCTCGCCGCGCGCCGCCACCTCGCCGCCGCCGAGATCATCGAGGAAGCCACCCACGATCTCCTGCTGCCGCCCCGACACCAGCGGGCCGACGTCGAGGTCGTCGATCGCCGGGCCGACACGCAGGGCGCGATAACGTTCCGCCATCCGCTCAAGCAACTGGTCATGGATACTGCGATGCACCAGAATGCGCGAACTCGCCGAGCAGGTCTGCCCGGCATTCTGGATGCCGGCGTTGACGAGAAACGGCAGGGCCCTGTCGAGGTCGGCGTCCTCGAACACGACCTGGGGTGACTTTCCGCCGAGCTCCAGCGTCACCGGCACCACGTTCCTGGCCGCGGCGCGCTGGATCAGCTCGCCGACCGCGAGCGAGCCGGTAAACGAGATGTGGTTCACCCCCGGATGCGCCGTCAGCGCGGCGCCTGCCTCTTCGCCCAGGCCGGGCACCACGTTCAGCGCGCCGGCCGGCAGTCCCGCCTCCTCGGCGATCTTGGCGAACGCGATCGCCGTCAGGCATGCCTCCTCCGCCGGCTTCAGCACCGCTGCATTGCCCATGGCCAGCGCCGCCGTCACCGAGCGGCCGATGATCTGCATGGGATAGTTCCAGGGGATGATGTGCCCCGTCACCCCGTGCGGCTCGCGCAGGGTGTAGACCGTGTAGCCATCGAGGTACGGGATGGTCTCGCCCATGATCTTGTCGCAGGCGCCGCCGTAGAACTCGAGGTAGCGGGCCAGCGCCACCGCGTCGGCGCGCGCCTGCTTCAGGGGCTTGCCGACATCCATCGCCTCGATGCGGGCCAGTTCATCTACCCGGGCCAGCACAGCCTGGCTCATCCGGGTCAGGATGCGACCGCGCTCGAAGGCCGGGGTCTTGCCCCATGCCCCGGATAGGGCCTCGTGCGCCGCCGCGACCGCAGCCTCGACGTCGGCCGCCTGCCCCCGGGCGATGTCGCCGATCGTCTCGCCCGTCGAGGGGTTCTCGATGGGCAGGTACTCACCGCCGACCGGGGCTACCCAACTGCCACCGATGAAGCATCCGGTGGGGTCGAAGAAAAGATCGAGTTTCGTCATCGTCCAGTCCGTTCGCGCTCCGAGAGCGCCAGTTCGAGGTTTGGCGTCGCCGCCAGAAGTTCCTGGGTGTAGGGGTGTCTGGGCGAGCGGAACACCTCTTCGGTCGCCCCCTCCTCCACGATCTTGCCCGCCTTCATCACCAGCACCCGATCGGTGATCGAGCGCACGACGGCGAGGTCGTGCGAGATGAACAGGTAGCTGATCTGCAACCGATCCGACAGGTCGGCCAGCAGGTCCAGCACCTGCGCCCGCACCGAGACGTCGAGAGCCGAGACCGCCTCGTCGAGGATGATGAGGTCGGGTTCGATGATCAGCGCCCGCGCGATCGCGATGCGCTGCCGCTGTCCCCCGGAGAACTCGTGCACATACTTGTGCGCGTCGGTCGCCGACAGCCCGACTTCCTTCAGTGCCCGCGCCACCCGCTTCTCCCGCTCGGCCCCCTGCGGCGCCGCGGCACCGAGCAGGTGGAATGGTTCGCTCACCAGTCGGTCGACCCGGTGGCGCGGGTTGAACGAGCCATAGGGGTCCTGGAACACCACCTGCATCTTGCGCCGCGTTTCGAAGCTCGCCCCGTGCTTGGGGTCCAGTCCATCCCCAGCGATGGCGATCCGCCCGCCCTGGATCGGCTCCAGGGACATGATCGCCCGCGCCAGCGTCGACTTCCCGCAACCGGATTCGCCCACGAGGCCCACATTCTCGCCACGTCCGATGCTGAGACTCACGCCATCGACGGCGCGGAGAACGGGCCGCTTGCCGAACAGGCCGCGTCGCGGCAGTGGATACTCGCGTACCACACTCTCCACCGACAAAACCGGCGTGCCGCTGGTATCGGACGGAGGGATGCGTGGCGGCACATGCGACGACGCTTCGAACAGCGCCTTCGAATAGGGATGCCGCAGCTTGCGGAACAGTGACACCGTCGGCCCCGCCTCGACCACCTCGCCCTGCCGCATGATCGCGACCTTGTCGGCAAGGCCGGCGACGACACCGAGGTCGTGAGTGATGAAGATCAGCCCCATGCCGTCCTCATCCACCAGCCGCTGCAGCAGCTTCAGGATCTGCGCC
>JAEYYP010000460.1 GCA_023428425.1 Pseudomonadota bacterium
CAGCCAGGCGTCAAGCCGCGACAGTGAGGCCGAGGAGATCGCGAGAATCGGGCCCTTTCCCTCCCGGTCGTTCTTGGCGCGACGAACGAACAGGTTGGCGTCCCCATTCGGCCGCCGCTCGACGTCCTCGACGCGCAGAGCCACCAGCTCGCTTCGCGGGCGCAGGTGAAGTCGCGGGCTGGGTCGCGAAATGGAAGGTCGTTTTCGCCGACTGCGGCGTCACCGAAACCGACATCGACTATCTGGCTGATTTTCTCGATGCTGAACCAATGCTCTATCATCGCAAGGACGCCATTGAGCCAACGTCGAGCGATCACACCTGTTGAGTGGTTGACGGGTGGCGGCGGCGCTGGCCGCCGCCGCGGGGCGGCAAGGCCTCAATGCAATTGACCAATGCCGCCGACTGGCAGGTAGAACGCGGAGAGGTTCCGGCGAAACTCCAGCCACTAGCAGGACGCTCCGACTGGCGTCCCGCCCTTGACCGAGCGGCCAAGACCTCAGTCAATTGCGCCCGCGCCGGCGAGACGGCCAGCAGACAGCCGAATGCCGATGCTGGCGCTGGGAGGCATTCTTGGACCAGCCAAGGCCGCCTCCCACATCGTCGATCAAGGGAACGGGGAGTAGAGCGCCCCCCACCGCAGATCTGGTCGATGCAAGCCCGGTGATGAAACTGGTATTGCCTTTCACTGGCTCGGCAGGATCGCGTTAGTCATGGCAGCTCGGAGACCCTTCACCGTCGATGTGCCACGACCGCGGCCCGCCTCACCGCCAGCCTCCGCTACCTCGTCGGTCACGCAGCAGGCGGCCGCAGAGCGCGCAGAGGCGGCGGACCGCACAGCAGTAGGAGGCGGGTAGACCGGGGTGGCTCCGCCGCCGCCTGTCCATCATTGGGTTCCAAGAGGCGTAATGAGCCGTACGGTCGTCGGACGCCGACTGGCCAGCCGTTCTGCCCATCACGTCGCCGGTTTGTTCAATCTGGCCGCGACATGGTCCATCAGCCAACGGGCGGTGTCGTCGGCCGCTGGGGTGCTTTGGTTGTCATAGAGCCGGAAGATGGCGGCCTGCATTGGCGGGTCTTCCTTTGGGAGGCGCACGGAATAGGGGACCGGGGCAATCACCACGGTCAGCTCGCGGTGCCAATCCTGGGCACCTGCAACAGCGGCCGGCAGGACGACATTTGCCACTTACTCGAAGCCCGGCCCACCGAGGGCGGGGCCGATGGCCATCTGCCTATGCACAAGCCGGTACGAAGCTGCTGTTCGCCCCTCCCCTCCCCCGTTAGTCCACGGTAAATTACCTTGAAAAGCCAGTGTTTATTGGGAAGCCAAGCGTATTTTATGCAGAATCTGAGAGCGAAAAGGGGTGCTGAAACAGGCGACTCCGATCACGAAAGGCCCTGTAGACCTCATTTTCCGCAGAATGCCTCTGAAAGTGAAAACAACCCCGCAAGGCTCCTGCCGGCCACCATGGGGCCCGAGTAACGCAAATCTCGAACCTTGCAACGCGCGGCTAGAAGTAGGTGGCGGAAATCCTGAACTTGGTGACGACTCTCCATAACCTGCGGACAGGTTGCCGGCAGGTTGCGGGCGGGTTGCCGGCAGCTTTCCGCCGCGAATTCGTGCTCCCAATAGGGCTATCGGACCTGCTGGAGCGTGTCGGGGCGCTGGGCAAATGGGCAAATGAGGGCATCAAGGCTGCCGTCACCAAGGTGCTGTGCGCCACCTGGCAGCGGTGCCGGGTGCACTTCATGCGCAACGTGCTGGCCCATGCCGGCAAGAGCGGGCGGCGGGTCGCCAGTGCCTTCATCGCTACGGCCTTCGCGCAGGAGACCGCGGAGGCGGCCAGCGGCCAATGGCGGGCCGTTGCCGACCAGATCCGCCCCAAGGTGCCCAAGCTCGCCGCCATCATGGACGAGGCCGAGACCGACGTGCTGGCCTACATGACCTTCGCCAGGGAGCATCGGGTCCAGCTCCACTCCACCAACCCGATCGAGCGCGTCAACCGCGAGATCAAGCGGCGATCCGAGGTCGTCGGCATCTTCCCCAACGACGACGCCGTCATCCGCCTGGTCGGCGCCATCCTGCTCGAACAGAACGATGAGTGGGCCGTCCAGAGGTCGCGATACATGACACTGGAATCAGTCGCCCAGTTGCGCGATGATCCATGGGCATCGGGTCCGGCATGTTCCGGCGAATCCCGCCCGGCGCTTCGCTGGCACCGAGCGCGCCTGAGGCGAGGCAGTAATAACCGATCACCGTCCGCCCGTCGCAAATGACATAGGTGCGCGACGCGCCGCTGACCTGATTGGCGCGCGCTTGGCGGCGCAGCCATTCATCGAGCACATCGTGGCCGCTGTCGAACCGAGACAGGTTGTGCGCTTCATCGAGAAGCGCCGGCACCGCGGTCATTTCGGCCGCCAAGGCGCGCGCGCGTTCATCAGTCGTTCGAAGCCTTCGCCGGCGGTTGGTCAGCACGGCTAGAAAATGCCGATAGGTTTCGGGATCGACCGTCACGAGAGTCTGGTCGAGCAAAGTATCCTCTGCGGCCCGGACGGACGCGTCGATTATGAAGTCCGCGCGGGACTTTCCGCGCGCTTTCGCGGCGCGGTCGATCAAGATGCACGCCTCATCGCGAATGCGCAGGTTGACAGCACGGGCATGGGGGTCGGGGACGGTCTTTGCAGTCATCGTTCTATTCCCATTCAGAAGCCATGATAGCGCGGTCTGATACATAAGGTGTATCTGTTCTGGCGTCCTTCAATGGGACCGGAAGAGGCCCGACCAACTCGCTGCCGTACCGGGGGCCTGCCGGGTCGGATCAGCGGGATGGGGTCGGGCGCGGTTCTTGACGCGCAGCTGTCGTTGCCGGTCATCGACGATGTCGCAGTGGTGGGTGAGCAGATCGAGGAGCGCTGTGGTCGTTCTTGCATCGCCGAAGACGCGGGCCACTCGTCGAAGGGCAGGTTGGTGCTGACGATGGCCGAGGTCTGCTCGCAAAAGCGGCTGATCAGTTGGAGGAGCAGTTGGCCATCGGACTGGCCGAAGGGCAGATAGCCGAGTTCATCGAGCAGGAAGGAGCCAGTGCGCGAGAGGTAGTCGGTCATGCGTCCCTGGCGGCCCGCGCGGGTCTCGGCCTCGAGCTTGTTGACCAGGTCGACGACGTTGAAGAAGCGACCGCGGGCACCAATGGCGCTGGCGAGGTGGGTCTTGCCGGTGCCGCCGATCAGCACCACGTTGCGCTCGTGGGCGAGGAAGTTGCCGGCGGCGAGGTCCTTGACCAGCGTCTCGTTGATCCCACTCCCGGTGAAGTCGAAGTCCTCGATGTCCTTGGCCAGTGGCAGCTTGGCGATCGTCATCTGATACTTGATGGAACGGGCCTGCTTCTCGGCGATCTGGGCGGCCAGCAGATCACCGACGATACACCGCCGTGAGGATCGTGACCATCTGCCGGTTGCCGTCCTCGAGGCCGGTGAGCCTGCGTCTGACCTTGTCGATGCCGGCAGGCAGCACCCAGTCCTTGAACGGAACGCCATTGCGCAGGGCACCCGGCTTGCGGGCGAGCACCGGCACATAGTGCCAGGGATGGAAGATCGTCTGGTCGCGGCCGAAGCACCGGGGATGCTCACCGACCATCCTGCCGTCCTGGCGCAGTTCGATCCGGTCGGCATACGCCCGGACCTCGACAGGCCGGCCGACGGCGCTCGCCAGGACCGAGTATCGGTTGTTGTCGAAGCGCACCAGGCAGGTCTTGGCGACCGAGGCAGTCACCGCATGGAAGCCGTCGAAGCGACCGGCATAGGGAACCAGGCTTGGCCGCTCGGTCTCGAACGCCTCCCAGATGGTCTGGTCGCGGAACTCGGGATCCCGGTGCGTCTTGGCAGCCCGCACAGAAACTGGGATACGCCCAGTCTTCTCCATGGATAAATGGAGCCCAATGAAGGACGGAACGGATGTCATCGTTTTCGGCGATGACCGTACAGTCCACTCGGGCAGGATCTGGCGGGCTTCAGCATTGTCACTGGTCTGGCCACCACCCTCAATGAGAAGCGACGGGCCTCTTGGTCTACGTGTTCTGTTAGCGCCAACGGATACGAAGTTGACCAAGCAGACATGACAACCAGTCTGGCGCCGACACCCCCGGCGCCGGCCGGTCTTGAACGCTGCTCAACAAGCCAATCACCCCGCTGACGGACGGCCCCGCGAGGTATTTCGGCGGATAGTCCTGCATGGACGTGTTGCGCGCCACACTGGACTCTCGAAGCCCACAATGTCCGCGGCCAACCTTGATCTCGGCAACATTGCTTGGCGGCAGCGTTTGGAACCACCCAAGGTGCCAGTGGCCGCAAGGCCACTCTCGGGGGCTGGGACAGGCTTTGTCACTGGCGTGGACGCAGTAGGGGCGGAGACTGCCCGGCTGGCGATGATGAGTTGGGGGCAGGGTCGAAAGGATGGAAGTGACGAGGGCGGGTACGCGGACGACGCCGAGGTTGTGGGTGTGGGCAACACTTGCCTTCAAGACGGTGGTGATGAATGGCGGGCGCATCCAGCAGGCCCACCGGCTTCGGACGCTTTATGACGATCCGACGACCATTTTGTGGCCGGCTTCCTCGGTTCTCCGACGATGCACCTTCTGCCGGCCCGACGGGCTGCAATGGATGACAGCTCCGCAGAAGTCAGAAGGCTGGAGAAGACATGGACTGCACGATGCCCATCGGCAACTTGGGTGGTAGCACCACAGCAGCAACTCTCGCCATCCCTCCCGAGCACCTCAGCATCGTCGCCAATGGAGGAACTGGGAGGTAGAGCTTCGTGCACCTGAGGGTCGTCACTAGAAAGGCGGCCGGATGCTCGCAAAACTGGCCAACCTCGATCAGCGAGGCGCGGGAGCAAGCCATGTCGTGGCGGGGGGCAGCGTTATCGTCGGACGGCCTATGCTCTGGCAGGTCTTCGTCGCCGGACTCGGCGAGATCGCAGCCCCACCTAACCCCGCGCCTGTTTGCCGGCAAGCCCGTGGAGGCGCATGCGAATTGACACGGCCGCTCTGAGCGCCGAAGAGCCGCAGTGCGAGCGTCTCCACGTGGCCCTCCTCCCCAAGTGCCGCCAAGATACAGGCGACAGGTTCATTCGAGTTCGCATCCGGGCCGGGTAAGGGCATCGGAAAGTCTGCCTATGCGCTAGCCGGTACCGCAGCTGCCATCCGACCCGTTAGTCCACGGTAAAATGCCTTACAAGGCTAGTGTTTCTAGGAGTTGTGCGCCATTTTATGCAGAATCTGACAGCGAAAAAGGGTGCTGAAACGGGCGATTTCGATCGCGAAAGGCCCTCCGAACCTCACTTCCTGCAAAATACCTCTGCAAGAGAAAGCGGCCTGCTGAGGGCTCATGCCCCCAACCAAGGGCCCGAGTAACGCAAATCTCGAACCTTGCAACGCGCGGCTAGAAGTAAGTGACGGAAATCCTGAACTTGGTGACGAATCTCCATAACCTGCCGGCAGGTTGCGGGCAGGTTGCCGGCAGGTTTCTGCCGCGAATTCCCGCTCGAAATGGGGATATCGGACCTCCTGAAGGGCGGTGGCGCTGGCGATGCAGGGGCGCGCGTTCATCTGGGCCCGACAAACACCAATCTGACCTTGAAATGGTGCGGCCAACCGCGCATCGCCATTTCCGTCTCGCTCGCGCCGATCCATCGATGTGCGGCTAACCCTGGCAGCACTGCAGTCCGCCGTAGAGAAGAGG
This sequence comes from Pseudomonadota bacterium, assembly GCA_023428425.1. Lineage (GTDB taxonomy): Bacteria > Pseudomonadota > Alphaproteobacteria > Rhizobiales > Devosiaceae > Devosia_A. Next base: position 5,735 of record JAEYYP010000460.1, read on the forward strand.
AAACCGCCTCCCGGCTGCGTTCATCACACCGACAGAGGCTCGCAATATGCAGCCGGGCGACATCGGCAGGTGCTGATGGACCACGGCCTCGTCGGCTCGATGGGGCGTAGAGGCAATCCCTACGACAATGCAAAGGCAGAGAGCTTCATGAAGACGCTGAAGGTCGAAGCCGTCTACCCGATGGCCTACGAGTCCTTTGCGGATGTGGCAGCCGATCTTCCGCGCTTCATCGATCAGGTCTACAACGAGCGCCGGCTGCACCTAGCACTCGGATATCTGAGCCCGCAGCAGTTCGAGGATCAACACACCCGGCACACGGTCAAATCTGCCGCCTGATCCCGTCGCCTTCGAGGGGCGCACTCCAATAGGGGGTCAATCTTCAACGCCGTTTGACAGCGGGAGGCACCGGTTGCGACGGATCGTCTGCGAGTCGACCATGGTGCACACCACCCGGCCGGGACATCGGGGGGGAGCGCGCAGATACCTGACGAGCGACGACTTCCAGCCCTATCAGCCCCAGGAGGGGCGCTACGTAACTGCTTGGCTGGTCCCCTGGCCTGAGGCTTGTAGCAACTGGGGCGATCATGCCTTACCCGGGATCAGGCCTGGTTCGATAGAGGATGATACGGGCCGCCGGCATGATCTGCGTCAGCAAATCAAAGTCACGGACATTCGCACTAAGCAGGCTCGCGCCGAGCTGGCGGGCCTGCAGGATGATGAGGGCATCGTTCACAAACCGGCGCTCGTGCCCCGCGTCCTTGGGCAGATTGCTCAACCGAAACATCAGGCCCGCCAAGACACCGGCTTGCCCCCAGTTCGCTGCGTCGGGTGCATGAAGCCTGTGGTTGGGAATGTCCTCGACGGTGGCTGCGATCGTTTCGAGAACGCCGGCTGTTGAAGCGTGCCTTGGATCGAGCCGACCAAATGCATGGGTAAGTTCGGACAGACAGACAGCCGAGTGATGGCACCGACGGTAGGTGAGCAATGCATCGACTTCTACGGGTGACCGTCCCTGCAGGACATCCAGGTAGACGCTGGTATCGAGCAAGAGCGGGCCACCGATCAGCGGCTCGTCGCTGGCCCATGGAAGATTGTCATCGGCCCTGCGGTGGAGCGTTCCGGTGTGCTTTTGAGGCTTAAGCGCTCGCAGGGCATCAGAAAGATCAAAGTCCAAGCTCAATATCCGCCGGGATTTTGCCCTTGCGGCCAACAAGCCGGATGCCGAAGTCATCTTCGAGGGCTAGGCGCGACAGTGCCAGTTCGAGCAGTTCGGTGTCTGAAGTGACATGAGCGCGCTTCTTGGCTGCCTCAATCAGCTCCGAAGGTACTCGCCCCGATAGGCGGGTGTTCTTTGCTGCCCCAAGCAGGCCGACCGCCCGTGCCTGATCAAGCACAAGCTTGTTGCGCTGCAACGCGACTGTCGCTTCGTCGTCGTCTTCAGCAATACGCGTTTCAGCAGCCACACTGACCTCCGTTTGTTGAACGAAATGTATGCCGCGTTGAACGCTAGCGCAAGCTGGTAGACTCCGGGTATGTCTGAGCAGACCGCCGTCCACGAAGCGCCTAGGCAGTGGCAGGGCAGCCTACGGGCTCAGAGCCGTTGCAACGAATCTCAATCGGGAAGAGCTTCCGCCACGGACTTGCCGAACACTCGGCTTTTCACGTTGCCGTTTCGGCAAACCGGGCTGCAGTTGCCCAAGGCCGCCGTTACCAAGGTGCTCACCGCTACCTGGCAACGCTGCCGCGCGTCCGCTTCATGAGGAACGTGCTGGCACATGTCGGCAAGAGCGGCCGCCGCGTCGTCTCCGCCCTTCATCGCCCCTGTCTTCGCCCAAGGGACACCGGAGCCGCCAGCACCCGGTGGCGCGCCGTCGCCGACCAGATCCGGCCGAAGGTGCCCAAGCTCGCCGCCATTCTCGACGACGCCGAGCCGGACGTGCTCGCTTACATGACCTTCCCGAAGGAGGATCGGGCCAAGCTCCACTCGAACAACCCGATCGAGCGCCTCAATGGCGAGATCAAGCGGCGCACTGATGTCGTCGGTATCTTCCCCAACGACGACGCCATCGTCCGCCTGGTCGCCGGGGGCGGCCGCGGCCCCCGCCTACATCACCGGCGGCATAGGAACCGACGGCTCGCCCTGCTCCACCGCCATCTCGTAGCCACTCTGACCCTTGTTTATCATTGGCCTGATCGACGCCGAAGCAGCTGGGCCTGGAAGGTCTTGCCGTTCTTGTTCGGAACCCGCCAGCCTTCGCCGAGCCGCACGCAGATGGATTCGATCTGAACCCCATTCACTTCTGATGGGACCGGGTGCGACACGTTGGCGACCAGATCCCCGAGATCGCCCGACTTCCACACGATCCTGTTGCCGGCCATGGCGAACAGAGTGGCGTCGGCCTCCACATCGATCATCAGGGTAACTGCGATGTCACTGGCCGTGGCTGGTGTCGTTGGCGACATGGCCAGCGCGAAGGCGAGAACTGAGATGGTCGCCATGCGGGTCATGTTGTTGCTCCAAATCGGATTGGTGAAACGTCCAGATATCAGCGGATATGGTCCTCGTAGCGAACCAAGAATTCCGCTTCAGTCATGCCGAAAGTGGCCTCG
>JAEYYP010000044.1 GCA_023428425.1 Pseudomonadota bacterium
CTGACCAATCCCGGCGAGGGCGGCAACGCCCTCGCCTCCTTCTTTTTCGGAACACCGAGGCCGACGATGAACGCGATGCGACTGCTGCACCTGGTTGCGCTCCTCCTTGCCCTCCTTTCTGCCGCACTGGCCGCTCCCCCGGCCTTCGCCCAGACTGATGACGCGACGTTCGGCGCACTGGTCGATGCCCTCGCGCCCGGCAACTTCCGAGACCGTGAGGCGGCGGCGACCGCACTCACCGCAACCGAGGACCCGCGCGCCGTCGCGGTGCTGCAGACGCTGCTCGACGGCGACCTGCAGGTCGATGAGGCGAGTGGAAAGGTGCTGCTCGGATCGGGCAGCGGCGCCATCGACCCGGTGACGGGGACCACCTTCGCGGGGGCGGCGGACCTCGACCTCGAACGCGTCAGGGTGAACAATGGCCTGCGGCGCACGCTGCGTACGCTGATCGGCCAGCTGACGTTGATGAGCGACGACCGTTCTACCCGCCTCAGCGCGGCTCAGTCTGTGCTGCGCGACGCCAACCCCGACAACCTCGAACTGCTCGCCACCGCCATCACTGCGGAGACGGACGCCGAGGTGCGCGGCGTGATGGAGACGGCGCGCGCCGCGATCACGCTGAAGACGGACGCCTCGCTCGAGGACAAGCTTGCGGCGGTGGAAGCGATGAAGGCTCGGGGTGGCCGCGACTCCGTGGCGCTGCTGACCAGCGTGCTGGCCGCGTCATCCGATGAGCTTAAGCCAGCGATCCAGGCGGCGATCGACTCGCTCAACCAGACGCAGGCCGCCTGGGGTGTCGCGCAGAACGTGTGGTACGGGCTGTCGCTCGGGTCGGTGCTGCTGCTGGCGGCCATCGGCCTCGCCATCACCTTCGGCGTGATGGGTGTCATCAACATGGCGCATGGCGAAATGGTGATGCTGGGCGCTTACACCACGTTCGTGGTGCAGGAGGTGATCCGCCGCAACTTCCCCGGCATGCTCGACTACTCGCTCGCCATCGCCCTGCCCCTCGCCTTCCTCGTCACCGCGCTGATCGGCATCGCCATCGAGCGCGGGATCATTCGCTGGCTCTATGGCCGGGCACTGGAAACGCTGCTCGCCACCTGGGGGCTCAGCCTCATCATCCAGCAGGCGATCCGCACCGGCTTTGGCCCGACGAACAAGGAAGTGGCCAACCCCAGTTGGATGTCCGGCTCGTTCGACCTGGGCGGCCTGTCGATCACCTGGAACCGCTTCTGGATCGTGATCTTCGCCATCACCGTGTTCTTCGCTCTCCTGGCGGTGCTGAACCGCACGCCGCTCGGCCTCCAGATGCGCGCCGTCACCTCGAACCGCCGCATGGCGTCGGCGATGGGCATCCGCACGCCGTTCGTCGACGCGATGACGTTCGGGCTCGGCTCGGGCATTGCCGGGCTCGCCGGGGTGGCTCTCAGCCAGATCGACAACGTGTCGCCGAACCTGGGGCAGAACTACATCATCGACAGCTTCATGGTGGTGGTGTTCGGCGGGGTGGGCAACCTTTGGGGCACGCTGGTGGGCGCACTCTCCATCGGCGTCGCCAACAAGTTCCTCGAACCCTACGCCGGGGCGGTGGTGGCGAAGATCGTCATCCTCGTCCTCATCGTGCTGTTCATCCAGCGGCGCCCGCGCGGGCTGTTCGCCCTCAAGGGCCGGGCGGTGGAACAATGATGGCCTTGGCGCACTCCCTTCCCCCCGCAGACCACCTTGCAGTTCGTTATGGGCAGAGCCGCTCAACATCGCCTTCTCCCCTTGTGGGAGAAGGTGGCGGCAGCCGGATGAGGGGTGGCCGCAAGTCGCACCTGACTGACGACGTTCTGCCGTTGACGACCCCTCATCCGCCCTTCGGGCACCTACTCCCACAAGGGGAGAAGGCGATGTGGCCGCCACGCCGGCCACAAAACTTCTCAGAGCAAACCTCCGGCGGTGACCGTCCATGATCACCCAGATGATCTTCCGCGCCCTCGACAAGAAGGCGATCTGGCTGGTGGCGATCCTCGTCGCGATCGCCATTGCCGTGCCGGCGCTGAACCTGCTGGTACCGCCGGGCCAGTTCGGACACGTGCCGGGCTATATCGTGACGCTGTTCGGCAAGTATCTCTGCTACGCCATGCTGGCGCTCGCGCTCGACCTGGTGTGGGGCTATGTCGGCATCCTGTCGCTGGGCCACGGCGCGTTCTTCGCCTTGGGCGGATACGCCATGGGCATGTACCTGATGCGCCAGATCGGCAGCCGCGGCGTCTACGCCAACCCGGTGCTGCCCGACTTCATGGTGTTCCTCAACTGGAAGGAGCTGCCCTGGTACTGGCACGGCTTCGACCTGTTCCCCTTCGCCATGCTGATGGTGGTGCTGGTGCCGGGCGCGCTCGCCTTCGTGTTCGGCTGGTTCGCCTTCCGCAGCCGCGTGACGGGCGTCTACCTCTCGATCATCACGCAGGCGATGACCTTCGCGCTGCTGCTCGCCTTCTTCCGCAACGATTTCGGCTTCGGCGGCAATAACGGCCTCACAGACTTCAAGGACATCCTCGGCTTCAACATCCAGGCTGCCGAAACGCGTGCCACGCTGTTCATGCTCAGTGCGCTGTTCCTCGCGCTGTTCGTGTTCATCTGCTCGATGATCGTCAACTCCAAGCTCGGCAAGGTGATGGTGGCGGTGCGCGATGGCGAGAGCCGGACCCGCTTCCTCGGCTGGCGGCCGGAGAACGTGAAGCTGTTCGCCTTCACCGTTTCCGCCGTGATGGCGGGGATCGCCGGGGCGCTCTACGTGCCGCAGGTGGGCATCATCAACCCGGGCGAGTTCGCGCCGGAGAACTCGATCGAGGCGGTGATCTGGGTGGCGGTCGGTGGCCGTGGCACCATCGTCGGGCCGATCATCGGCGCGGTGCTGGTGAACATGGGCAAGTCGTATTTTACCGGCGCCCTGCCCGACTACTGGCTGTTCGCACTCGGAGGCCTGTTCGTGGTGGTGACCCTGTTCCTGCCCAAGGGCATTGTCGGGCTGTTCACCGCCAAGCACCAGCGCAAGGGCAAGGAAGCCAGTTCCGCCGCCGAGGCCGGCGAAGAGCCTGCCACCCTCTCGCAGACCAAGCCGGAGCCGGCCGAATGACCGACAAAGCCGATACCATGCTCTACCTGAACGGCGTCTCGGTGTCGTTCGACGGGTTCAAGGCGCTGAACGCGCTGTCGATCATCGTGCATCCCAACGAGATACTGGCGATCATCGGCCCCAACGGCGCTGGCAAGACGACGATGATGGACATCATCACCGGCAAGACGCGGCCGGATGACGGCGAGGTCTACTTCGACGGCCGCACCGACCTCACCAAGCTCGACGAGGCC
>JAEYYP010000096.1 GCA_023428425.1 Pseudomonadota bacterium
GAGAGCGGCGGTGCAAAAACCTACCACGGTAGCGGCGGGATAATCCCGCTGCGGGCGGCGTAAAAGTCGTCCACCTATTTTCCTTCTGCAACGAGGGCAGGAGGGTTAGGGGATCTACACCGTGGAACTATATCTGAAGGTTCGCCTGGCCGTCTCGGAAGGGATGAGCCGGCGTCAGGCAGCGAAGCATTTCAACATATCGCGCGACAGCGTGGCCAAGATGCTGTCGTATTCGACGCCGCCCGGCTATCGACGCCAGTCCCCGATCCGGCGGCCGAAGCTGGACGCGTTTGTTGCGACCATCGAGCATTGGCTAGAGGAAGACCTGAAGGTGGTGCGCAAGCAGCGCCATACGGCCAAGCGGGTGTTCGATCGGCTTCGTGACGAGTGTGGGTTCGCCGGCGGCTATACGATCATCAAGGACTACATGCGCGAGCGCGAGCAGCGTCGCCAGGAGGTGTTCGTGCCGCTGGCGCATCCACCCGGCCACGCCCAGGCAGACTTCGGCGAGGCGATGGTGGTGATCGCAGGCGTTGAACAAAAAGTCCGCTTCTTCGTGCTCGACCTGCCGCATAGTGATGCCTGCTATGTGCGGGCTTATCCGGCGGCGGTGTCGGAGGCCTGGGTCGATGGTCACATCCATGCGTTCGCTTTCTTCGGGGCCGTGCCGCAGTCGATCGTCTATGACAATGACCGCTGCCTGGTGACGAAGATCCTGGCCGACGGCACGCGCAAGCGGGCGGCGCTGTTCAGCGGCTTCCTGTCCCACTACCTGATCCGAGATCGCTACGGGCGGCCCGGCAAGGGCAATGACAAGGGAAGCGTCGAGGGCCTCGTCGGCTATGCCCGGCGCAACTTCATGGTTCCGATCCCACGGTTTGCGACATGGGATGTGTTCAACACTTGGCTGGAAGAGCAATGCCGCAAGCGTCAGTTAGACAGGTTGCGCGGTGAGAACGAGACGATCGGGGAACGCCTGCAGCGCGATCTGGCCGCCATGCGCGTGTTGCCGGCTTCGCCGTTCGATGCGTGCGATCAGGCCAGCGCCAGAGTGACGGCGCAATCCCTGGTCCGCTACAAGACCAACGACTACTCTGTTCCGGTCGCCTATGGCCACCAGGATGTCTGGGTCCGGGGTTATGTCGACGAGGTGGTGATCGGCTGCCGCGGCGAGATCATTGCTCGTCATCCCCGGAGCTGGGAACGGGAAGACGTCGTCTTTGATCCCGTCCATTACCTGCCGCTGATCGAGCAGAAGATCAATGCATTGGATCAGGCCGCCCCTCTTCAGGGCTGGGACCTGCCCGAGGAATTCGCCACGCTGCGCCGTCTCATGGAAGCGCGTATGAACAAGCATGGACGGCGCGAGTATGTGCAGGTGCTGCGCCTGCTGGAGAGCTTCGATCTCGCCGATCTACATGCCGCGGTGAAGCAGGCCCTGCAGCTCGGCGCCATCGGCTTCGACGCCGTCAAGCATCTGATCCTGTGTCGGGTGGAGCGCCGACCGCCACGGCTGGACCTGTCCATCTATCCTTACCTGCCGAGGGCGAACGTCGAGACAACCTCTGTGAAGGCCTACATGCGCCTGCTCGGTAGCGTTGAGGGAGAGGAAGCGGCATGAGCACCGAAGCTCCCGAGATACTGCTCTCCCACTATCTCAAAACCCTCAAGTTGCCGACCTTCCAGCGCGAGTATCAGAAGCTGGCCCGGCTATGCGCTTCCGAAGGCGTGGACCATGTCGGATACCTTGCTCGCCTTGCCGAGCGGGAGATGATCGAGCGGGACCGCCGCAAGGTCGAACGCCGTATCAAGGCGGCGAAGTTCCCGGTCGTCAAAAGCCTCGACAGCTTCGACTTTGCCGCCATCCCGAAGCTGAACAAGATGCTGGTGCTGGAACTGGCGCGCTGTGAATGGATCGAGCGCCGCGAGAACGTCATCGCGCTCGGACCCAGCGGCACGGGCAAAACTCATGTCGCCCTCGGTCTCGGTCTGGCCGCCTGCCAGAAGAGCTTGGCAGTCGGCTTTATCACGGCCGCCGCTCTCGTCAGCGAGATGATGGAGGCTCGCGACGAACGGCGTCTTCTGCGCTTCCAGAAGCAGATGGCTGGCTACAAGCTCCTTATCATCGATGAGCTGGGCTTCGTGCCGCTCTCCAAGACCGGGGCGGAATTGCTGTTCGAGCTGATCTCGCAACGTTACGAGCGCGGCGCGACCCTGATCACCAGCAATCTTCCCTTTGACGAGTGGACGGAAACGCTGGGGTCGGAGCGTCTGACCGGCGCGCTGCTCGACCGCATCACCCACCACGTCAACATTCTCGAGATGAACGGCGAAAGCTACCGTCTCGCTCAAAGCCGCGCCCGAAAGGCTGGCTGAAACCCTCACAAAAATCGCCGACGCTGCAAGCGGGAAACTCTGGTCGGGCTACGCCCTCCCGACGTTCCCCACTTGCAGCGCCAAGTGGCCTACTTTTGCCCCGCCCAATGGCCTGGTTTTGCTCCGCCGTTGACAATCGTTCGGATCAGATACTGATCGATCGATCAGACAGGGAGCTTTTCGATTAGAAGCAAATGGAGGAGTTGATGTCTCCTCAAGCCCTTGGGAGATTCAAATGCTCAACGACGTCTTCGTCCTTGACGCAATCGCGCACGCTTACAATTTCAGAGAAAGCAATCGCATCGGGCAGCCTTACGCCGACGGGATCGCGACGGGTGTCTATCAGATGCATACGCAGTATGCGCCTCCTGGCCGGCCCGACCTGGTGCTCGATCAGCGAACCTTCGACAACGACATCTGTG
>JAEYYP010000155.1 GCA_023428425.1 Pseudomonadota bacterium
GAGCAGGGGGAGATGCTGTTTCGCACGGCGCACGACGTGCTGATGAAGCTCGAGAACGTCAAGACCCAGCTCACCGAGGCCAAGGACCGGCCGTCGGGCCTGCTCAAGGTCACCACCACGGTCGGTCTCGGCGCCGGCTGGCTTACCGAACGGCTGCAGGAGTTCCTGGAACTCTATCCCGACATCCAGCTCCAACTCATCCTCGCCAACGAAGAGCTGGACCTCGTCATGCGGCAGGCCGACTGCGCCATCCGATTGCGCCAGCCGCAGCAGCCCGACCTGATCCAGCGGCGGTTGTTCACCGTGCACTTCCACCTCTTCGCTTCGCCGTCCTACGTCAACAAATACGGCAAGCCGGCTTCGATGGCCGACCTGAAGAAGCATCGTATCGTTACGTTCGGCGAGCCCGTGCCGCCGCATCTGAGCGAGCTGAACTGGCTGGAGACGGTCGGCGATTTCGAGGGCGGCAAGCGTGTCGCGACGCTGCAGATCAACGACATCCTGTCGATCAAGCGGGCGGTACAGCGCGGCGCCGGCATCGCCATGCTGCCCGATTACATCATCGAGAAGGACTCGCCGCTGGTGCAGTTGCTTCCGGAAACCGAGGTGCCGTCGTTCGACACCTATTTCTGCTATCCCGACGCCATGAAAAACCAGGCAAAACTGCAGGTCTTTCGCGATTTCGTCATCGCCAAGGCGCGGAGCTGGTCTTACTGAAGGTGCACAAAAGTTGGTCCACAGGCCGCTTTTTTTTGCATGGGTGCTTTGCAAAGAGGCTGCTTGTTTCAGAGGCAACCAGCGCACATATATCGATCATCTCTTGGGCGCGTTCCTCCTCCCATTAGCGCCCTCGAGTGTTCCCCTCTGGAGGTTCAGCCCTAACGGGCACTTCCAATCAAACTCAGCCGGATCTTCGCGATCCGGCTTTTTTGTTGCCTGAAGGCCGTCCACGACCATCCTGCCCCGGATCGGGCAGGCGTCCGAATTGCTGGCCATTTCATCACGCCGCACTATGTGGATGACAGGGCGCGGCGTCGGCAACCGGCGGGTGGGGGCATTTCGCCGGTCTGGCACCGGTCGCCGCGTCCGCTTTCGGAAGACGCGGCAGATGCGGCTCACATGTAGAGCGTCTTGTCGTCCATGCCCTTGTAGAGGTCGGCGACCTCGGCTCCATAGCCGTTGAAGAGTTGCGTCGGCACGGTCTCGCCCGTGTGCAGTACCCGCTCGCTGGCCTGGCTCCAGCGCGGATGGGGCACCTCCGGATTGACGTTCGCCCAGAAGCCGTACTCGCTGGGCTGGATGGCTTCCCACAGGCCCACCGGACGCTCTTCCACGAACTCGATCTTGCGGATCGACTTGATCGACTTGAAACCGTACTTCCACGGCAGGGCGAGCCGGATCGGCGCGCCGAACTGTTTCAGCAGCGGCTTGTCGTAGGCGCCGGTGACCATGAAAGCGAGATCGTTGGCGGCTTCGGCCATCGTCACCCCCTCCACATAGGGCCACGGATAGAGGAAGCTGTTCTGGCCGCTGGCCATGCCGGGATCGAGGAAGGTCTCGAAGCGGATGAACTTCGCGCCCGATTGCGGCTTGGCGTACTCCACCAGCCGCTTCAGCGGGAAGCCTGTCCAGGGAATGGTCATCGACCAGGCCTCGACGCAGCGGTGGCGATAGAGCCGCGTCTCCAGCGGAAAGGCGCGCACCAGCTCGTCGAACTCGATGGTGACCGGCTTCTCTACCAGCCCGCCGATCTCAATCGGCCACGGGCGCACCACCAGCGACTGCGCTTCGTCGGCAATGTTCTTCGACGTGCCGAATTCGTAGAAATTGTTGTAGTTGGCGTTGATCTTCTCGGGCGTGATGCCGCGCTCGACCGTAAAGGCTTCGTTGCGGGGGGCTGGATAGAGATCGGCGGTCGGATCGGCCTCCGCACGGGCGCTCCGCAGCGAACCGCCCAGCGCGCCGGTCAGCGCAACGCTGCCGATGCCCATCGCCTGGAGCAGGCCGCGGCGGTTGAGGAAGGCCCATTCGGGCGTTGCTTGTGTCTCGGGGTTGGCCCAGGACGGGCGACGGTGGATGTTGGCCATTGCGTGCCTCCGATATGTGCAAACGTGCGCCACGCCGGCTGGCGTGGCAATTCACCTTTCTTCACATACGAGCGACGGGGCAGGAAAGTTACAGGGCCGCCTGGCTTTTTCTTACGCCGCCTTGCCCTGGCCCAGCACTTCCTCGGCCAGCCGGCCGGTCAACTCGGCCATGTGGTCGAACGTCGCCCTGTAGGTCGCGACCCCGGCCGTGGCCGAGCGCAGCTCGACGATCAGATTGCCGATCTCGGCTTGCGGCATGGTCGCCTCTACCACGTCCCAGCCGTCCCAGCCCGGCCGCGCGTCATAGCCGAGGATCTGGCCGCGCCGCTGCGGGATCAGCGCCGTGATGCGCGCCGTGGCGTCGGACGGGGTGAAGATCTCGACTTTCATGATCGGCTCCCGCAGCACCGGCGAGCAGGACGCCATGCCTTCCTTCATGGCGAGCTTGGCGGCCAGCTGGAAGGCCATGTCGGAGGAATCGACGGTATGATAGGAGCCGTCGGCGAGGTTCACTGCGATATCGACCACCGGGAAGCCGAGCGGACCCGACTTGAGATAGTCGCGCACCCCCGCCTCCACGGAAGGGATGTACTGCTTGGGCACCACGCCGCCGGTGATGGTGTCGGTGAATTCGAAGCCGGCGCCGCGCGGCAGCGGCTTGATGTCCAACACCACGTCGCCGAACTGGCCGTGCCCGCCCGACTGCTTCTTGTGGCGGCCGCGCTGGCTTATCGGCTTGCGGATCGTCTCGCGGTAGGGGACCGCGGGCGCATGTCCTTCGACAGCGAGCTGGCCACGGCCCTCCAGCCGCTCGACGATGACCCGCAGATGCATCTCGCCGTGGCCGGACAGGATGGTCTCGGCGGAATCCTGTTC
>JAEYYP010000176.1 GCA_023428425.1 Pseudomonadota bacterium
GCCTGGTGCGGCACGAGCCACTGCACGTCGTTGCCGGTGAGGCCGTTGCGCTCGAGGATCTCGGCGCTCACGTCGGCCATGCCGACGACGGCGTGCTTGAAGACGGTCTTGCCGTCCTGGTAGGCGAAGTGCTTGCGCGCCTCGACGGTCTCGACGGTGGCCGGCATCAGGCTGCCGCCGGCGGGCATGCACAGCGATTCGGGGTAGCGCCCATCGGTGTACTCGATCGAATCGACGATTCCGACCTCGCCCGACTCGTCGGGTTCGAGCAGCACGCAGCCCGCGCCGTCGCCGAAGAGGATGCAGGTGTTGCGGTCGGTCCAGTCGGTCACGCGCGAGAGCGTCTCGGCGCCGATCACGAGCACGTGCTCGCACTGCCCGGCGTCGATCAAAAGCGAGGCCATGTTCACGCCGTAGACGAAACCCGCGCACGCCGCGGTAAGGTCGAAGGCGAAGGCGTTCTTCGCCCCGATCTTGTCCTGGATGATGCAGGCGGTGGCGGGAAACTGCCGGTCGGGCACGATGCCACCGACCAGGATCGCCCCGACCTGTTCGGGCATCACGCCGGCGCGTTCCAGCGCCTGGCGGGCCGCGGCGGCCCCGAGGTCCGAAGCCTTGAGCGGGCTGTCCTTGGGCAGAACGCGCCGCTCGCGGATACCGGTGCGCGTGACGATCCACTCGTCGGTGGTGTCGACCAGCTTCTCGAGGTCTGCGTTGGTGAGGATGTTGTCGGGGAGGCTGATGCCCAGTCCGGAGATGATCGCGCCCATGAAACTCCTCGATGTTTGCCGAACCGTTTTTCCGGCAGCGGATCAGGGAGACACCGGGCGCTCGCGCGGGCCGGGCTCCCCGGCTCCGGGAGCCGGGGCGGGCGGAATCAGCCGACCTGGGTCAGCTTGGCGGCGATCTTTTCGGTGACGCCGGCGGCGGCCTGCTGGTACGCCGCCTCCAGGCCATTCTTGATCGCCTTCGCGTCGGCGCGGCCATGCGTGATCAGTCCGCAGCCGTTGAGGCCGAGGAGCAGCGCCGCGCCGAAGTTGGAGTAATCCCAATCGTGCTCGAACTGGCGTCCGGCCGGAGAATCGATCGTGCCGAACAGCTTGAGGTGGTACTCGTGGAACCCCTCCATCAGCTTGAGCACGACGTTGCCGGTGTAGCCGGGCGTCACGATCACGTCGACCTCGCCCTTGAGCAGGTCGCGGCCCTCGACGTTGCCTGTAAAGTTCACCGGAGCCTGCTTGAGCAGCTGGTGGGCTTCTTGAAGCGACTCGGGGCCTTTCTTCTCTTCTTCACCCATGTTGAGCAGGCCGACCTTGGGGCTTTCACGGCCGAGCACGGCCTCGGCATACACCGAACCGCAGATCGCGAAATGCACGAGGGTAGCGGGCTTCTCGTCGACGTTGGCACCGCAGTCGAGCACCACGGTGGGCTTGAGCAGCGAGGGCATCACGCAGGCGATGGCCGGGCGCGAAATCGTGCCCACGCGCCCGAGTATCATGAGGCAGGCGGCCATCATCACGCCCGAATTTCCGGCCGAAATGCTGGCCTGCACCTTGCCCGCTTTCTGCAGCGCAACGCAAGCCACCAGACCCGAATTGGGCTTGGTCTTGAGGACCGCCGCCGGGGAATCGTCCATCGCGACGATATCGGGTGCGTGGAAAATCTCTATGCCGAGACCCGCACCACCGAATTTTTCCAGCAGGGGAGCGACCGTGTCCTGCGGACCGGTCAATACGATGCCGTAACGGCCCGCAGCTTCGCGGGCGGCGAGCACGGCACCTTCCACCACGGCTTCGGGGGCGTTGTCCCCGCCCATGGCGTCCAATGCGACCTTGATCATGGAAGCGGAGATAAGAACTTACTCCGCCGGCTGGCGGACCTCGGTGTTGCCGTAGAAGCCGCAATTGCCGCAAACGCGGTGCGCGATCTTGTTCTGGCCGCAGTGGGAGCACTTGGTGACCGCAGAGGCCTCCAGCTTCCAGTTGGTACGGCGCTTGTCGCGACGGGCCGTCGAGGTTTTACGCTTGGGAACTGCCATATCGACTCCGAGTCCTGGGAACGTCTTGAAAATCCGACAAATTCAACGATTTCGATGCAAAGGCCTTTTCAGGATTTTGAGGGCTTTCCCCCGGCATCCGTGTCGCCTTTCATCGCCTGAAGCTTCGCCCAGCGAGGGTCCACTCCTTCCGCCTTCTTCGGTTCAGGAACCGAAGGGGCCGGACGACCGCATTGAACGCAGCGTCCTGCGGCGTCCAGATCCGGAAGAGGGTGCAAATTATAGTTCAAAAGCACCTGCTCCGCAATGATCGACTCCAAGGGGATTTCCGTGACGTCCGGCCCCAAATGGGCCTGATAATCCTCGACTCCCTGATCGTCATCCTCGATCCACTCCAGCCCGGCCTTATCCTTGCGGTCCATCAATAGCTCGAAATTGACCGAAAAAGGCTGATCGAAGGGTTCAAGGCAACGGCCGCACTCGGCTGCCAGCGTCCCGGAGACCTCGCCGTGGATCAGATGGGAGTCTCCGGCCAAGGGGGTGACATCGAGATTCACGTCAAAATGGCCCGAAACGCCGACTTCGGCCAGCGCCGGCTCTTCGGCCGCCTCCCCCCCGAGTTCAAGGGTATGGGGTTCTTTGCCGAGGGAAATAATGGGGAGGATCATGGGCGTAAAGATAGTAGGG
>JAEYYP010000168.1 GCA_023428425.1 Pseudomonadota bacterium
GCCCACCACCTGGCCGGCCAGCGAAAGTGCAAGAGATGCCATGACGGCCTCCCAGAAATGCTTGAGAAGTGAGGTGGCCGCACTCCCGCCCTGGCTCCTCCAGCGTGAAACGGGGGAGGGGGACCGCCGAAGGCGGTGGAGGGGGCGGTCCAGACTCGGCGGCGGGTCAGCGGCGTGCGTATTAACGCCCTGCCGGTACCGCCCCTCCACCACCCTGGCGGGTGGTCCCCCGCCCCCGCTGCGCGGTGGAGGAACACCAGCGCTCCACGTCAGCGCTCCGGAAACGCCAGCGTCGAAACAACCCTCTTCGCCCACCCATCAGTGAGGTTGCCCTCGACCACCCCGAGCCGCTCCTGCGCGTGGACAAAGCGGCCGTCACCGACAAAGATCGCGCAATGCCTAGGCGCCGCGCTCGCGCCGATGCGAAACAGCAGCACCGCGCCCGGCGCCATCTCCCCCGGCACAAGCCAACGCTCCGCCAACGCCCGCAACTCGCCCGAATGCGCTCCGTCCCGCCAGTCGGCGCGGTAGGGCGGCAGGTCCGGCGCCGGGCCGATCACCTCGGCCCACACGCCGCGCAACAGCCCGATGCAGTCGCACCCCACCCCGCGCAAGGCCGCCCGATGCCGGTAGGGCGTACCTACCCAGCGGCGCGCCGCCGCAACGATGTCCGCGCTCATCCGACCAGCTTCCGCCCGTCGCGCACGTCGCCCTCGCGCGGATAGCGCAGCACGAAGTCCGAGCCGGGAATATGCGGAAAGCCCCGGAAGTTGGCGGCGTTGCCGAACCGCTCGACACAGGTGGCGAACCGCCGGTCGCAGCCGGCCGTCAGCACCAGCGCCTCGCCCTCGACCACCCAATCACCCACCGGCGCGGAAAAGCCGAGCAGGTCGACCTCACCCTCGCGCACCGCCGTCACCACCCGGTCACGCAACCCTTCGCGCTTGCCCGAGGCCCAGGCTGCCGTCCCGAAGGCGAACCAGCCCGCGTCGAAATCCGAGATCCCCTCGACCCGCAGCCGAAACCGGTCCAGCACCTCCGCCACCACCGCCTCGGCCCGATACGCCTCATCCCCGAGATCCACCCCGCACCGCGCATCGCCCAGTTCGGCATCGCACAGCGCCTGGTACACTCGGCCCTTCGGCACGTTCAGCGCCGCCTGCCCCGAGCGCAGTTCGGCCCGAAACACCCCATCCTCGCGCACGATCTCGCCGATCGTCGCCCGCCGCACCACGAAGCGCTGCGAGCTATCCCGCCAGTTCACGCGAAACGTCACCACCTCGGCCGCGTCGAACCGCCCGAGCAGGATATCTTCCTCGGCAATCGCGTCGGACGACAGCACCCCCAACACCTCGGCCGTATCGACCTGCGCCCCCAGCTTGCTTGGCGCCTCCGAGCCATCGAGCCCATGCGCCGGCAGGTAGTCCACCCCGTCGAAACCCAGCGTCTCGTCATGGTCGGTGAAACCAAGCACCACCCCGTCCTTCCGGGCGATACGCCAGCAGGTCACCAGCGTCGTCGCCCCCGACGCGATGTGCGCCGCAATGCCGTCCCCGAGCACCCTCATTCGCGCACCTCGATCAGTGGAATGCTCGGCGCCTCAGCCGCATCGAAGCTCGTCAGTTCCACGTCCAGCCGGTCGGTGTCGAACCGCACCGGCACGTCGAACAGGAACCCGGCCGTCACCGCCGCGCCCACTGCCGGTGCTACGTCGAGCGTCACCACACCGGTCAGCGTGTCGACCAAAAAGTCGGCGGTGGCGAGCCCATCTCCCGCCACCGCCACCATCACCGACCCCGCGACCGGCCTTGTGATGGGTCTCAGATACGGGTCGAAACTCGCCCCGTAACGCTTTGTTAAGGTGAACGAAACGTTGACGCCGTCACCGGTCCCGATCACCTGGTCCAGCGCCGTCGGCGTCGGAGTGCCGTTGGACGAGTAGTCGAGCCCGTCGCGCCACAGGAAGGAGTGAAACCGTCCCCGCCGCTCCTCGAAAAACGCCAGCACCGCCAGCATGTCGGCCCGCGATTTCACCCCATAGCCGGCATTGTACCGCCGCCGCGCATGCGCCCACCGTGAGTTCCGCTCCTCGCGACCACTCGCCAGCGTCACCACATCCGTCGTCCGCTCCGGCCCGCCTCGCGCGCCCAGCGCCACGTCGAGCGGAAACCGCACTGCATGAAAGGCCATGTGTTTCTCCGATAGTTTGGAGCACCGAACGCCGAGCGTTCGCCATCAACCCCAGTGGGAGAAGGTGCCCGAAGGGCGGATGAGGGGTGGTCGAGAGCAACACAACCTCAAGGCGGTGGCACTTGAACCCACCCCTCATCCGGCTGCCGCCACCTTCTTCCACAAGGGGAGAAGGCGATGTGTCGGGCACATCGTCAGGAACCCCGCGTCCCGCGCTTCACCGCGCGCAGCAGCATCGCACTCAGCTCCGCCTCGCTCGCCGCAAAGCTTCGCGCATCGGTCGCCGTCACGTTGAACGTCACGTTCACCGCCCCGCCGCCCCCGGCCACGCCGAGCCGGCCATCCGAGCCACGCGCCAGCGGCAGAATGGCCTCGGCCCCAGCCTCACCGGCCAGCCCCAGCCCCTGCCCCATGCCGAAATAGGTCGGCGCCGCCAGCACCCCACCCTTGGCGAACGGCTTCACCGCCAGCGCCGGATTGGTCGCGGTGAACAGTCCCTCGACAGCCGAGGACACCAGTGCTCCCACCGGCTGCAGCGCCGCCTTGAGCGCGATGTCGGCAAAGCTCCGCGCCACCTCGCCGAGCACGGAGTTCAGCGACTTCCCGTCCAGCACGGCGCCGCGAAAAGCCCGGCTCAGCGCCTTGCCGACGCCATCAGCCAGGTCGCCGATCCGCTCGAGTTCCACCGACACATCGGTCAGTTCAGGAAACATCTCAGCCATTGCGCACCTCGTCCGGAAAAGCCGCCATCAGCCCGTCGAGCGCCTCACGCCCCGGCGCCCCGCTCCGACTGCGGCCCGACACACCCTCGAACGCCGCCGCCAGCTCGCGAGGCGTCAGCCCCCAGAACTCGCGCGACGACAGCCGCAGCACCCCGAAGCCCAGCCGCATCGCCTCATCCCAGGGAAACGGCCTCATACCGCCTCCCCGAAGGTCGCCCGCAGCAGCCGCGCTGCGATCTCTGCCGCGCCCTTCAACCCGCCCTCGATGCTCATCCGCGCCAGGTCGTCGTCGGTGATGGCATTGCCGCCACCCCGCAGCCCGGCCCCGATGATCGCCGTCAGGTCCCGCGCCGTGACGCGCCCCGAAGCGAACCGCTCCGACAGCCCCACCAGGTCGCCGGCCCCAAGCCGCGCTTCCAGTTCCGCCAGCGCCCCGAGCGTCAGGCACAGCACCCGGCGCTCGCCCTCGAACACCGCCTCGATCTCACCCCGCTGTGCGTTCGCCATCTCAGGCCACCGCAAACGAGAGTTGCCCGGCGCTTTCGAGCGCCAGTTCGAACGTCACTTCGCCGGCGTGATCCGCCGAAAACTCCAGCGCCACAATCTGGAACGGCCCCTCCACCGTGCCGAAATCGGGCAGGATCAGCTGCCAGTTGCGGATCGTGCCGGCAAAGAACAGCGAGCGGATCGTCGCGTCCGAGCTCGCATCCTTGAAGATGCCCGAGCCCGAAACCGCCGCCCGCTTGATCCCGCCACCGGCCAGCAGTTCGCGCCACCGCCCGGCGCTCTCAGCGTCGGTCACATCGATCGCCGCCGCGTTGAACGCCAGCGAGCGCGTCCGCAGCCCCGCCACCGTCACGAAGCTGCCAGACCCCGTCTGGTCGAGCTTCAACAGCATGTCCTTGCCGCTCTGGGCCGCCATGTCAGGTCCTCATCAATTGGGTTCAGAGAAAAAGCGCAGCGCCACCCCCGCCCGCGCCTGCCCGGTTTCAAGGTCGATCGCCGTATCGGTCCGCTCATGCATCCGGTGCGTCACAAGCACGCCCGACGCGGTCAGCCCCTCGGCCACCGCCACCACGCGCTCGGCGAGCGCCAGCGCGGCCTTGCGCGATGGATCCGCCGCCCAGCAATGCACCGCCACCCGATGCTCGAAGCCGGGCGCGATGTCCGCGTCCCTCGGCAACAGATCATGCCGCGCAACAACCAGATACGGCGCCGCCGCCCCACGCCCCGGCGCATCGAACACGCCGACGCCAGCAAGGTCGGGGTCGTCCTTCAGCGCCGCAACAAGCGCCGATTGAAGCGCTACGATCGGATGGGTCATGACGCTTCCCCACGCACGCCGACGCCCACCGCCCCCCTTGCGGGGGAGGTAGCGCAGCTAGTCGCGCAGCGATGTAGCGAAGCTAGGAGGGGGGTACGCAGCGACGCCAATTTCGTGCCGACTGCATACCCCCTCCCCAGCTGCGCTACGGCTTCGCCGAGCTCCGCTACCCTCCCCGCAAGGGGGAGGGTGAGCCGTAGCATCCTCGTCGTTGCCGTCATCCCGCCATCCCCCGCTCCGTGCAGGTGCAACTGAGCCACGCCCGCCGCCCGTCGAGGTCGCTTGTCCCGACGACCTCCAGCCACCGCCCGCGCCAGCCGAAGCGGTCGCCCACCGCCACGTCGGTGCGAAACCGCACCACCACCGTGTGGCTCGCCTCGGCCGATCGCCCATCGCCCGCCATAGCCAGCCGCGCCGACAGCGACCGCACCCGGGCCCACAGCGAACTCACCGTCATGAACATGTGGGTGACCCCGCCCTCGAGTTCGGACGTATCGACCCGCCGCTGCAGCGACACCCGATCTGTCAACGACCCGATCACAGCCGCACCTGCCGGTAGGGCGAGATCATCTGGCCGAACCCAGGCGGGATCACCGCGCCCGAGCCCGCCACCATCACGGCGTCGCGGTGCTCGTACCAGTGCGCCACCAGCGCCAGCACGCCGCGCTTCAGGTCCGAGGGCACATCGCCGGCGTCGCCGAACCCGGCGACGTAGTCGACTTCGATGCCGAACCGCTCGCGCAACACCGGCATGCCGTCCACCGTGCGCGGCAATATCAGCCGCGCCGGAGTCACCGCGGTCGGGGCCTCGAACTGTGCCAATGGCACCAGATGGTCGTCGCCATCCTCGTCGAACGCCGTGATCGAGGTGAGGCTGACCAGCGGCGACACCGGCAGCGTCACCACCCGATCCGCCGGCCAGCAATCGAGCACCAGCCGCCAGCTCTGGTTCACCAGCGCCCGTCCAGTCACACTCTCGACATGCAGCCGCGCCGCGCTGACCAGTGTCAGCACCAGCCCGTCGTCGTCTGTCGCATCGAGCCGCAGGAACGCCCGCGCCTCGGCAAGCGAAACCGGCTCCTCCGCGGGCCCCGCGAGAAGGTAGGAAATCATCGGATGTCTCTGTTGTTGGGGAAACCGTCGCCGGTTCGCCTTCTCCCACAAGGGGAGAAGGCGATAGAGCCGAGGCGCTGCGTCAGCTCGCGCTGAACTTCAGCAGCTTGATTGCGTCAAAGTCCTGCACACCGCCGCCCACGCGCTTGGTGGTGTAGAACAGCACGTAGGGCTTCGCCGTATAGGGGTCACGCAGCACGTTCACCCCGGTGCGGTCCACCACGAGATAGCCCCGCCTGAAGTCCCCGAAGGCCACCGGCGTCGTCGCCGCGCCGATATCCGGCATGTCCTCGGCCTCCACCAGGTCGAAGCCGAGCAGCGTCGCCTTGGCCCCGGCCGCCACGCCCGGCTGCCACAGGTAGTTGCCATCGGCGTCCTTGAACTTCCGCACCGCGCCCTGGGTCTTGCGGTTCATCACCCACGACGCATTCTGCCGGTAGCCCGCCTTCAGCGTGTAGACGAGGTCGATCAGCTTGTCCGACGGGTCATCCACCGGCCACGCCCCGCTCACGCCGGTCGCGAGATAGCCGATCTTGTCCCACTCCCAGCTGCCCTCGGCCACCTGCGTCTCGGCGAGGAAACCCTTGGGCTTGTTGGTGCCGTTGCCGTTGACGAAGGCCGCCGTCTCCTGCTCGGCGAAGGCGGCGTTCACCTCTTCGGCCAGCCAGGCGCCGACATCCACCGCCGCGTCGTCGAGAAAGGCCGCCGTCGCCGCCGGCATGGCGTAGAGCTCGGCGGTCGGGAAATCGAGCGCATCGATGGTCGGCGACGCCGTCTCGGTCCGAGCGCCGGTCTCCGCCACCCAGCCAGTCGCCGGACCGGTCAGCGATACCGGCTTCTTGTAGAGGCTCGACGACACCGCCCGCACCGAAGCGATGGCGCGGATCGGCGACACCGCCGTCAGCCGCCGGGTGATCTCGTTCTCGGTCTCGCTCGGCACCAGGTAGCCGCCATCGGGGTTCGACCCGATCGACAGCGCCTTCTCCTCGCCGCGCTTCACATAGGCCGAAAACGCATCCTTGTACTCGTCGCCCGCTTCCGGACGCCCGGCCTCGAGCGCCGGGCGCGACCGTTCCAGCGCCGCACGGTCCATCGCCGCCTTGGCCCCGTCGAGAGCGGCGTTCAGCCGGCCGAGCTTCTCCTCGGTCAGCGCATCGGCCGAGCCACGCTTTTCGAGTTCCTTGAGCCGCCCCTCGTTGGTGCGCTTGAACTCCTCGAACGCGCCCATCAGCTCGGTGAGCAGGCCTTCGGTATCGCGCGCAGCCGCATTCGCCGCGGCCTTGTTCTCAAGACCGCCGGTCACAGTGTCAGTCATCGATGTCCCTCTATTGCTTCAGAAGCGAAATGGCCGCCTGCAGCGAGCCGTTCAGGCCGTCACCGGCCGCGATCCTGGCCTCGGCCAGCATCGGAAACGTCACGATGGAGATTTCCCACAGCTCCACCGCCCACAGCCGGCGATGCCCCGTCCCCGGGTCGCGCGTCGCCCGCACGGTGCGAAAGCCGATCGACAACCCGTCGATCGCCCGTCGCTCGATCAGCGCCTTCAGCGCATCGGCCCGCGGCACGCCGGGCACCAGCCGCCCCTCGACCCAGAGCCCGTAGCCATCCTCCCGCGCCACCTCCCAGTTGCCGATCGGCTCCTTCGGATCATGCTGGAACAGCATGCGGAGCTTTCCCGCCCCGCGCCGCTTCAGCGATTTTTCGAAGGCCCCCGGCATGACGATATCGCCCGCCTCGTCGAGCCGCCCGAAGGCGCTCGCATAACCGGCGAACCGCCCGCTACCGTCGATCGGAATGGTCTGCATCAGCCCTTCCCCGTCGCCACCGGTCGCGGCTTGCCCTGCCGTGGCGCAGGCTTTGCCAGCGTCCCCGCCAGGTTCCAGGCAAACTGCCGGAACACCTGCTGGCTATGGTCCGATCCCTTCTTGCTCCCCAAGATCATTTCTCCCGCCGAAACAATTGATTGAGCTGCGTGATTTCCTTGACGAACGCATCGAACCGCCGATTGGCAGCCACGAGTTCCCTGAGCGACCACACCAGCAACCCCGTCGCACCGCTGGCCCACAGGAACAGCGCCAAATGCGCGAGATCGCCCCGTGACGCGATGGTCTTGGTCAGCTCGTCCATGTGTGATTTCCTAGAATTTCAGCGTTTTCCGGGCGCCCCCTCCACCACCCTACGGGTGGTTCCCCTCCCCCGCTAAAGCGGTGGAGGAGCACCGCGACGT
>JAEYYP010000287.1 GCA_023428425.1 Pseudomonadota bacterium
GCGCAGCACCATGCCGCGCTCGATGACGATGTCGATCTCGTTGGCGCCGTCGGCGACCGAGGCTTCGATTTCGGCGAGGCGGGTCGAGAGCGGGGCGAGGCCGTGCGGGAAGGCGGTGGAGACCGCCGCGACGTTGATGCCGGTACCCTTCAACGCATCGACGGCGGTCTTCACGAAGGTGTGGTAGACGCAGACGGCGGCGGGCTTGATGTCGAGTTCGCCAACACCGAGGCCGTCGATGATGTCCTGCCGCACCGGGTGGCGGGCCTTGGCGCAGAGGCGTTCGACGCGGCCGGGGGTGTCGTCGGAATTCAGCGTGGTGAGGTCCATCAGGGTGATGGCCTTGAGGAGCCAGGCGGCCTGGAAATCCTTCTTCACCGTGCGGCGGGCGGGGAGCGACGAGGCGCGGCGCTCGAGGGCCGAGCGGTTCATGCGGACACGCTCGACCCAGTCGAGATCGAGCGGATAGCCGGGGTTGCGGCGATGGGTGGCAGCATCCTGCAGCTTGGGTGCGGGCGCCTTGGCTTTCGCAGCGGGCTTGGTCGCAGCCTGGTCGACGACGCGAAGTTCCATTG
Organism: Pseudomonadota bacterium; assembly: GCA_023428425.1. Lineage (GTDB taxonomy): Bacteria > Pseudomonadota > Alphaproteobacteria > Rhizobiales > Devosiaceae > Devosia_A. Next base: position 576 of record JAEYYP010000287.1, read on the forward strand.
TGGCCTCCATTCCGGCTACCGGTTACTCCGGCTTCGCGGCGGTTCGTTGAAGGGCATTATCTGCCCAAAAACTCATTTTCCCAAGAACTCTGGGCCGAAAGAGTGCGGCAGGAGTTGCGCGATGGTCTGTTCGAGCGGCGAACCGTCGATGCCGTGCGAGACGACGACCACGTCCTGGTCGGCGAACTCACGGATACGCTGGCGGCAGCCGCCGCAGGGCGTGACCGGGGTGGCGCCGGGGCCGGTGGTGTAGACGCGCTTGATGCGCTTGCCGCCGCCCGCCAGCATGGCGGCGATGGCCGAGGGCTCGGCGCAGTTGCCGACCGGGTAGGCGGCGTTCTCGACATTGCAGCCGACATAGATGTTGCCATCGTCGGCGAGAATGGCGGTACCGACCTGGAAGTTGCTGTACGGCGCATAGGCCTTGGCGCGCACGGCTTCGGCGGCGGCGAAGAGTTCGGCGTCCTTAGGATGTGGCATTGGTACCTCGGCGTATGTGAACGCCCCCTCCACCATGCTTCGCATGGTCCCCCTCCCCCGCTTTGCGGTGGAGGACCCCGGCGACCTCAGCGCTTGGCAACATCGCTAGCGCTCCTTTGTGTAGGGCACGCCGCCGGCCTTGGGGCCGACCGCCTTGCCGATGAAGCCGGCGAGAAGCACGACGGTGAGCACGTATGGAAGCGCCTGAATGGCCTGCACCGGCACGCCGACACCGAAGATCTCGGCGCCCTGCAGGCGGATCTGCAGCGCATCGAGGAAGCCGAAGAGCAGGCAGGTGAACATGGCCGGCACCGGCTTCCACTTGGCGAAGATCAGCGCGGCGAGCGCGATGAAGCCCTTGCCGGCGGTCATGTTGTTGCCGAAGCCCGAGCCCTGGGCGATGGAGAAGAAAGCCCCGGCAAAGCCACAGAGAAGGCCGGTGATGAGCACGGCCTGATAGCGCAGCAGGATCACCGAGATGCCGGCGGTGTCCACCGCCTTGGGGTTTTCGCCCACAGCTCGGAGGCGCAGGCCGAAGCGGGTGCGGTAGAGCACGAACCAGGTGATCGGCACCGCGAGGAAGGCGATGTAGACCAGCAGGTTGTGCCCGGATATCAGGCCCGAATAGATGTCGCCGAGCACCGGCACGCCTTGCAGTTCGGCGGCGAAGGGGAGCTGGATTTCGGTGAAGCGTTCGCCGGCCTTGAGCTGCGGCGTGCGGCCGCCCTGCGCGAACCACTGGATGCCGAGGAAGGTGGTCAGCCCCACCGCCAGCATGTTGATGGCGACGCCGGCGATCAGCTGGTTGCCCTTGAGCGTGATAGCGGCGGCGCCCTGCAGCGCAGAGGTGGTGATCGAGATGGCGAGCCCGGCGAGCAGGCCGAACCACACATTGCCGGTCACCGAGGCAACAGCGGCAGCGGCGAAAGCCGCGGCCAGCATCTTGCCCTCTAGGCCGATGTCGAACACGCCGGCGCGCTCGGAATAGAGGCCGGCGAGGCAGGCGAGCAGCAGCGGGGTCGACAGGCGGATCGTCGCGTCGAGCGTGGAGAGGATGATGGCGAGATCCATTGCCTCAGCTCTCCGACTTCACGGTATTGCGCTCGATGGCCCCGGCCTTCTGGCCGGGCGACAACGTGGTGAAGATGCGTTGCAGGCCGGGGCGGAACAGCCCCTCCATCGCGCCGGTGAACAGGATGACCAGCGCCTGGATGACGACGACCATCTCCTTGCTGAGGCCGGGGATGACGTATTGCAGCTCGTTGCCGCCCTGGTAGAGGGCGCCGAACAGCAATGCCGCGAGCAGGATGCCGACCGGATGGTTGCGGCCCATCAGCGCCACCGCGATGCCGACGAAGCCGGCATCGGCGACATAGTCGAGCACCAGCCGGTATTGCACGCCCACCACCTGGTTGACCGCCACCATGCCGGCGAGCGCGCCCGACATGGTCATCACGATCATGATGATGCGGCTGTTGGACATGCCGGCATAGTTGGAGGCGGTGGGGTTGTGGCCGAGCGCCCGCATCTGGAAACCGAAGCGGGTGTGCCAGATGAGGATGTAGGCGCCGACGAGGCAGAGCAGCGCCAGCAGCAGGGTGAAGTTGACGTCGGTGTTGCGGAACCACGGAATTAAGGTGCCGAGCTTGGGCATGCGCCCCTCGGCGGCGATCATCGCGGATTCGGGCGCCAGCACACCCGGCGGCTTCAGCACGTTGACCACCATGTAGACCATGATCGCCGCGGCGATGAAGTTGAACATGATGGTGGTGATGACGACGTGCGACCCGCGCTTGGCCTGCAGCCAGCCGGGGATGAAGCCCCAGAACCCGCCCACCGCCGCACCGGCGACGATGGCGATGGGGAAGGTGATCCACCAGGGCAGGAACTGCAGCGGCAGCACGACGGCGATGACGCCGAGGCCGGCAATGTAGGCCTGGCCGTTGCCGCCGATGTTGAACAGCCCGGCATGCGCGGCCACCGCCACGGCAAGGCCGGTGAAGATGAAGTTGGTCGAGTAGTAGAGCGTATAGCCGATATTGTAGCCGTTGCCGAAGGCGCCGGTGACGATGGCGTTGAGGGCCGCCAGCGGATCCTGCCCAATGGCGAGGACGACGAGACCGGAGACGACGAAGGCCAGCAGCAGATTGAGCAGCGGCAGCAGGACCACATCGGCCCAGCGCGGCAGCGGTTTCAGGATGGCGCTGCTCATTCGGCTGCCACTTTCTTGTCAGTCACGCCGGCCATCATCAGGCCCAGTTCGCCTTCGGTGGCGGTGGCGGGGTCGGCTTCGCCGACGATGTGGCCGTCGAACATCACGAGGATGCGGTCGGAGAGCGACCGGACCTCGTCGAGTTCGACCGAAACGAGCAGGATCGCCTTGCCCGCGTCGCGCATCTTGATGATCTGGTTGTGGATGAACTCGATGGCGCCAATATCGACGCCGCGCGTCGGCTGGCCGACGATCAGCACGTCCGGGTTGCGCTCCATCTCGCGCGCCAGCACGATCTTCTGCTGGTTGCCGCCCGAGAAGTTGGCCGTCTTCAGCCGCTCGTTCGCCGGGCGGATGTCGAACTTCTCGATACGCTCGCGGGCCTGGGCACGGGCGGCGTTGCCA
>JAEYYP010000294.1 GCA_023428425.1 Pseudomonadota bacterium
CCCTTGGAGTTGCTGGCGTCACGCACGGCCGAAGTCGCGAGGATATCGACCTTGCCGACCTTCATCAGCTTGGTCACCAGCGCAAAGCGCTGGATGGCGGTCAGGGCGCGGTCGATGTTCTCGTAGGCGATCTTGCCGGTCTGGGCGAGGCCGCGGCCCAGCGCACAGGCGGATTTTTCGTTGTAGAGCGGGGTCAGCGAGCGGGCATGCCGCTCATACACAACCAGACGCACGGAGTTCGAGCCGATATCGAGCACCGCTACCGGACGCGCACCCTTGATGCGGCCCTGTGCGGTGGGGTCGGCGTCAACGCCCCAGTATTGGTTCAATCGTCGCTATCCTCGGTGTCCCGCTGCAAGGCGCTGCCGCGTCCGGACAGGCTCGCGTTGGTCATGAAGTAATCATGTGCGCTGAAGGGTTCGTCGCCCTCCTTGAGCCGCACCCGGTCCGAACTTCCATCGGGCAACACCTCCCAGCTCTGCTGGTTGTCCTTGAGGTAGTTGACCATCATCCGGTCCAGAATCTGCTTATGCACCGTCTTGTTGAGGATGGGAACCATCACCTCGACGCGCCAGTCGAGGTTGCGCTGCATGATGTCGGCCGAACTCATCCACACCTTGGCGCGTCGCGAGGGCAGCGCCTCGCCGTTGCCGAAGCAGAAGATGCGGCTGTGCTCGAGGAAACGGCCGACCAGCGACTTCACACGGATATTGTCCGAGAAGCCCGGAATTCCGGGCCGCAGGCAACAGATACCGCGCACGATGAGTTCGATTTGCACGCCTTTCTGGCTGGCGTCGTAGAGCGCGTCGATGATGCCCGGGTCGACCAGCGCATTCATCTTGAGCCAGATATTGGCCGGCCTGCCTTCCTCGGCGTGCTTCACCTCGGCGGCGATGCTGTCGAGCAGCGTCTGCCTAAGCGTTACCGGCGAGAAGGCGAGCGCCTCCATCTCCGTCGGCCGGGCATAGCCGGTGATGAAGTTGAACACCCGGCTTACGTCCCGGGTGATTGCCGGGTCCACCGTGAAGAAACTGAGGTCCGTATAGATCTTGGCGGTGATCGGGTGGTAGTTGCCCGTTCCCAGGTGGCAATAGCTGACGAGCTTGCCGTTCTCGCGCCGCACCACCTGGCTCATCTTGGCGTGCGTCTTCAGCTCGATGAAGCCGAACACCACCTGCGCCCCGGCTCGCTCGAGGTCGCGGGCCCAGCGGATGTTCGCTTCCTCGTCGAAGCGCGCCTTGAGCTCCACGAGCGCCGTCACCGACTTGCCGGCCTCGGCGGCCTGCACCAGTGCCTTCACGATCGGGCTGTCGCGCGAGGTGCGGTAGAGCGTCTGCTTGATCGCCACCACGTCGGGGTCGCGCGCCGCCTGCTGCAGGAACTGCGCCACCACGTCAAAACTCTCGAACGGATGGTGCACCAGCAGGTCCTTGGCCCGCACCGCCGCGAAGATGTCGCCGTTGTAGTCGCGGACCCGCTCGGGATAGCGCGGCATGTAGGGGGTGAACTTGAGGTCCGGCCGGTCGATGTCGCAGATGCGACTCGCATCGGCGAGTCCGAGGAAGCCTTCGACCTCGAATGTCTCGGTCGGCGAGACTCCGAGGCGCTCCGAGATGTGACGGCGCAGCGCCCGCGGCATCTTCTTCTCGATCTCGAGGCGGATCACCTGGCCGCGCCGACGCTGGCGCAGGGCGGATTCGAACTCCACCACGAGGTCTGCCGCCTCGTCGTCGATTTCGATTTCGGTGTCGCGGATGATGCGGAACGAGCCGGCCCCGGTGACTTCGTAGCCGGGAAACATCTTGGTGATGAACAGGTTGATCAACGTGTCGATGGTCACAACCTCGACCCGCGCCTCGAGCGTCAGGTCCTTGGGCAGTGTCACGAACCGATCGAGGTTCGACGGCACGCGCACCAGCGCGGTGAGGGTCTGCGTCGTCCCCGGCCGTACCATCTCGAAGGCGAGCGTGAAGCCGAGGTTGGGGATGAACGGGAACGGGTGCGCCGGATCGACCGCGATCGGCGTCAGTACCGGGAAGATTTCCTCGCGGAACAGCTTCTGCAGGTAGGTCACCTGGTCGGGGCTGAGGTCGTCGGCTTCGTGGATGACCACGTTGGCGGCGAACAGTTCCTCGCGCAGTTGCTGCCAGTGGTCCTGCTGCTCGAGATGCAGGTGCTGCGCCAGGTTGGCGATCTCGTCGAGCTGCTCGGTCGGGCTCAGCCCGTCGGCACTGAGCTTTGTCATGCCGGCGCGCTGCTGCCCCTTCAGGCCGGCGACACGCACCATGAAGAACTCGTCGAGGTTGTTGGCCGAGATCGACACGAAGCGCAGCCGTTCGAGCAGCGGATGGTTGGTGTTCCCCGCTTCCTCCAGCACGCGCATGTTGAACTGCAGCCAGCTGACCTCGCGGTTCACGAAGCGGGCCGGGCTCTGTCGCAGTTCCTGCGCGTCGGGAGCCAGTCCGCTGGCGTCGGCGATTTCGCTCATCTCATTCATTGTCGTCGCCTTCCGGCCCCTCGAAGTTCAACCGCATCTGGTCGCTGTCGGCGGCCGCACTGCGCCGGGCCAGTGCTTCGGCCGCGATGCCGCGTCCGATCGCCACTCCGCGTTCGAGCGCCATGCGGTCCATCAGTTCGGCGAGGGCGACAGCTTCGGCCGGCGAACGCTCCATCCGCGCCACCAGGTAGCCTATGGTTTTGGGATCGACCGTCACCTGACGATCCTGAAACAGTTTCACCAACATCTGTGACAATTGAATGTCGTCGCTCAACGCCATGCCGAACCGGGCCGCGAGACGCGCCCGCGACTTGAGATCATCGGTCGCGAATGGCCAGTTGGCAACCGGCTCCCGTGCCGTCAGCAGCAGCGGCCGCCGGTCCCGCATGGACTGGTTCATGAGGTGGAAGAGCGCCGCCTCGTCGTAACCCGCCCGGTCGGCGTCCTCGACCACCAGCGGCCCGGTGCCGCCAACCCGCGACAGGTCCTCGGCACTCGCCGGCGTCGCGTAACTGGCCTCCGCCCGCTCGGCCCAGATGCGCGCCAGGTGCGACTTGCCGACGCCTGCCGGCCCCTCGATCAGCGTCAGCGGAGCGGGCCAGTCCGGCCAGGCCGATACATGGGCATAGGCGAGCCGGTTGCCGTCGCCGACGATGAAATCGGCTTCGGCGTGCGACACCTCGTGCCCCAGTTCGAGCGCCAGCTGGCCCGGCCGCTCGCCGGCAGCGAGGGGCACGCTCATTTGGCCGTCGCGCGGCGGCGGCGCGGCCGTGTCGGCTTGGCCGTCTCTGCCACGGCTGCCTCCCCCGCGATCACCGAGATGCCGTCGCCCGCAGCAGTCCCGCCCGGCGGCGCGGCAGTCAGCACCACGCCGTTCTCGGTGCCGAGGTAGAGGCTCGATGCCTGGTACTTGCTCACGGCGTAGCGCGTCAGCACACCCGAGATCGCCGCCAGCGGCACCGCCAGCAGCAGGCCCACGAAGCCGAACAGCAGCGCGAAGGCGAACAGCGCGAACATCAACCACACCGGGTTGATGTTGATGCTCTGCCCGACAAGCTTGGGGTAGAGGATATTGGCCTCGAGGAACTGCCCGATCATGTAGATGCCGAAAACGATCAGGATGAAAATCCACTGGTCGGGCCAGAACTGCACCAGCGCAACGGTCATCGACAACGCGAAACCGGTGAGGAACCCCACGTAGGGCACAAAGCTCAGCAGCCCGCCGATCAACCCGATGGCGAGCCCGAAGTTCAGCCCGGTCACCGTCAGCGCCGTGGAATAGTAGACGCACAGCACCAGGATCACGCCACCCTGCCCGCGGATCACCCCCGCCATGGCGCGGTCGATCTCGCCGAGCACGCCGCGAATCTCCGCCTGGTACTGGCGCGGCAGCAGCTCATCGGCCTTGCGCATCATCCCCTCCCAGTCGACGAGGAGGTAGAAGGCCACCACCGGCGTGATGAACAGCACCGCAATGGTGTTGAGCACCGTCAAGCCGCTCGCGGCGAGCCCCGCGGTCAAGGTTCCGACGAGTTCCACGCCACGCCCGATCAGGTCGGCGAGGCTGCCCTCGAGCTGCTGGGCCCGCTCGGGTCCAAGCCACTCGTTGAACTGCGGCGCCCACTCCTGCAGCAATCCCTGGAGGTCCGACACATAGCCCGGCAGGCGCCCGGTGAGGCCGAGAATCTGCTGCGCCACCAGCGGCACGAGCGCGAGGAAGAGTCCCGAGATCAGCGCGATCACGAATGTCAGCAGGATCATCGCTGCCCAGGGCCGGCTGATGTGGATCTTCTGCAGCCAGTTGACCACCGGGTTCAGCAGGTAGGCGAGCGCCAGCCCCACCACGAACGGCAGCAGGATGGAGCGAAAGACCCACAGCAGCAGGATGGCGAGGAGGAACATCCCCGCCCAAATCATCACCTGGTATCTGAGGCTCATCGACCGTGCCATGCTTGCGCGCGTAAGGTGGAGCGGCTATCAGCGCCGCAGTGTTCCGACAGTCGCATTTGACCCTGTTGAGCGGTCCCGGAAGGAAACCTGGCTAAGCCCATGTCCGACGCGCAGAATCTGCCATCAAACGGTCTCTCATACAAGCAGGCGGGCGTCGACATCGATGCTGGCAATGCGCTCGTGGAAGCGATCAAGCCGGCGGTTCGTTCCACGCGGCGCTCCGGCGCCGATGCGGAGATCGGTGGCTTCGGCGGCCTGTTCGACCTGAAGGCGGCCGGTTTCACCGATCCGATCCTCGTTGCGGCCAATGATGGCGTCGGCACCAAGCTCAAGATTGCCATCGATACCGGCAACCACCGCACCATCGGGCAGGACCTGGTGGCGATGTGCGTCAACGACATCGTCGTGCAGGGCGCTGAGCCGCTGTTCTTCCTCGACTATTTCGCCACCGGCCGGCTCGACGTCGCCACCGGCACCGCCATTGTCGAAGGCATCGCCGAGGGCTGCCGCATCGCCGGCTGCGCCCTTATCGGGGGCGAGACCGCCGAGATGCCCGGCATGTACCACGACAAGGACTACGACCTGGCGGGTTTCGCGGTCGGTGCCGCCGAGCGCGGCACGCTGCTGCCCCGCGCCGACATCGCCGCCGGCGACGTGCTGGTCGCCATCGCGTCTTCGGGCGTCCACTCCAACGGTTACTCGCTGGTCCGCAAGATCGTCGAGATTTCCGGTGTCGACTGGTATCTCGAAGCGCCGTTTCAGCAGGGCGTCACCCTGTCGGACGCACTGCTCACCCCCACCCGCATCTACGTGAAGCCCCTGCTCTCCGCGCTGCGCGACGGCATCGCCATCAAGGCGCTTGCCCACATCACCGGCGGCGGCTTCATCGACAATATCCCGCGGGTCCTGCCCGACAGCCTCGCCGCCGACATCGACCTGTCGCAGGTCATCGTGCCGAGGGTGTTCGGCTGGCTGGCCCGCGTGGGCGGCATGGATCAGCGCGAGATGCTCCGCACCTTCAACTGCGGCGTGGGCATGCTCTGCGCGGTCGCGCCCGACCATGCCGAGCGCCTCGTCGCCCACCTCAACGCTGCCGGCGAGACCGCCACCATCGTCGGCAGGCTCACCGAGCGCACCGGCGCCCCCGTCACCTTCACGGGCACGTTGGCGCTGTGAGCAGGAAACGCGTTGCCGTCCTGATTTCCGGTCGCGGCTCGAACATGACCGCGCTGATCGAGGCCGCGAAGTCGCCCGACTACCCGGCGCAGATCGTCGGCGTGTTCGCCAACAAGCCCGATGCCCCCGGCCTCGCTACCGCCGCGAGCTACAACATCCCGACGGCCTGGCGCTGGCACAAGGACTACCCCAGCCGCATCGGCTTCGAGCTCGCCATCGGCGACGTGCTGAAGCTCTGGCGCCCCGACATCATCGCGCTCGCCGGCTTCATGCGCATGCTGACGCCCGAGTTCACGAAGAAATGGGCCGGCCGGATGATCAACATCCACCCGTCCCTGCTGCCGCTGCACAAGGGTCTGCACACCCACGAGCAGGCCCTCGCCGATGGCGTCAAGGAGCACGGTTGCACCGTCCACTTCGTCACCCCTGGGATGGACGAGGGCCCAGCGATCCTGCAGGCCCGTGTCCCGGTGCTTCCCGGTGACACGGCCGAAACACTGGCCGCGCGCGTCCTCGTGGAAGAGCACCGTATCTACCCCGAAGCCCTCGCCATGCTGGCGCGCGGCGAGGTCAGCTACCCCTAGGCTTCTCCGCCACGATCGCGCAGTAGTCTGCGGCCTCGTCCGTCGCGAGCCCCGGATAGAGACGCGTCGCGGCGAAGCCGCATTCGGCCAGCAGCCGTCGATACTCATCCTCCGAGTAGGCCTGCTGGGAGCTGGCCCAGCGTGTCACCGCCCCGGTCTCGGCTTCGATCCGGTAGTATCGCCTGGTCGCCGCCCGTTCCGCCTCGTGCCAGAACGATTCCACCAGCATCAGGTGCGGACGTTCTCCGAACAGGCCCGCCTGCGCCGACCACCATACCGGCCCCTCGCCGCCCATCCGGAGCACCGTCGCCTCGTTGGCCGGCTCGAGCAGCAACCGCCCGCCGGGCTTCAGCGCCATGAAGGCCTTGCGCAGGATCGCTCGTGCGTCATGCGGAGCGAAGACGTTCAGCTCGCCAAAGATCATCATCGCGGCATCGACAGAACCGTCCGGACCGAAAGACGCCTGCCGCAGGTCCGCCTCCTCGTAGTCGATCGACAACCCGGCCCGCGTCGCCTCCGCCCGTGCATGCGCGATCGAGGCCGGCGAGAAGTCGATGCCACGGCAGTGGTATCCCCGTACCGCAAGCGCGTGCAGGTAGAGCCCCGGTCCGCATCCCAGGTCGAGCAGCCGAGCCGGTGCCGGCCCCAGCACCTCGGCGGTAATCCACTCCACTTGCCGCGCGATGATCTCGGCCCGCCGCGATGCCATGTCGTGCGCCTGGCTCAGATGCTCCTGCAGCATCCGCCCGCTGAACCCCGGCTCGTTCCACGGAATGTTGTCGCCCTCGCCCCACGGCTCCGGCCGCGCATCGCGCGCGATGATGTCGCTGAGATTCATCAATATCCCCCAGGTTTGTTCGCGAGGACTACTGAAGGTCGATCGGCCTGTCATCCTCCACCATCGACGACGCCGCTGGCATCACCGGAATCGATCACAGCCATCGTCAAAATCGGTTCGACCCGATCAGCCGGCTACGGCACATTCCGCGCGCACTGGAGTCGCCGACGCATGAAACCGCAATACTGGGCCCTCATCATCCTGCTCGGCGCCGTCTGGGGCTGC
>JAEYYP010000303.1 GCA_023428425.1 Pseudomonadota bacterium
GGTGAGGACGCAGCTACGCCTTCTCCCCTTGTGGGAGAAGGTGGCGGCAGCCGGATGAGGGGTTGCCTCAACGCGCGCCGCAGGGACGTAGTGCAGGAAAACGTGCAGGGGGTATGCATTTGACGTCGGTGGTTTCCGCCCGGGGCCTGGGCCTGACATTCAAGACCGGTGACGGTGACGTGCTGGCGTTGTCGGATGTGAATCTCGACATCGGCAAGGGCGAGTTCGTCTCGTTCATCGGCCCATCGGGCTGCGGCAAGACCACGTTCCTCCGCGTCATCGCCGATCTCGAACAGCCGACTGCGGGCAGCATCACCGTCAACGGCACCTCGCCGGCCGAGGCGCGGGTCAACCGTTCCTACGGCTATGTGTTCCAGGCACCCGCCCTGCTCCCCTGGCGCACCATCGACAGGAACGTCGCCCTGCCGCTCGAGATCATGGGCTACAACGACAGCGCCGCGCGCGTGTCGAAGGCGCTCGACCTCGTGAACCTCACCGGCTTCGAGAAGAAGTTCCCCTGGCAGCTGTCGGGCGGCATGCAGCAGCGCGCCTCCATCGCCCGCGCGCTGGCCTTCGATGCCGACCTGCTGCTGATGGACGAGCCATTCGGGGCGCTCGACGAGATCGTCCGCGACCACCTCAATTCCGAGCTCCTGAAGCTCTGGGCGCGGACCGAAAAGACGATCGCCTTCGTCACCCACTCGATCCCCGAGGCGGTCTATCTCTCCACCAAGATCGTGGTGATGAGCCCGCGTCCCGGCCGCGTTACCGACATCATCGACAGCCCCCTGCCCCGAGAGCGTCCGCTCGACATTCGCGAGACGCCGGAGTTCCTCGCCATCGCCGCCCGCGTCCGTGACGGCCTGCGCGCCGGCCACTCGTACGAGGAATAGGCACATGCTGGCAGGAGCAAGACCGCAAACCACCACCAGCACCGTGCATGGACAAGGCTTCACCGAAGTCGCGTTCCGGCGGCGCGGCATGCTGCTCCGCCTCGTGCGCTTCGTGCTGTTCCTCGCTGTCTGGTGGTTCGGCCTGCTGTTCGGCGTGGTACTTATGGGTGCCGGCGGCGGGCAGGCTGCCTGGTTCTTTCCGGTGTGGCTCGCCGGCTGGGGGCTGGGCGGGCTGGTGTTTGCCTTCGCGCTCCTGTGGGGCGCGATCGGCGTCGAGTCGCTCATCGCGCGCTCCGAGAGCCTGACGCTGGTGCGGCGTCTCCTGCTCTTCAGCAGACCTGTCGTCATGCCGGCCAAGTCCATCACCGACTTGCGCTGGGTGCCCGACGATCCCAGTCGCATCGTCCGCGTCAACGGACGCCGCATCCCGCAGACCAGCATCGAGATCGTCTCGACCGAACGCGCCGTAACCTGCGCCGCCGGCATCGGCGAACAGGACGCCTTCTCCGCCATCCGCGAGCTGCGCCAGCGACTGGTCATGCCGAGGAGGCGGGAGCAATGAGCGGCAAGGCCATCCCCGTCCTCGTGGTCCTCGGCGTCATCGTGCTGTTCTGGTACGCGATGGCCATCGTGATGAACGCACCCTGGCAGGAAACCCTGAACGGCCGCGCCGGGGTCACCCCGGGCTTCGTCGATTTCGCTTTGCAGACCTGGGCGCAGGACAAGCCCGTGCTGCCCGCGCCGCATCAGGTCGTCGGCGCCATCTGGACCGGGCTGTTCGGCTCGGCAATCACGGCGCCGCGCTCGCTCGCCTTCCATGCCGGCATCACGCTGGGCGCCACGCTCTCCGGCTTCACGCTCGGCACCTTGCTCGGCGTGCTGCTGGCGGTGATGATCGTCCACAACGACGCGTCCGACCGTTCGCTGATGCCGTGGATCATCGCCAGCCAGACGGTGCCCATCCTCGCCATCGCGCCGATGGTGGTGGTCGGGCTGGGCGCGGTCGGCGTCACCGGCATCGTGCCCAAGGCGCTGATCTCGATGTATCTCAGCTTCTTCCCGGTCGTCGTCGGCATGGTGAAGGGGCTGCGCACGCCCGAGATCATCCAGCTCGACTTGATGCGCACCTACAACGCCTCGGCCTGGCAGGTGTTCTGGAAGCTGCGCTGGCCCGCCTCCATTCCCATCCTCTTCGCCTCGATGAAGGTCGGCATCGCCATCTCGCTGATCGGCGCCGTGGTGGGCGAGCTGTCGAACAGTGCCGGCGGCGGGCTCGGGGTGCGGTTGTTGACGGGTTCCTACAACGGCCAGACGGTGCAGATCTGGGCCGCGCTCTTCATCGCCGCGGCGCTCGCTGCCGTGCTGGTCATCCTCGTCGGCTGGGGCGAACGGCTGGCCAACCGCCGAATGGGGGTGCGGGCATGAAGGGCCAACTGACGGGCTTTCAGCGAGCACTCGCGGCGCTGGCCGGTGGCTTTGCCCTCCTGGCATTGGTGTTCGAGTTCGCCTCGACCGAAGGCGCACCACTGCCGGTCTGGGAGTTCCCGCTGGCAGGGATGTTCCTCGTCCTCGGCGTGCTCACCATCCTGCGCATCTGGTTCCGGCTGCCGCCGTTCGTCGACGGTACGCTGGCGGTGCTTGGCGCCGTGTCCCTCGTACTGGTGCTCGATACGCTGCAGATGGCGGGGCCGGGATACTGGTTCGCGCTCGTCGCGACATGGACGTTTGCCTGGCTCTTCGTCGAGCAACTGGCCGCGTCTATCCGCGCCGGGCGCACGCCCCCCGGCCTAGGCATGCTGATCCCGATCGTGTTCGGCCTGTCGCTGGTGCTGGCGTGGGAAATCATCGTCCGGGCGGCCAGTGTGCCGATGGTTCTGCTGCCGCCGCCGAGCCTGATCTGGACGCGCATCCTCGCCTCGGTGCCGACCCTGACGGCCGATTTCGTGCAGACCTTCAAGGCGGTGCTCGCCGGCTTCGCCATGGGCTGTGGCGCGGGCTTCGTCGTCGCCATCCTCGTCGATCGCTCGCCTTTCCTGAAGCGCGGCCTGCTGCCGATCGGCAATTTCGTTTCGGCCCTCCCCATCATCGGCATCGCGCCGATCATGGTGATGTGGTTCGGCTTCGACTGGCCCTCGAAGGCCGCCGTGGTCGTCGCCATGACCTTCTTCCCCATGCTGGTGAACACCGTCGCCGGGCTCAATGCATCGAGCGCGATCGAGCGCGACCTCATGCGCACCTATGCCGCCAGCTACTGGGAAACGCTGCTGAAACTGCGCCTGCCGGCCGCAGCCCCGTTCATCTTCAACGCCTTGAAGATCAACTCGACTTTGGCGCTGATCGGCGCAATCGTAGCGGAATTCTTCGGGACGCCCATCGTGGGAATGGGTTTCCGGATATCGACCGAGGTCGGAAAACTCAACATCGACCTGGTCTGGGCAGAAATCGCCGTGGCGGCGCTTGCGGGTTCTGCCTTCTACGGGGTCATCGCGCTCATCGAGCGCGCGGTGACCTTCTGGCATCCGTCGATCCGAGGCGGGCGGACATGATGTTCGCCGGGCCGAGGTAAGCGGACGTGAAGTCCGCCTGGCCGTGGTGGTCGGGCGAAACAGGGGTAAGGGAAACGAGAATGAAGAAACTTCTTCTGGCTCTGGCGGCAGGCGCGATGGCGCTCACCGCCACCGCCGCGATGGCCCAGGACAAGCTGACGCTGCAGCTGAAGTGGGTTACCCAGGCGCAGTTCGCCGGCTACATCGTCGCCAAGGCCAAGGGCTTCTACACCGAGGAGAACCTCGATGTGACCATCCTGCCGGGCGGTCCGAACGTTGCTCCGCCGCAGGTCATCGCCGGCGGCGGTGCCGACATCATCGTCGAGTGGATGGGGGCCGCCGCGGCAGCCCGCGACAAGGGTGTGCCGCTGGTCAACATCGCGCAGCCTTTCAAGCGCTCGGGCCTGATGATGATCTGCCCGAAGGAATCCGGCGTCACCTCGGTGGCGGACTTCAAGGGCAAGACGCTCGGTGTCTGGTTCTTCGGCAACGAATACCCGTTCTTCGCCTGGATGAACAAGGAAGGCCTCAGCACCGCCGAGGGCGGCGACGTCAAGGTGCTGCAGCAGTCCTTCGACATCCAGCCGATGATCCAGAAGCAGGCCGACTGCATCTCGGTCATGACCTACAACGAGTACGGTCAGGCGCTCGCCGCCGGCTACGGCCCGGACAACCTGACCATCTTCAACTACACCGAGATGGGCAACGACCTGCTCGAGGACGGTCTGTACGTCATGGAGCCGACCCTGGAGGATCCGGCCAAGGTCGACGCCTACACCCGCTTCGTGAAGGCCTCGATGAAGGGCTGGCAGTACGCGCTTGAAAACGCCGACGAGGCCGCGCAGATCGTCGTCGACAACGACGACACCGGTGCAGCCGAGTTCGACGCCCAGCGCTACATGGTGGGCGAGGTGAGCAAGCTCGTGGACGCCAACGATCCGTCGCTCGACATGGCCGCCTACGAGCGCACCATCAAGGCACTGGTCGACCAGAAGATCATCTCGGCAGCTCCGGAAGGGGCCTACACGACGGTGATCACCGACGCGCTGAAGTAAGCGACACGCCCGAGACGAAACGGAGGCGGGGAGCGATCCCCGCCTTTTCGTTCAGGCAGCGTTCACCATGATGGCGGCAGCGCGGCGGAAGTTCGGTCACACGGCCTCTGCCGGCGACTCCGGCATGACGTCGAACTGGGCGATCAGCATGGCCCGGACGGCCTCCCGGCTCATCGGCCGCGAGATGAGATAACCCTGCGCCTCGGCATAGCCGGACCCATGCACCGCCCGCAGCTGGTCAGGGGTCTCGATCCCCTCTGCCGTCGTCGACATCCCCAGCCGGGCACCGATATCGGCCACCGCCGAGACGATGGTCGCGGCCCCGTCTGAGCCCTCCAGCGCCCGCACGAAACTGCCGTCGATCTTCAGCTTGTCGAACGGGAAGGCGAGCAGATAGCTCAAGGCCGAAAAGCCCGTACCGAAGTCATCGAGCGCAATCCGCACTCCCAGCGCGCGCAGTTGGCGCAGGGCATCGAGACTCTGTTCGGATTGCTCGAGGAACACGCTTTCGGTGATCTCGATCTCCGCCCTGGCCGGCGCCAGCCCCGAGGCGGCAAGGGCATGCATGACGGTGGCCACCAGGCTGCCCCGTCGCAGCTGGATGGTCGAGACGTTGACCGCGACGCGCAGGTCCGCCGGCCAGCGCGCCGCTTCGGCGAAGGCCTCGCGCAGCGCCCATTCGCCGATCATGACGATCAGCCCGGACTCTTCGGCGACCGGAATGAACTCTGCCGGCGAGACCAGCCCGCGCTCCGGATGCCGCCAGCGGATCAGCGCCTCGAAGCCCGAGAAGCTGCCCGCCTTGAGGTCAAGTATGGGCTGGTAATGGAGCTCGAACTCGCCGTTCTCGATGGCGCGACGCAGCTCCGCCTCCAGCCGCCGCCGATCACCTGCGGCGTGGTCGAGGTCGGGCGCATAGGCCCGGATTCCGCCGCGCCCACCGCGTTTGGCCGAGTAGAGGGCGACGTCGGCGCTGTGCAGGAGGGCATCGGTTTCCGCGCCATCGACCGGTGCATGGGCGATGCCGATGCCGACCGCGACGCTCACCACCTCGCCGTCGAAGTCGAAAGGCTGCTGGCAGAGCTCGGCGATCCGGTGCGCAAGGTCGAGCGCGCTCTCTTCGTCCCCGCCGACGTGCAGGATGGCGAACTCGTCACCGCCCATGCGCGCCGCCGTATCGCGCGGGCCGAGCGCCTTGCCGAGCCGGGCGGCGAACTGGCGCAGCAGCGCATCGCCGGTGGCGTGGCCCAGCATGTCGTTGATCGGCTTGAAGCCATCGAGGTCGAGGCACAGCACCGCGAAGCCGCCCGTCTCGGCGATGGCGTCGAACGCCCGCCCGATGCGCTGGTAGAACAGCGTGCGGTTGGGCAGCCCGGTCAGCGGATCATGGTAGGCGAGGTGGGTCAGCTCGGCCTGCATGTTGTACAGCTCGGTGACGTCGCGGTGGGTCGACACCCAGCCGCCATCGGCCATCGGCTGATGCGTCATCGAGATCACCTGACCGGAATTCAGCCGGTGGATGCCGCCCAGCGGCCTGTGCTCGCGCACCGCGCCGAGCCGGTCCGTCACATACCGCTCGCCTTCCTCACCCACATGGGTATTCCCGGCAACGCGGGCCTCGAGGATGCGGCGGAAGCTGGTTCCCGATTTTCCCAGATCCGGCGGCAGGCGGTAGATGTCCAGGAACTGCTGGTTGCAGACCACCAGCCGGGCCTGCCGATCGTAGAGCGACAGGCCATGGCCGAGATTGTCGGCGACGGCGCGCAGTCGCAGCTGCAGGAGATGGCTGCGGGCCCTGGCGAGGCCCAGTTGACGCTCGAGCCCGGGTCGGCCGGTCTTCGCGTCCTGATCCGTCTCGATGCTACGGCGCTTGGACAATGGGACGCGTCCATGATCGGTGGTCAGGCGGGGGTGTCGGGACGGCGCGCCTGCCCGATCGCCCGCCTGGGGCGGGATTGCTTCGGGCAAAGTAAACGATTGCAGTAAAGAGGGATTTAACCCTGTTCGTCTGCCGGATCGGGCCGCAACGGCAACATCCCACTGTAGATTCCGGGACTCGACTTGGGGATCGGCATGGCGTCGAGGCGCTTCATGTAGAACTCCACCGGCCCGGGATCACCGATCACGGCGTAGGCGTAGCCGGCCTCGCGCATGCCGCGCAGGGTGGCGAAAAGCAGCGCCTCGCCTACCCCCTGCCCGCGCATGCTCTCATCGACGCCGGTCGGCCCGAAGAAACCCTTGGCGCTCGCGTCGTGGCAGGCGAAGCCGAGCAGCTTCCCGTCCCTGATCGCCAGCCAGATGGTGGTCGGGAACTGGCTCAGCGCCATCTCGGCCTCACCGCCCCAATAGGCACTGAAACGCTCGACGATCCAGTCGCGCACCGCGTAGCGCTCGGGCGGCAGGGCACGGCGGATAGTGATGCCGGCGGCTGCCACGCGCGCATCGGCCGGGGTCTCGGGCAGGTCGTAGAGCCTGACGAGAAGGTCGCCGGACTTCTGGGACGGAGCAGCGCTCATCGATCATCCTCGTAGTTGCCGTACATGTTGGGCATCAACCCGACGAGCGCGGTGAAGCGCGCGAAGTCGCGGTCGGTGCTCCAGCCGGTTTCGGCGATGGCCGAGAGCCGGGGGAACACAAGCCGGTCGAACACGGCGCGATCGGTCATCGGCTCGGACCAGATGCAGCCCTGGATGCCCAGAAGGCGCGCCTTCTCGGCCTCGCTCCAGCCGTCGCCCGGCTCGAAGGCGTAGGTCTTTTCGAGCGAGGACCACCCGGCCCAGGCGGCGCCGCATTCCTCGAACTCGGGGCCCAGCGCCATGTCCATGTAGTAAGCCTGCGCCGGGGCGACGACGACGTCGTAGCCTTCGGCCGCGAGCTTCTGGCTGATTTCGACGTCCTTCCAGCCGACGAGATAGGCGTGCGCCTTGTCGATGCCGCCGCCGAGCGCCGCCTCTTCCCAGGCGCCGGTGATCCTGGCCCTGGAGGTCAGGAACGCCTGTATCTGCTGCAGGAAGTGCGCCTGCAGCGGTGCGGAGCCTTCCGCTCCCAGCCGCGCACCAAGCGTCCTGGCAGCCGGCGAGCTCTGCCATGCATCATGGGGCACCTCGTCGGCACCGACATGGAAGTACGGCGAGGGGAACAGCTCGATCAGTTCGTCGAAAACGGTGCGGACAACATCGGCAACCCCATCGACGCCCGGGTTGAGGCTGTTGTTGGGGAAGCTCTGGATCGACAGGTAGAGGCCATTCTCGCCGGGGTCGCGCAGTTGCGCCACGGCCTGGATCAGGGCGTAGCAATGGCCTGGAATGTCCACCTCGGGCACGACGTCGACGCCGAGGCGGCGGGCGAAGGCCACCATGCGGCGGATGTCATCCTTGCTGTAATAGCCGCCCGAACGTTCCGGACCGGCGCCGAGCAGCGGCGGAATGGGCAGCCCATGGCCGCTCCAGGCGGCCTTCTGGGTCAGTTCGGGATAGGTATCGATCTCGACGCGCCAGGCCTCGTCGTCGCTCAGGTGGAGGTGAAGGACATTGAGCTTGTTCCAGGCGAGCAGCGCCACGAAGCGCAGCACCTCTTCGCGGCTGTAGAAACGGCGGGCGACGTCGAGATGACACCCGCGCCAGCCGAGCCGGGGTGCGTCTTCGATGCGTCCGGCGGTCGGGAAGCTGAACTGATGCAGGTTGGCGCGGGCGCCACGCAGCATCTGGCCGAGCGTGATGAGGCCATAAAGGAAGCCCGCCTCGTGCTCGGCGGTGAGCCTGGCGCCATCGGGCCGGAACTCGATGACATAGCCCTCGCGGCCTCCGGCACCGGGGACCATCTCCACCGGATAGCCGCCGTGACCTGCGTGCGACTGTTCAACCCCTTCGGCATGCAGACTGCCGACCAATGTTTCGTCGGGAAAGAGAACGCGCGCGAGGTCGGTGAAGGCTTCGACCGCGGCGAGAGCGTTGCCATGGAGGTGGCCGGGGTGGCTCGGCACGGTAATGGCGAGCCAGTTGGGAGCGGTGCGGCGGCCCGACACCGCGACCGACTGCGGCCAGGGGATGATCGACACCGGCACGGGCGGGTGTTCGGGCACGGCGTGCCGGACGCTGCCGCGCTTGCGCTTGGCATCGGCGCCGGCAAGCCGGGTCGGGATGGTGCGGACAGCCTGCGTCGAACCATCGGCCAGGATCAGGAAGCCGGTGACGGCGCCGTCGGTCCAGTGGCGGATGGCCATGTCGGGCTTGAGGATATCCAGCACCCAGTCCGAGCCTGGGGCGAGGGTGAAGCCGGCGGGTGGCGCGAACTCGCAGTAATTGGAAAGCTGCGTCACCACCCGGCCGCCGCTCACCTCGGCGTCGCCGATCACGAAGGCCGGTCCGGATGCCCCGAGCCGAAATCCGGTGAGGGCTTCGCCGCTGCGATTGGACACGGTCAGGCGATAGAAGGCCGGGCGGTCGCCGCCGGGGAACCACTCGCTCGCAAGCGTGACACCCTCATACCATTCCGAGACCATTGTAATACCACTCCCTGCCCCGCGACGACTCCTAGTCGGTTCGGCCGCGGCTCGCAACGGGCAGGGTGTCCCGGACTTCGTCGCCGGAGATCAGGGTTACGGTGTCGAAGAGATTCGAGACGACGCAGACATGGTTGGGGATGATGCGCAGCCGCTCGCCGACCCTCGGCCAGTCGGATGCCACCGGCATCTCGATCACGCCATGTTCCTCGGACAGCGACTTCACCACTAGTTCGGTGCCCATCACGAGGCCATGTCCGAGGGACAGGTCTCCCGCCACGGGATCATAGGCCAGCGACTTGGAACCGGCGTCGATCACCACGCGGGTGGCCGTGGGTCGGCTCACCACCGTCGCCAGCACCGTCAGCGCGCAGTCGTCGACGCACGCCACCTTGTCCCCCACCTGCATGCGATCGTAGTAGATGTAGGTGCCCGGTCGCCGCTCGGTGACCGGCCCA
>JAEYYP010000357.1 GCA_023428425.1 Pseudomonadota bacterium
GCGCAGCAACCCGCCGCCGCCGAGCACGAGGCTCGCCAGCCAGCCCGCGACGAGGCCGATGGCGAGGAACACGAGCAGCGGCGTGATGTCGTTCGGCAGGCCGGGAATGTCGGCGGGTGGGATCATCGCAACGTCCTCAGATGTTCAGTGCACGACCATAGGCGTCGAGCACCGATTCCTTCATCGTTTCCGAGAGAGTCGGGTGCGGGAAGATCGTGTGCATCAGGTCTTCCTCGGTGGTCTCGAGGCCCATGGCGACGACAAAGCCCTGGATCAGTTCGGTGACTTCCGCACCCACCATGTGGGCGCCGAGCAGTTCGCCGGTCTTGGCGTCGAAGATGGTCTTCACGAGCCCTTCCGGCTCGCCGAGCGCAATCGCCTTGCCGTTGCCGACGAAGGGGAAGCGGCCGACCTTGATCTCGCGGCCAGCTTCCTTGGCCTTGGCTTCGGTCAGGCCGACACTGGCGACCTGGGGCTCGCAATAGGTGCAGCCGGGGACCTTGGTCTTGTCGAGGCCATGCACGCCCTTGAGGCCGGCGATGGTTTCAACGGTGATGACGGCCTCGTGCTCGGCCTTATGGGCCAGCATCGGCGGGCCGGCGACGTCGCCGATCGCCCAGACGCCCGGCACGTTGGTGCGGCCATAGTGGTCGATAACGATGGCGCCGCGATCGATCTTCACGCCGAGCTTTTCCAGCCCGAGATTTTCGGAGTTGCACTGCACGCCGACAGCCGAGATCAGCTTCTCGCCGGCGATCTGCTGTTTGGACCCATCCTTGAGCTCGACATGGGCGACGACGCCGTCCTTGGTCTTGTCGACCTTGGCTACCTTGGCGTCGGTCAGGATCTTGATGCCGCGCTTTTCGAAGCGCTTGCGTACATGCGCAGCGATCTCGGCATCCTCGACCGGCAGCACCTGCGGCAAGAGTTCGATCACCGTCACCTCGGCACCCATCGAGCGGTAGAAGCTGGCGAACTCCATGCCGATGGCGCCCGAGCCCATGATAACGAGCGATTTCGGGAACTTGGCCGGCTTCATCGCCTCGAAATAGGTCCAGATCTTCTCGCCATCGGGCTCGATGCCAGGCAGGACGCGCGGCCGCGCGCCGGTGGCGATGATGATGTTTTTCGCCTTGTAGGTGCCCTCGCCGAGCGCGTTCTTGGGGATCGGGCCCTGCGGCTGGACGATCTGCTTCTTGGTCGGCGCGACCTTGATCTCGGTCGGCGAGGTCAGCACGGCCTCGCCCCAGATGATGTCGACCTTGTTCTTCTTCATGAGGAACTGGACGCCATTGTTCATCTGCGCAGCGATGCCGCGCGAGCGTTTGACGATGGCTTCGAGGTCGAAACCGAACTTGTCGGCGGTGAGGCCGTAGTCCTTGGCATGGATCATGTGGCCATAGACCTCGGCGGTGCGGAGCAGCGCCTTTGTCGGGATGCAGCCCCAGTTCGAGCAGATGCCGGCCATGTGCTCGCGCTCGACGATGGCGGTTTTCATGCCGAGCTGCGCAGCACGGATCGCCGCGATGTAGCCGCCGGGGCCGGCGCCGATGACGATGAGGTCGTAGTTGTCAGCCATGGGCTTGCCTTCCGTCTTGAATGCGTTCGAGGCTTGCGCCCCGCTTGGCCTAGAGGCCCAGAACCTGCTTCACCAGCGGCACGAGGCCGGTGCCGATCGCGCGGGTATTGGCCGGGTCGAGGTGAATACCGTCGGCCTTCGAGGTCGTTGCCACGGTGCCGGCATCGAAGAAATGCACCTTCTGCTCGTCGGCGCGCTTCTTGTACTGGCTCGCGAAATCGACCGACGTTGCGATCGCCTCATGCGGGCCGAAGTGGTCCATCATATCGGCCCAGTCACCCAGGATGATCGGCGGCGGGGACACGAGGATGATCTCCGGTACCGCCAGCATCCTTCCAGCGTAGTGTCCGCGGATGATCTGCACGAGCCGCGCCATGCCCCGCCCCGCCTCGTTGGCGGTGCGGCCATGGAACGGCTTGATGTCGTTGGTGCCGAGCATGATGATGATCAGGTCGAGCGGCGAGTGGCTTTCGAGCAGCGTCGGCAGCACACGGGCGCCATTGCGATCAGCGTTGGCGAACCAGTCGTCGTGCACGGTGGTGCGACCGCCCAGCCCCTCCGCAATCACACGCGCGGCGCCGCCAAGGCCCTGCTCTAGCGCCGTCGGCCAGCGATCCTCATAAGGATGACGCGGTCCACCCGGGATGGGATTGGCGCCAAAGGTCAGGCTGTCGCCATAAGCGAGAATGGTCTTCATCGACGTCTCCCAGATGTCAGGCCAGCATCATCACCGGAGTTTCGATCAGGCTCTTGAAGGCGGCGAGCAGTTCGGCGCCCAATGCTCCGTCCACCGCGCGGTGGTCGCAACTCAGGGTGACCGTCATGAAGTTGCCGGTCTTGATCTGGCCCTTCTCGACATAGACGCGCTCTTCGCCGGCTCCCACGGCGAGGATGGTGCCGTGCGGCGGGTTGATGACCGCCTGGAAGTTCTTGATGCCGAACATGCCGAGGTTGGAGACCGAGCTCGAGCCGCCCTGGTATTCCTGCGGTGCCAGCTTCTTGGAGCGGGCGCGGCCAGCGAGATCCTTCACCTCGTCCGAGATCTGCCGCAGCGACTTGGTATCGCAGGACTTGACCACCGGCGTGAACAGGCCGCCCGGCACTGACACGGCGACCGCCACGTCAGCATGCTTGTGGTAGAGGATCGAGTCCCCGGCCCAGGTGGCGTTGGCTGCCGGCACCTTCATCAGCGCCGCGGCCCATGCCTTCATCACGAAGTCGTTGACCGAGAGCTTGTACTCCGGCTTGCCGTCCTTGGATTTCGGGGCCGCGAAGTTGATCTGCTCACGCGCCTCGAGGAGCGCGTCGATCTTGCAGTCGAGCGTCAGGTAGAAATGCGGAACGGTCTGCTTGGACTCGGTGAGGCGCGCCGCCACCACCTTGCGCATGCCGTCGTTCGGCACGAGCTCGTAGCTGCCCTCGGGGTAGAGAGCCAGCACCTGGGCCTTGGTCATGCCGCCAGCGAGCGCAGCGCCACCAGCCGGGGCGGCAGCGGCCGGAGCGGGTGCCGCCTTCAGCGGGGTCTTGCCGGATTTGGCGCTTTCGACGTCCGACTTCACGACGCGGCCATGCGGGCCGGTGCCGGAAATTGCGGAAAGCTCGATTCCGGCTTCCCTGGCGAGACGCTTGGCCAACGGCGAAGCGAAAACGCGGGCGCCGTTGGCCGCAGGCGCCGGAGCGGCTGCGGGCTTCGGAGCGGGAACCGGGGCAACGGCCGAGCCGGTGGTCGCGGTCGGCATCTGGGCTGCGGGAGCAGCCTCGGCCTTCGGCGCCTCGGTCTTTGCCGGCTCAGGAGCCTTGGCGGCAGGAGCCGGAGCGTCGGTCTTGATGTCGCCGGCACTTTCGCCATCGGCGAGGATCACGGCGATGACGGCGTTGACCTTCACCCCTTCGGTGCCCTCGGGCACCACGATCTTGCCGACGATACCTTCGTCGATCGACTCGACTTCCATCGTCGCCTTGTCGGTCTCGATTTCAGCGATCACGTCACCGGACGAAACCTTGTCGCCCTCCCTGACGTGCCACTTCGCGAGCTTGCCCTCTTCCATCGTGGGAGAGAGCGCGGGCATGGTGATGTTGATGCTCATGGTGCCTTACTCGCCGATATCTTCGTTCCAGAGTTCCGGATGCTTCGCGATGAAGTCGGCCATCATGTGTTCGCAGCGCTCCTCGTGGTAGTCGACCACGTCGACGCCTGCGAGCGTCATGACATCCTGGAAGCCTTTGAAATTCTTGCTCTCCGCCACCACCACGCGGGAGATGCCGAACTGGATGATGGTGCCGGTGCACATCATGCAGGGGCTGAGCGTGGTGTAGCAGGTGACGTCCTTGTAGGTCCGCTGCCGGCCGGCGTTCTGGATCGCGTCCATCTCGCCGTGCAGGATCGGATCACCCTTCTGCACCCGCCGGTTGTGCCCGCGACCAATGATCTCGCCATTGCGCACGAGCACCGACCCGATCGGAATGCCACCCTCGCGAAGCCCCTGCTGGGCCTCCTCGTAGGCGGCATCCAGGAATTTCTGGTCGTCGGCCGGGATGCTCATCCTCAGCTCCGATATGTCACGGCATTCACCGCCGCGATCACTTCGTCGACGTTCGGCAGCGCCAGCTTTTCGAGGTTGGCGGCGTAGGGCATCGGCACGTCCTTGCCGGTGACGCGGAGCGGCGGGGCGTCGAGGTAGTCGAAGGCCTCGGCGGTCACCACGGCGGCGAGTTCGGCACCGATGCCGCCCTGCGGCCAGCCTTCTTCGACGGTCACGAGGCGGCCGGTATTCTTCACCGACTCGACCACGGTTTTGGTGTCCATCGGACGCAACGTCCGGAGGTCGATGAGTTCGACGTCGACGCCGGCCGCGACGAGCTTCTCGGTGGCCTGGGTTGCGTAGCGCATGCCCATCGAGAACGACACGATGGTCACGTCCTTGCCCGGTCGCGCGATGCGCGCCTTGCCGATCGGCAGTACGAAGTCGTCGACCTTGGGCACGAGGCCGGTCGAGCCGTAGAGGATCTCGTTTTCGAGGAAGACGACCGGGGTGTTCGAGCGGATCGCCGCTTTCAGCAGGCCCTTGGCATCAGCCGCAGAGAACGGCGCCACGACATGCAGGCCCGGCACATGGCTGTACCACGCCGAGTAGTCCTGGCTGTGCTGCGCACCGACACGCGCCGCAGCGCCATTCGGGCCGCGGAACACGATCGGTGCCGACACCTGGCCGCCCGACATGTAGAGCTGCTTGGCGGCCGAGTTGATGATCTGGTCGATCGCCTGCATGGCGAAATTCCAGGTCATGAACTCGACGATAGGCCGCAACCCGGCGAAAGCCGCGCCCACGGCGAGACCGGCGAAGCCATGCTCGGTGATCGGCGTATCGACGACGCGCTGCGGTCCGAATTCCTGCAGCAAGCCCTGCGAAACCTTGTAGGCACCCTGGTACTCGGCCACCTCCTCGCCCATGAGGAAGATGTCCTTGTCGCGGCGCATCTCTACGGCCATCGCCTCGTTCAGCGCCTGGCGCACGGTCATCTCGACCATCTCGACGCCGGCTGGCAGGTCGGGGTCGGCAGCCGCCTCGAACTTCGGCGCCGCCGGAGCGGCAGCAACAGATGGGGCGGCATCGGCGGCCTTCTCGGCGGCCACTACGGGCGCCTCGGCTGGCTCGGGCGCGGTCTTGGCCACGGGCGGCGCGTCGAGGGTTTCACCCTCGGCCTGCACCTGCGCGATCGGCTCGTTTACCTTCACACCTTCGGTGCCCTCAGGCACGAGGATCTTCACAACCTTGCCCGAGTCGACGCTCTCGACTTCCATGGTGGCCTTGTCGGTCTCGATTTCGGCCAGCACATCGCCGGGCTTGACCGTGTCGCCTTCCTTGACAAGCCATTTCGACAGTTTGCCCTCTTCCATGGTCGGCGAGAGGGCGGGCATCAGGATCGTTGGCATCTTCGTGCTCCGCAGAGGGGCGATCAGGCGGCAGGTCCGCCCAGGAGTTTAGGACAACGCGGGCGTGGCCGTCAGCCGAACCGGCGCCAGAGGAGAATTACGACGAGGGCGACCAGCGCCAGCACCAAGGCGATGCGCGCGAGCCGGAACCAGAGCGGATACCGCCCGCCGCTGCGCGCCTCGGCTTCCACCATGGCGCGGCGCGTCTGCGGCCAGTCCTCGATGAACTGCGCGATGCGGCGAAAGCTGGCGATGATCGTGCGACCCGTCCACCAGAAGTAGCCGAGGAACAACGCTGCCACCGCGATAGCCAGCAACCAGACGAACCAGTCCACCTGCATCGTCATGCTGGGCGCGTCCCGCCATGTTGAGCGTTTCCACCATCAGGCAGCGTTCCCGGTGGCAAGATTCAGAAGCACCACCACTATCAAACCACCGACGCAGGCGGCGAACAGGCCGACGCTCTTGCGAAAGGTCTCTATCGCCGGTGCAGCCGTCTCGTCGATGCGGCTGCGTACGGCGGGATAGTTCAGACTCCACAGTTCCAGCGCGGCCTTGCTGCCCTGCCCCGCCGGCGCGGCGCGCCAGACACGGGCAAAGCTCAGGGCGATGCGCACGAAAGCGAAGGCCGCCACCAGCCAGACCAGCAGCCCGATGGTGAAGATGACCCCCGTCATGCCGCGTAGATGTCCGTCCACAGTTCCGACGCTGCCGGCTCGGGATCGGTCGTGGCGAAATCGGCGGCCTCGGTGACGATGGCGCGGATTTCGGTCTCGACTTCCTTCAGCCATTCCTCGGTGCCGTAGCGCTTTTCGAGGATGCGGTTCTTCACCTGCTCGATCGGGTCGCGCTCGGCGCGCATGGTCGCCACTTCGTCCTTGCTGCGATACTTCGCCGGGTCGGACATGGAGTGGCCACGGTAGCGGTAGGTCTGCATCTCGAGGATGTAGGGCCCCTTGCCGGAGCGGGCATGCTCGATCGCGCGCTTGGCCGCATCATGCACCAGGCGGACGTCCATGCCGTCCACCTGCTCGCCGTCGATGCCGAAGGAAAGGCCGCGCTTGGAGAAATCGCCCTGCGCCGTCGCACGATCAACCGAAGTGCCCATGGCATAGCGGTTGTTCTCGATCACGTAGACCACCGGCAGGTTCCAGAGCTTCGCCATGTTGAAGCTCTCGTAGACCTGGCCCTGGTTGGCCGCGCCGTCGCCAAAATACGAGATCGAAACGGTGCCGTCACCGCGGTACTTGGAGGCAAAGGCCAGGCCCGTTCCGAGCGCCACCTGCGCCCCGACGATGCCGTTGCCGCCGTAGAAGCGATGCTCGTTGGAGAACATGTGCATCGAGCCGCCTTTGCCCTTGGACAGGCCGCCCTGCCGTCCCGTGAGTTCAGCCATCACGCCCTTGGGGTCGAGCCCCATCACCAGCATGTGGCCGTGATCGCGGTAGCCGGTGATCTGGGCGTGCTCGCCCTTCTTGGAGGCCATGGTGATAGCGGTCACCACTGCTTCCTGGCCGATATACAGGTGGCAGAAGCCGCCGATCAGGCCCATGCCGTACATCTGGCCGGCCTTCTCCTCGAAGCGGCGGATGAGCAGCATTTCGCGATAAGCGGAGAGTTCCTGTTCCTTGGTCAGTTCGGGGACATTGGACTGGGCCTGTTTGGCCACCGCTTTACGCGCCATGCAATCGCTCCGGAATCTGGGCCGCGGCACACACAGGCCGCGTATCGAAACACTCTACCCCAAAATCGCAGAAGTTGCGAATCCCGCGTTTGCGCGAGGAAACGCTGCTATCAGTCTATGCCTCTTTCGATTTCTACGCTTAACTCGCTTGTGGTTGATGCGGCTCCTGAACCGAAAAGCGGTTTACCGGTAGCTGGGTTGACCATCACCACGTAGTCGTCCGGTTCAGACATCGACAGCAATGCCCTGGCTCGCTCCGACACCAGGTCTGGATCGAGGCTCGACGACTTGAAGAGCGAAATCCGGTGCCGGTACGACTCGATCTCGGCGCCGAGGGCCGCCGACGTGGCGCCCAACTCCTCAATCTCCTTTTCCAGCACGTCCTGGCTGTCGATGCCGAACTGCCCGGTGAAGAAGGAGTAGCCGAGGTAGCCCTGGAAGGCGATCAGGATCAGCGTGATGCCGAGATGGCGCCAGAAGGCCGGGCGTTTTAGACGGGTAGACATTGGGCAATCTCGCGAAGCGACGCCGCACAATAGACAACGGCCACTTAACAGGCGGTTGTGATCTGGCTGGTCAGTCGGCCATCCCGATCACGACCTTGCCGATCGCCAGCCCGCTGCCGAGCCGCGCCAGCGCTCGGGCGCCGTCTTCCAGTGGCCAAAGCGTGTCGATGATCGGCTCGAGGCGGCCCGATATGCAACGGCGGGCGAGCTCCATATTGTCAGCGTTGGACGGCCGGTACCGTAGGAGGCTCATGTGCTGGCCCCGCTTCCTCGACTACCAGGCGTCGGACTTCATGGCGGACGGGCGCCAGTACGATCTGATCATCGACATGGTGGCCCGTCGCTCGCCAGGTACATACGCGCAGGCGCTGAAGGATGGCGGTCGGCTGGTGGTGGTGGGTGGCAAGATTGGCGCCCTGCTGCAGGTGGCCGTGCTTGGTGGCATGGTTGGCCGGAAGCGGCTTGCTCCCAGCGAGTGCACGCGCTCATCTTTCACTGCGTGGTCTATGCCGGTGACGCTGACTCCCAGCGCGATCGCCATCTGCACGGCGAAGGTCCCTACCCCGCCGCCGGCGCCGTTGATCAGCACGTCGCTTTGCGGCCCGATACTAGGCGAGCTCCGCAGCGCCTGCAGGGCGAGTGCCCCGGCCTGCGGCAGTGCTGCTGCCTTGACGAAGCTCAGTCCCGACGGGATGTGCGCGAGTTCCCCTGCCCTGGCTACGGCATATTCCGCGAAGCCGCCCCACTTGCCTTCCGACAGGTCGCCGAACACATGGTCGCCCGGCAGAAATGCGGAGACCCCATCGCCCACTGCTTCCACAGTGCCGGCAATATCCGCGCCGAGCACCTGCCGCTTCGGTTTGAAGGGTGCTTCGAGCCGGCCGAGCGGCGAGCCGGTCAGCAGGTCCAAATCCCAGGAATTGACGGACGCGGCCCGGACCCGGACAAGCACCTCGCCCGGGCCGGGCGTGGGCTGCGGCAAGTCGACCAGCCGCAGCACCTCATGCGGCGGGCCATATCGTTCGTAGACGAGGGCCCGCACGGTCGAGCGAGCTCTAGCCGCGCAGGATCGACGTGCCGGCGTACTTCGCCGCGCCCGCGAGCTGCTCCTCGATGCGGATCAGTTGGTTGTACTTGGCAAGCCGGTCCGAGCGGCTCAGCGAGCCGGTCTTGATCTGCCCGCAGTTGCAGGCCACCGCGAGGTCGGCGATCGTCGAGTCCTCGGTCTCGCCCGAGCGGTGAGACATCACTGAAGTATACCCGGCACGGTGCGCCGTATCGACGGCGTCCAGAGTCTCGGAGAGCGAGCCGATCTGGTTCACCTTGACGAGGATCGAGTTCGCGACGCCCATCTTGATGCCGGAGCGCAGGCGCTCGGTGTTGGTGACGAACAGGTCGTCGCCGACGAGCTGCACCTTCTTGCCGAGCAGGTCGGTCAGGATTTTCCAGCCTTCCCAGTCATCCTCGCCCATGCCGTCCTCGATGGTGATGATCGGGAACTTGTCGACCAGCCCGGCGAGGAACTTGGCGTTCTCTTCCGACGAGAGCGACTTGCCCTCGCCTTCCATCTCGTACTTGCCGCCCTTGAAGTACTCGGTCGAGGCGCAGTCGAGACCCAGGTACACGTCCTTGCCGGGCGAGTAGCCGGCCTTCTCGATCGACTTGACGATGTAGTCGAGCGCCACTTCGGCCGAACTCAGGTTCGGGGCGAAGCCGCCTTCGTCACCGACATTGGTGTTGTGGCCATCGGCACCCAGGCTCTTCTTCAGCGTGTGGAAGATTTCCGAGCCGATCTGCACCGCATGGGCGATCGATTCAGCGCCCACCGGCAGGATCATGAATTCCTGCATGTCGATCGGGTTGTCGGCATGGGCGCCGCCATTGATGATGTTCATCATCGGCACCGGCAGCACATGGGCGTTCGGCCCGCCAATGTAGCGATAGAGCGGCAGCGAGCTCGACTCGGCCGCGGCCTTGGCCACTGCGAGCGACACGCCGAGGATGGCGTTGGCGCCGATCCGGCTCTTGTTGGCAGTGCCGTCGAGCTCGATCAGGGTGCGATCGACCTCAATCTGGTCGAGCGCGTCGAGGCCCTGGATCTCCGAGAAGATCTCGGTATTGACGAAGTCCACCGCCTTGGTCACGCCCTTGCCGAGGAACGGCTTGCCGCCGTCGCGCAGCTCCACCGCCTCATGAGCGCCGGTGGACGCGCCCGAGGGAACGATCGCGCGGCCGAAGCTGCCATCATCGAGCACCACGTCCACTTCCACGGTGGGATTGCCGCGGCTGTCGAAAACCTGCCGGCCGGTGACGTCGATGATGGTGGACATGGGCTGCCTCTCCTGGGTGCAATCGATTGCTCGACGCCCTTGTTAGACAAGGGCTGTGACAACTGGAAGGGGCCGCGAGAAAAATCTCGCGGGCGCTAGATGCGCTGCCAGATCGCCCGTATGGGATGGCCGAGCGCCTCGCCCAGCCGGCGCAGCGTTGCCTCGTCGAGTTGCTCGATGCCGGGCTCCGTTGCCGTGATGGCGAATTGCGCGAAGCCCTGCGGCATGTCGTAGAGGAGGTCGTTGAGCGACGACGGCCGGCCGCAGCACGGCATGGTAACACCGAGATCGCCGAAGGAGACGTCATTGGCGCGGTCCATCGCCCCTGGCCACCAGTCGGTGACATCGGCGCCGCAGTGCGGGCAGGTCACGCCCTTGAAGTTGTCACCGGCGTCGAAGAACTCGACTTCATCCATGATGAAGCCCTCGACCTCCTCGGCATCGGGGACCAGTTCGGCCACGAGGTTGCCGGCCTTGTCGGCGGCCGTGTCATCAGGCGTCCAGTTCGGATCGGTCGGGATCAGGATCAGGTAGTTATCGGACATTGCAGGCCTCCACGCGCCCTTCGGCAATCAGCCAGCGCACCGCTTCCTGCACCGCCTCGAGCGAGCCATAGCGCGGCGCGAAGCCGAGCAGCCGCCCGGCCTTGGCCATCGAGTGGCTGGGACTGCGGACAATGTGCTCCCAGGTCGCCTCGGCGTCCCGGGCGTCGAGGCCGAGCTTCCATTCGTCGAACGGCAGGTAGCTGAGCTTTGGTTCGTGGCCGAACCAGCGGTACATGGCTTCGGCGTAGCCGCGCAGATTCACTGCCTGTGGTGATACCGCGTTGAACGCTTCGCCCACTGCCGTCGAGCGGCTCGCGATGATCGCCATCACCAACCGCGCAAGGTCGGAGGCGTGCACATGATGCACCGTCTCCTGACCGTAGTTCGGCAGGGCCAGCGGCTCGCCACGCGCGATGGTGTTGAAAGCCTCTACGTTGAAGTGGCCCGCGGGATTCAGCGGCGCCCAGCCCGGCCCCACGATGTGCCCCGGCCGGAACACCGTCGCCGGAAAGCCGCTCTTCCGCGCTTCGCCGAGCAGGTACGTTTCGATCGCCGCCTTCTGCGTCCCGTATTCGCCGAAGGCGTTGTGCGGCTGGTCCTCGGTGGCGGGCACCGCGGTGTTGTGTCCGTAGACCCAGATCGTTCCGCAATGGATGAAATGCTGCACCGAGCCCCTGAGCGCGTTGACCAGGTGACGTGCGCTGTCGAGCGTGAAACAGATCATGTCGATGACGATATCGCCGCCGAGGGCCGCGACGCGCTCGCCGAACGTACCGTCCGCTTCTGCCGCGTCGCGATCGAGCACCACCGTCTCCACCGCCGCCCAGGCCCCGTTCGGCTGGTATGGCGCCCGCTGGCCGCGGGTGACATTGACGACGCTGTGCCCTGCCTCGACCAGCAGTGGCACGAGGTAAGTCCCCACATGCCCGCTGCCTCCAATGATCACCACCCGCGCCATTCCAGCCTCCGTCCAACAATGCGGCGCGACCGTATCCAAGCGCCCGCCAATCCACAAACGTTAATGCCGGGCAGGCGTCGTTGGAAAATCATGCTACGCGCCGGAACATATTCCTATCGGCGCTTTGCCTTGACCACGGCTTCGTCCAACGCCTGGAGGAAGGCTTGCCGGTCTTTCGCGGTGAACCCGGCATTGTAGCCCTTGCTCTCTCCGGTTTCGCGCAGGTGCTGGTTCAGTTCCCGCATCGCCAGCGCCATTCCGATCGAAGCCTCGGTGAACGACTTGCCGGTCGCCCCCAGCACCGTCGCACCCTTCGTCAGCGCGCGGCTCGCGAGCGGAATATCGTTGGTGCAGACGATGTCGCCCGCCTCGACATGTTCGACGATCCAGTCGTCGGCCGCGTCGGCACCCTGGGGCACCATGACGGTGCGGACCATCGGATCGCGCGATGGCCGGAGGCCGAAATTGGCCACCATGGTCACCACGATGCCATGCCGCTCGGCCACGCGCAGCACCTCGTCCTTTACCGGCGA
This sequence comes from Pseudomonadota bacterium, assembly GCA_023428425.1. Classification (GTDB taxonomy): domain Bacteria; phylum Pseudomonadota; class Alphaproteobacteria; order Rhizobiales; family Devosiaceae; genus Devosia_A. Next base: position 12,070 of record JAEYYP010000357.1, read on the forward strand.
CGCATCGGCATCGACGTAGATCTGCGGCATGCGTGTGCGCTCCTGTCCCATTCGTGCCGCAATAGCGCGACAAGCGTGCCCCGGGTCAACTGCTTGGGATTCGTCATGCGCCTCGGGATCGTCGCCACCATCATCGCGTTGCCACTGCTCGCCGCCTGCAGCAACGAGCAGGCGCCGCCCCCCGCCGCGGAGACGCCCGCCGTAACCGCTCCCGCCGTGAAGGCGCCTGCAGTCCCGGCCGCCGCGAGCCTCCCGGCCGGCGCCCAGCCATTGATCGGCAAGTGGGCGGCGAGCCTCGGTAGTTGTGGCGACGCTGCCGCCGTCACTACCATTACGGCAACCAGCTACGCCTCACCCGCAGGCAAGTGCGACATGAACCTCACGGCCAGCGGCGACGGCTTTGCCATCAGCTGTGGCAACACGCAGCTGACGCTGGTGCCGGTTTTCGCGCCAAGCGGCGAAGGCATCAATGTCATCGCCGCCGACGGCAAGCGCCAGACCATCCTGCGCTGCACGCGCTGAGGCGCATCAGTCAACCTGGTTGAGGGCAATGATGTTGCCCTCGGAATCCTTGCACCAGGCGGTCTTCATGCCGCCCATGCTGGCGACGCCGTTCTCGGTCTTGAAACCCGGGAAGTCATAGTCGATGAACCTCACGCCCTTGCCGCGCAGCACCGTCATGTCGGCGGCGAGGTCAGGTGACTCGAAGGTCAGCATCGTCGCCTGGTTGGTCCCCGCGTAACCTGACCGGTACAGGAACATGGTTGCGCCGTTGAGGTGGTACATCGTCCCGTCGCCGACACGTTCACCGGGCTCCAGCCCGAGCTTGTCGCGATACCACGAAACCGCCCGTTCGACGTCCTGGACGGGGATCATCCCCATTGCGGCACGTTCCTTGAACATGGCTTCCTCCTCGCTTGGGCGCCTTCAGGAACAGCCGGCGACTTTCCGGGTTCGAAAGCGCGACACATTAGAGACTATTTTCGGCTCGACAGGCGCGACCCTTTGCGGGGTTTCGTCAGCGCCGGCCTGCTGCCACTATCGCACGAACCGAAGGCAACGCACATGACCCCGTTCGAGCGCATCACCACTCAGGTCCAGGCCCAGATCCCGCTGGTGCGGGCCATGGAGGCCGCCCTTGGCAAGCCGGAAGCGCACAGGCTCATCCGCGACGCACTTGATCGGGCCAACCGAGAGATCGTCGGCGCCCGCGGCTCGCTCCTCGACATCCCGACCCTCGCCGCCGAGTTCGCCGGCTTCGGCAAGGGTATCCGCTACGAGTTCGAGACGCTGGAGCAGACCGACACCGTACTTCGCAATCAGGTTAATCACTGCGACTACGCCGAGTTCATGGAGCAGATCGGCGCCCGCGACCTGGGCGAGCTCCTGATCTGCAACTCCGATTTCGCCATGGCCGACGAACTCGGGCTCAAGCTCGAGCGGTCGAAAACGTGCATGAACGGCGATGGTTCGTGCGACTTCTGCTACAAGGTGAAGTCAAAGCAGCAGTCCCGGTCGACCTGAGCGACCTACTCGCGGAACAGCAACGAGCTATCCCCGTACGAGTAGAATCGATACCCCGTCGCGATGGCGTGCCGATAGGCCGCGTGCATGGTGTCGAAGCCGGCGAAGGCGCTGACCAGCATGAACAGGGTCGAGCGTGGCAGATGAAAGTTGGTCATCAGCACGTCCACCGCGTTGAAGCGGTAGCCGGGGGTGATGAAGATGTCGGTGTCGCCGGTGAACGGCTTCAGCTCGCCATCGCGTGAAGCTGTTTCCAGCAGACGCAGGCTGGTGGTGCCGACGGCGACGATGCGGCCGCCTTTCGTCTTCGCGGCGAGGATGCGTTCGACAACCTCGGCTGGGAGTTCGCCCCATTCGGCGTGCATCTTGTGGTCTGCGGTGTCGTCGGCCTTGACCGGAAGAAATGTCCCTGCCCCGACGTGGAGTGTCACGCGTTCGATGGTGACGCCCAACGCTGTCAGTTCGTCGAGCAGCTCGGGAGTGAAGTGGAGGCCGGCGGTGGGGGCGGCGACCGCGCCGTCCTTCCGGGCATAGACAGTCTGGTAGTCGGACTTGTCGCGCTCCTCGAGCCCACGCTTCAGCCCGATATAGGGCGGCAGCGGCATGGCCCCGTGCGCCTTGATGATTTCGTCGAGCTCGGCACCAGCAAGCTCGAAGCGCAGGGTGACTTCGCCGCCTTCGGCCTTGTCACTCACGGTGGCGATGATGCTGCCATCGTCGCCGAGTTCCAGGCGATCACCCTTCTCCAGCTTCTTGGCGGGACGCGCGAAGGCCTTCCAGCTTGCGGCATCGACGCGCTTGTGGAGGTTGAAGCTGACGCCGGCCCGAAGCTCGCCACGGACGCGCGCGCCGGTCAGTTCGGCGGGCAGGACGCGGGTATCGTTGACCACGAGCACATCGCCAGCGCGCAGGAGGGTAAGGAGGTCGCGGACATGGCGATCGGCAAGCGCTGCGCCGGGGCGCACGACAAGCATGCGAGCGCTGTCGCGCGGCTCCACCGGATGAAGCGCGATGTTCTCGGGCGGGAGTTCGAAATCGAAGTCGTCTACTTTCACGGCGCGCCCTGCACTCAGGGGCCGGAACAGGCGACGGGCCAGGTGCCGTGGCCGGGGATGCGGAGGATGCCGCCCTCGGCGAAGCTGTCGCCCTCGCTGGCGCGGAACAAGCGCAACTGGGCGACCAGCGTCACCATATCCGGTGTGTAGGCATCGACCAGTACGCTGTCCGTGGTGGCGAACGCCTGCCCGACCGCTACCGGTTTGCCCGGGCCGTAGGCGACGTCGCTGGCCCACACCTGGTCGCCGACCGATATGTTGAGCCCGACGATCGACAACGCGTCGAGCGAGCCTGCCAGATAGGAGAACGACGCGGCACCGGCCGCGTCGGAACAGTCGACCCACTCCGTCGCGAGCGACTGAGTGGAGAGGCCGCAAACCCCGATCGCGATTGCGGCCAGCCGGATCATTCAGCGATGTCCGCCGCGACCTTCACCGAGGTCATCGAGTCGGGATCGCGCACGGGCTCGCCGCGCTTGATCTTGTCGACGTTTACCAAGCCTTCGATCACCTTGCCCCACACCGTGTATTGGCGATCAAGGAAGCGCGCGTCGTCGAAGACGATGAAGAACTGGCTGTTAGCCGAATTCGGGTCCTGCGCACGGGCCATCGACACCACGCCGCGGGTGTGCGGCTCGGCGTTGAATTCCTGCTTGAGGTTCGGGTAGCTCGAGCCGCCTATGCCGGCGCGCGAGGTCTCGCCCTTGGCTGCGTTGCCGAACTTGACGTCGCCGGTCTGCGCCATGAAGCCGTCGATGACGCGGTGGAACACGACGCCGTCATACTGGCCTTCGCGGGCGAGCTTCTTGATGTGCTCGACGTGGCCGGGAGCCAAGTCGGGCCGCATCTCGATGACGACCTTGCCCTTGGTGGTCTCGATGACGAGGGTGTTCTCGGGGTCCTTGTAGGCCATGGATGTGGCTCCTTATTCGTACTTGATGGTGGCGGAAACGATCTTGTCGGGGTCGATGACAGGCTGGTCGCCCGCGCCCTTCTTGATCTTGTCGACGGCTTCCATGCCCGACACGACGCGGCCCCAGATGGTGTACTGGCCATCGAGCCATTCGGCCGGCGCGAACATGATGAAGAACTGCGAGTTGGCGCTGTTCGGATCGGCCGTGCGCGCTGCCGCTACGATTCCACGGTCGAACTTGATGGTGTTGGTGAACTCGGCCGGCAGGTCGGGGAGATTGGAACCACCGGTGCCGGTGCCGGTCGGATCACCGCCCTGGGCCATGAAGCCGTCGATAACGCGGTGAAAGACGATGCCGTTGTAGAAGCCCTGGTTGGTCAGCTCGATGACGCGGGCGACGTGCTGGGGAGCGACTTCGGGGAGCAGCTCGATATCGACCGTGCCGTCCTTCAGTTCGAGGACCCAGTGCGGCTTGCCGCTTTCCTGGGCCATCGAGGCCTGCGGCGCGGCGATGGACATTGCGAAGAAGGCAGCGAGGCCAGCAACGAGAATGCCGAGGATGACCCCGGCGCGCTTGATTGAACCGTTCATGCTTTGTTGAGCGCCTTGATGACGAGAGGAGGTACGAAGGCGCTGATGTCGCCGCCGAGGTCGGCGATCTGGCGCACCAGCGTGGCGGAGATGTGACGGACAGGCGGTGACGACGGCAGGAACACCGTCTGGATGTCGGGCGCCATCTGCGCGTTCATCCCCACCATCTGCATCTCGTAGTTGTAGTCTGTCGTGTCGCGCAGCCCGCGGATGACCAGCCTGGCGCCCGCGGCACGGGCGGCATTGACCATCAGGCCGGAGAAATCGACATAGGCGAACTCGGTCTCGGTGCGCTTGCCGATCGGCTCGAGCACGGCCTTAAGCAGCGCCAACCGGTCCTCGTGCGAGAACATCGGCCGCTTGGTATGATGCGTGCCAACCGCAATCACCAGCTTGTCGACCAGCTTGCAGGCGCGCTCGATCACATCGAGGTGGCCATTCGTCAGCGGATCGAATGAGCCGGGGTAGAAGCCGACCAGTCTCGTCATCCCGACGCGCCCTCCGTTCAAAGTGGCGGGTTTGTGTCACGGCATCGCGGGCATGGCAAGCGCGACAGGCCTTGCGCGGCGCCTCGAAACCGGCGAAGGGCTTTGGGATGACCTCCACACACTACGACACCATCATCCTCGGCGCCGGCGCGGCGGGTATGATGGCCGGCATCGAAGCCGGCAAGCGCGGACGCAAGGTACAGGTGCTCGACCATGCCGATGCGCCGGGCGAGAAGATCCGCATCTCGGGCGGTGGACGCTGCAACTTCACCAACGTCAACGCGACCGTAAAAGCGGGCCGCGACCGCTTCATCAGCCAGAACCCGCGTTTTGCGCTCTCCGCTCTGGCGCGCTATACGCCGGATCACTTCATCGGCCTCGTCGATGCCTACGGCATCAGCTTTCATGAAAAGACACTGGGCCAGCTCTTCTGCGATGGCTCGAGCGCGCAGATCGTCAACCTGCTGGTGACCGAGTTGCGGAAGGCCAAGGCCGAGCTGCAGCTTTCGACCGAGATCACCGGCGTAGGCCATGCCGATGGACGCTTCACGGTCGAGACCACCAAGGGCGACTATTCCGGGCAGAGCCTGGTGGTCGCGACTGGCGGCAAGTCGATCCCGAAGATGGGAGCGACGGGCTATGCCTATCAGCTTGCGACGCAGTTCGGGCTGAAAGTGACGGAGACCCGCCCTGCCCTCGTGCCGCTGACCTTCGAGCCGCGGATCCTGGAGCGGCTTGCACCGCTTTCCGGCATTGCGGTCGACCCCACGCGCATCTCGGTCGGCAAACGCAGCTTCGAGGAAGCGATGCTGTTCACGCATCGGGGGTTGAGCGGTCCGGCGATCCTACAGATTTCGAGCTACTGGCGCGAGGGCGACGCCATCGTGATCGACCTGTTCCCGAATGGCGACCTCGCGGAGATCCTGCGCAAGGCGCGAGCGGAAACGCCGAAGCTGCACCTGCAGACGGTGCTCTCGCACCACTTGTCCAAGCGGCTTGCGCAGATGCTGGCCGAGGATATCGGCATCCAGAACATGATGGGCGATGTGTCCGACAAGTCGTTCGCGAAGGTGGAAGACGCGCTCCGACGGTGGACGATCAAGCCGACGGGCTCGGAGGGATATCGAACGGCCGAGGTGACGCTGGGCGGCATCGATACCGACGGACTCGATTCGAACACGCTCGCGGCGCGGACGGTGCCGGGGCTGTATTTCGTCGGCGAGGCGGTGGACGTGACCGGCTGGCTCGGCGGTTACAACTTCCAATGGGCCTGGGCGAGCGGGTGGGCGGCTGGGCAGGTCGCTTAGGCCGCAACCTATGACGAACTCGACTTGAACTGCCTGGGCCGCTACCACTCTGCCGCGTCAAACGGAGGAGTTGTGAGATGGCCGAGAACAAAGTCAGGTGGGGAATTCTCTCCACCGCCAATATCGGGCTCAAGAAGGTCACCCCGGCGATCCTCAAGTCGCCACTGAGCGAGGTGGTGGCGGTTGCGTCCCGCGACGCCTCGAAGGCCGAAGCCTACATCGCGGAGCTCGGGCTCGGCGGCAAGGCACGGGCCTATGGCAGCTACGAAGAGCTGTTCGCCGACCCGAACATCGATGCGATCTACAACCCGCTGCCCAATCACCTGCATGTGCCGATGACGCTGGCAGCCGCGAAGGCCGGCAAACACGTGCTCTGCGAGAAACCGATCGCCATCAACGCGAAAGAAGCCGAGCAACTGCGGCAGATCCCTGCCGGTATCAAGTTCTATGAAGCCTTCATGGTGCGCTTCCATCCGCAATGGGCCCGGGCCCGCGAGATCATCCGATCGGGCGAACTCGGCGAGTTGCGTGCCGTGCGCGGCACCTTCACCTACTACCTGATTGACCCGACAAATGTCCGCAACCAGGTCGATATTGGCGGCGGCGGCATCTACGACATCGGCTGCTACCCTATCACCGCTTCGCGCTTCATGTTCGATGCCGAGCCGCTGCGCGCGGTGTCTCTGGTCGACCGCGACCCGGTAATGAATACCGACCGGCTGGCGTCGGTGATGATGGATTTCGGCGGCGGCAGGCAGGCGAGCTTCATCTGCTCGACGCAGACCAATCTCGGCCAGTCACTAGAGGTGCTGGGCACCAAGGGCCGGATGCAACTGCTGGTGCCGTTCACCCCGAACCCGGACTCGCCGACCGCCATTCTCGTCGATCGCGACTGGGACGTGAGCGGCAACTATGCACGTCGCGAAGTGATCCCGCCGGTCGACCAGTACACCGAGCAGGCCAACGCCTTCTGCCGCGCCATCCTCGACGACAAGCCACTCGAGTGGGGCGTGGAGGATGCGATCAAGACGATGCGCGTCATCGATGCGGTGTACGAGAGCGAGAAGACCGGGGCCTGGGCCGCGGTATGAGCAAGCCCTGACGCTGATGCATGGCTGGCGCTGAAGGGCGCCGGCCAATCTTGCGTTGTTACTGGCGACGTGGAAGAGCACGGGCCCTGCCCCTGCTCTACCGGTCTCACATGTCCGCCCGTGACCTCATCCTTGCCCTCTTCGTCGTGACGGTGTGGGGGCTCAACTTTGTTGCCATCCGTTGGGGTGTGGACGAAGTCGCGCCCCTGCTCATGACGGCCCTGCGCTACGCGCTCGCGGCGTTGCCTGCCGTCTTCTTCGTCCGCCGTCCAGCCGTCAGCTGGCGCATCATGATCGGCTACGGTCTTGCGATCGGCGTCGCGCAGTTCGGGCTGCTGTTCGTCTCGATCAAGCTCGGCATGCCGGCCGGCTTGAGTTCGCTGGTGATGCAGCTGCAGGCGTTCTTCACCATCGCACTGGCGGTTTTCTTCCTCGGTGAGCGTCCAAAGCCGGTGCAGTGGCTGGGTGCCGCGGTGGCCTTCACCGGAATCGGTGCAATTGCGCTCGAGCGCATTGATGGTGCGGCGCTGGTGCCTCTGCTGATGACCATCGCGGCCGCCTTCTTCTGGGGGGTCGGCAATATCGTCACGAAGCGGGCTGGGAAGATCGACATGCTTGGCTTTGTCGTCTGGTCATCGCTCGTACCGCCGCTGCCGCTGCTGGCTTTGTCGCTGCTGTTCGAGGGACCGAGGGCAATTCCGGCAGCGCTGCACGACCTAACGCTGCTGGGGGCAGGCTCGCTGCTCTTCATCGCGTATGCCGCAACGCTCTTCGGCTATGGCACCTGGAGCATGCTGCTGTCGCGCTACCCCGCCGGCCTGGTGGCACCGTTTTCGCTTCTCGTGCCGATCGCCGGCATCGGTAGCGCTGCGCTGCTGCTGGGGGAGACTGTTTCAGGGATCGAGATAGGGGGCAGCGTGCTGGTGTTCGCGGGACTGCTGCTCAACGTCTTCGGGCCCAAGCTGCTGGCCAGGCCGCATCTGACGCAGTGAAAAGGGGCGCCGAGTACCCGGCGCCCCTGGTAGGCCTACTCTTCGGCCGCGCCGTCCTCGCTCCCCGGCTCGTCACTCTCCGGCTCGCTGATCCGTTCGACGGAGACCACCTTTTCG
>JAEYYP010000020.1 GCA_023428425.1 Pseudomonadota bacterium
TCTTAAGCGCCGTGCTGCAGCATGGGGTCGACATGAGCGAAAACCGTCCCCACTCCCTGGAAGTCCGAGAGCCGGCCGAGCCGATGATGGCGGCGCTCCTTCCTGCGATCGTGGTGGCCCTCGCGACCCTCGCCGCCGGTACGGCCAGCGCCTACGCGCCGCCGGCGACCGGCGAGATGGCCGTGGTGTTCCCGCCATGGACGGGCGAAGTCGAAGCCTTTGCGCTGGTGGCGCAGGCCGGCGGGCGACTCGTCGGGCCAAGCCGGTTCGGCAATATCGTCATCGCGCTCGCTCCCGATCCCGGCTTTGCCGCGCGGGTCGCGGAGCAGGGCGCCCTGTTTACTGTCAAAGCGACCGGAATTTGCGGGCCGGCGTCAACCTGAGGGTCCGTGGGATGAACATCGAAAAGCTGAGGCAACGAGCAAGCTATGTTATCGCTGTCGTTGCCGTCGTCATGGGGGCGGCGGCCCTTGCGACGGAGTATTTCGCACAGGGCGGGCTCGGGCTCGGCAGCCTGCTCGCCTGCGGAGCCGCGGCGGCGCTGACCGGCACGTTCCTCGTGGCCCGCAACGGGCAGACGTTCCGCTTTCTCGCCGTGTCGGTGATGATGGCGCAGGTGATGGCGCTGCTGATCGCGGCCCGTGGCTATGCTTTCCAGATCGACCTGCACATGGCGTTCTTCGCCGCGCTGGCCCTCTCGGCGCTGATGTATGACAGCAAGGCCATCATCCTCGGCGCCGCGCTTGTCGCCGTGCATCATCTCGTGCTCGGGCTCGGGATGGAAGAGCTGGTGTTCTACGGCGGCAGTGGCTTCGAGCGCGTCGTACTCCATGCTGTGATCCTCGTCGTCGAGGCAGTGGGTCTCGTCTGGCTGTCCGCGACCACCCGCCGCCTTCTGCTGCTGGCCGAGCGCAAGTCGGAAGAGGCGGCGCTCGAGGCGCAGAAGGTCCGCGACCTGGCCGCGACGACGGCGAGCGAACGCGGTGCCCGCGCCGAGCAGGACCAGCAGATGCTGCACCGGCTCGAGCAGTCGTTCGGACGCGTGGTGGCGGAAGCCGCCGACGGTCGCTTCGACAGCCGCGTCGAGGATTCGTTCGGGATGCCGGTGTTCGACAACCTGGCGCGCTCGATCAACACCCTCATCGACACGGTGCAGCGTGGCCTCGGGGAAACCGGCGCCGTGCTGGCCGGGTTGGCGCAGGCCGACCTCACTCGGCGCGTTCAGGGGCATTTCGTCGGCGAGTTCGGTGCGCTCAAGGAGAGCACCAATGCCGTGGCCGATCGGCTGAGCCAGATCGTCGGGCAGATCAAGGACACGTCCCGCGGGCTGAAAACAGCGACTGGCGAAATCCTGTCGGGCGCCAACGATCTTTCCGAGCGAACGACCAAGCAGGCCGCCACCATCGAGCAGACCTCGGCGGCGATGGACCAGCTGGCCTCGACCGTGCTGCAGAACGCCGGGCGTGCCAAGGAGGCCAGCAAGGCTTCCGCCGACGTCACCCGCACCGCCGAACAGGGCGGGCAGGTGATGGGCGAGGCCAACGCCGCGATGGAACGGATCACCCAGTCGTCGGGCAAGATCTCAAACATCATCGGCATGATCGACGACATCGCCTTCCAGACGAACCTCCTTGCCCTCAACGCCTCGGTCGAGGCGGCGCGCGCGGGTGACGCGGGCAAGGGCTTCGCTGTCGTGGCCGTGGAGGTCCGGCGCCTCGCGCAGTCCGCCGCCAGTGCATCGGCCGACGTCAAGTTGCTGATCGAGCAGTCGGGCGCCGAGGTCACGACAGGCACGAAGCTCGTCGCCGAGGCCGCGTCCCGGCTAGAATCCATGCTGGATGCGGCGCGGTCGTCGAACGCGCTGATGGACAGCATCGCGCGGGAGTCGAGCCGTCAGGCGGCCGCGATCGAGGAGGTCAATACCGCCGTGCGCCAGCTCGACGAGATGACCCAGCACAACGCGGCGCTGGTCGAGGAGACGAACGCGGCGATCGAGCAGACTGAGGCGCAGGCCAACGAGCTCGACCGGGTGGTCGATGTGTTCACGGTGTCTGGCGCGCGCCCGGCAGTGCGTGGCACCGCGGCGGCACCGCGAGGCATCAAGGGCCAGCAGGCCCAGGTGAAGCACGCCGCAAGGTCCTACCTCACGCAGGGCAACACGGCGATCGACAAGGACTGGGCCGAGTTCTGACCCGGCCCGACTGGCATTACCGCCTCGCGTGAACGGCGCGAGGCAACAACCAACCTGGCCGTCCGGGCACTCCCGAGCGGTCGAACGAGGGGCGTCACCCATGCGCATACGATCACTTTCCCTGAAGCTGGTCCTCGTGGCCATCGGCTCGCTTGCCGTTGTTTTCGGCATCGGCATGTTCGTGCTGGTCGAGCAGGTCAGCGGCACCATCAGGGCCCAGACCGAACAGTTGCAGGCCCAGACCACCAGCGGCGTCGCCAGCGAGGTCAAGGCCGAACTCGACCGGTCGGCCGAGGCAGCCAAGGGCATGGTCGCGGCCATCGTCGGCTTGCGCAACAACGAGGTGGCCGACCGCTTTGCCTATGATTCGGTGATCCGTACCACTCTGGAGCAGAACCCCCAGCTCCTCGGCGCCTGGGCCGGCTTCGAGCCCAATGCGCTCGACGGGAAGGATGCATCGTTCGTCGACAGCGCCGGCAGCGATGCGAGCGGCCGCTATGTCCCCTATTTCAACCGCGGCAGCGGTACGATCGCGGTTGAACCGCTGGTCGACTACGACAAGGCCGGCGCGGGCGACTACTATCAATTGCCAAAGTCACTGAACCGGGCGGTCGCGATCGAGCCCTACCTCTACGCCGTTGGCGGCAAGGAGACGCTGATCACCTCGATCGGTATCCCGGTCGTGGTCGGTGGGAAGTACCTGGGCACGGGTGGTATCGACCTCGGGCTCGGCGATATCAGCACGCGCGTGTCGGCGCTGCGCCCGTTTGGTGACGGCAACGTCGAACTCCTCACTTCGGCCGGTGTGGTCGTGGCTTCAAGCGACGCCGCTACGGTTGGCACGACGCTGCCTGCCGACAGCCCGGTGCTGGCCCTCGCAAAGTCCGCTCTCGCTGGCGCTGACGCCTCCATGGATTCGACCACGGCCGATGGGGTGCTCGTCCGCAAGGTCGCGGTGCCGATCCGGGTGGGCATGACCGACGACTTCTGGGTGGTGGTGACGTCGGTGCCGGTGGCGACGCTGGAAGCGACGCTCAACCAGGCCCGGATGATGATTGCCGGCCTCGCCATCGTCTGCGTCCTGATCGCCGCCGCCATCCTGTTCGTTCTCATCCGCCAGATGGTGGGCCGTCCCCTTGGCAGCCTGGGCGAGACAGTCAGTGTCATGTCCGAGGGACGGTACGACGTCGAGGTGACCGGCCAGGGGCGTGGCGACGAGATCGGGACGCTGGCGCGTGCGCTCGAGGTGTTCCGCGAGAACGGGATCCGGATGGCCGAGATGACAGAAGCGGAGGCTGCGCGGATCATTCGCGACCAGGAAGCGCGGTCGGCGATGATGGCGGAGCTGCAGCGCTCGTTCGGTCGGGTGGTGGATGCGGCGGTGGCCGGCGACTTCTCGCGCCGGGTCGATGCCGAGTTCCCCGACGCCGAGCTGAATGCGCTGGCCGGGTCGGTCAACAACCTCGTCGCCACGGTCGATCGCGGGCTCGGGGAGACCGGCGAAGTGCTGGCGGCGCTCGCCGACACCGACCTCACCAAGCGCATGCAGGGCCACTATGAAGGCGCCTTCGCCCGCCTGCGCGACGATACCAACGCGGTGGCCGACAAGCTGAGCAACATCGTCGGCCAGCTCAAGGACACCTCGCGCGGCCTGAAGACGGCGACGGGGGAGATCCTGTCGGGCGCCAACGACCTGTCCGAACGCACCACCAAGCAGGCGGCGACGATCGAGGAGACCTCGGCGGCGATGGAACAGCTGGCATCGACGGTGCTCAAGAACGCCGATCGGGCCAAGGAGGCGAGCACTGTCGCCTCCTCGGTCACCCGCACCGCCGAAGAGGGCGGCCAGGTGATGGGCGAAGCCAACATGGCGATGGAGCGGATCACCGCGTCGTCGGCCAAGATCAGCAACATCATCGGGCTGATCGACGACATCGCGTTCCAGACCAACCTGCTGGCGCTCAACGCCTCGGTGGAAGCGGCGCGGGCCGGCGATGCCGGCAAGGGGTTCGCGGTGGTCGCCGTCGAAGTGCGCCGGCTCGCCCAGTCGGCGGCCAGTGCGTCGAGCGAAGTGAAGGTGTTGATCGACCAGTCGGGCGCCGAGGTGAAGACGGGTTCGAAGCTGGTGGCGGACGCGGCGGCCCGCCTCGAGGCAATGCTGGAAGCGGCGCGCTCGTCGAACGCGCTGATGGACAGCATCGCCAAGGAATCGCGCGAGCAGGCCTCGGCGATCGAGGAAGTGAACACCGCGGTGCGTCAGCTGGACGAGATGACCCAGCACAACGCGGCCCTGGTCGAGGAGACCAACGCCGCCATCGAGCAGACCGAGGCGCAGGCCAACGAGCTCGACCGGGTGGTGGACATCTTCACCGTCTCAGGCACCGGCAAGCCTGCTCCGGTGCAGGCCGCGCCGGCCAAGGGCATCCGGGCGCTGCAGGACAAGGTCAAGAAGGCCGCAAGCTCCTATCTCAGCCGCGGCAACGCTGCCATCGACAAGGACTGGGCCGAATTCTGATCGGGCCAGGGTAACCCTGACACGCGGTGTCAGGTGACTCGTGACACAACCCTTCCCGCGTCAACCGGGAAGGGTTTCTCATGTCCGTCGTCGTCCCCCACACCATCGAACTGGTCACGTTCCGCCTCAAGAAGGGCAACACGCAGGGCTTCGTCGATGCCAATGCCGCCATCAACGACTGGCTGAAGCGGCAGCCGGGCTTCGTGTCACGCCACCTCGCCGAGCGTGATGACGGGACCTATCTCGACATCGTTTTCTGGCAGAGCCACGCGGATGCACTGGCGGCCAGCGGCAAAATGATGGAAGAGATGGCCCAGTCGGAGGCCATGACCATGATCGATCCCATGGGCCTCGACATGAGCCATGGAACCATCAGACTCTCGGTCGACTGAAATGGTCGCCGATCTCCTTCACATCGTCCGCTCGTTTCCCGAGCCGATCCAGCAGCTGACCAGCAAGCTGGCGCTGACGCTGCTATCGGTGCGTCCTGACCTCGAGGCCAAGGCCAGGCTCGGTTGGGGTTCGGTGAACTACCGCCACCCGGCGGCCGGCTTCATCTGCGCCATCTTCCCGATGGAGGATCACGTTTCGCTGGTCTTCGAGCACGGGCGGCAGCTCAGCTCGCCGCTGCTCGAAGGCGACGGCAAGCAGGTGCGCTTCATCAAGCTCGTGCCGGGCAAAGTCATCCCCGAGGACGACATTGCCATCCTGCTCGCCGAGGCCATTGCGCTCAAGGCCTGAGCCGGGCAAAACGAGGCCTCACCGGAAAGGGCTTCACATGGCGCGCATCGGCCTCGTGGCACACGATGACAAGAAGGACGAGCTGGTCGCCTGGGCGCTGAGGAACCGCGATGCCCTCGCCCGACATGAGCTCTACGGCACCGGCACCACCGGTGGCCGCATCAACGAGGGTGCGGGCCTCAACGTCACGCGGCTGCTGAGTGGCCCGCTCGGCGGCGATGCCCAGCTCGGCGCGATGATCGCCGAGGGGCGGCTCGACGTGCTGATCTTCTTCCAGGATCCGCTGACTGCGATGCCGCACGACGTCGATATCAAGTCGCTGACGCGGCTTGCGACGCTCTACGACATCCTGTTCGCGCCCAACCACAAGACGGCCGATGCGGTGCTTGCCGCGGTGTAAGTCGACGGCCCAACCGGAAAGAGTGATTTGACCGGCTGGTCAAAACCGAACGGTTTCTGTAGGAAGCGTCCCCAATCACGGTCGTGGCTCGATTGACCGGGTATGCTGCATATGCGCAGATGCCCGCCAAGTCGGCATTCGACCGGCAAACATCAGGACGGGGGTGGGGTGTCCTTCGACGCAGTCATCGACGTGCAGAACGTCAGTAAGCGCTTTGGCGGCTTGCGCGCAGTCAACAACTGCTCGCTCCGGGTCGAGCGCGGATCGATCACCGGGCTCATCGGGCCGAACGGCGCGGGCAAGTCGACGCTGTTCAACCTCGTCGCCGGCAACATCACGCCCGACACCGGCAAGATCATGTTCGACGGCCAGGATGTCACCGGGCTGAAGCCGCATGAGCTGTTTCACCGCGGCATGCTGCGCACCTTCCAGATCGCGCACGAATTCTCCAACATGACGGCGCTCGAGAACCTGATGATGGTGCCGTCGGACCAGCCGGGCGAGAGCCTGCTGACCACCTGGTTTGCGCCGGGCTCGGTGAAGGCCGCCGAGCGCGCGGTCCGCCAGAAGGCGCTGGACGTGATCGACTTCCTGAAGCTCGGGCATGTGAAGCATGAACTCGCGGGCAACCTGTCGGGCGGCCAGAAGAAGCTGCTCGAACTGGGCCGCACCATGATGGTCGACGCCAAGGTGGTGTTGCTCGACGAGGTGGCGGCCGGCGTCAACCGTACGCTGTTGCAGGATCTCGCGGCCAATATCGAGCGCATGAACCAGGAGCTCGGCTACACCTTCTTCGTCATCGAGCACGACATGGACCTGATCGGTCGCCTTTGCGACCCGGTGATCGTCATGGCGCAGGGCGAGAAGATCGCCGAGGGCCCGATGAGCGAGATCCGGGCCAATCCGGAGATCATCGAGGCCTATTTCGGCGCTCCGGTGGAGGCCGCGTAAATGGCGCTCATCGAACTGAAGAACGTCATCGGCGGCTACGGCGGCGCGCCCATCCTCAACGGCGTCAACATGTCGATCGAGCAATCCGACATCGGCGTCATTGTCGGGCCGAACGGTGCCGGCAAGTCGACGACGCTGAAGGCCATTTTCGGCCTCCTCAAGGTCACCGATGGCTCGATCGTCTTCGGCGGCGAGGAGATACAGAACTCACTGCCCGACCGGCTCGTGCCCAAGGGGCTGAGCTTCGTGCCGCAGGAAAAAAACGTCTTCACCTCGATGAGCGTCGAGGAAAACCTCGAGATGGGGGCCTTCACCCGCACCGACGATTTCCGCCCGACCATCGAGTGGGTATACGAGATGTTCCCGGTGCTGCGCGAGAAGCGCCGCCAGCCGGCGGGTGAGTTGTCGGGCGGCCAGCGCCAGATGGTGGCCATGGGCCGCGCGCTGATGAGCAAGCCGAAGCTGCTGCTGCTCGACGAGCCCTCGGCCGGGCTAAGCCCGCGCTACGTGCTCGAGATCTTCGAGCAGATCGTCAAGGTCAACAAGGCGGGCGTCGGCATCCTGATGGTCGAGCAAAACGCCCGGCAGGCGCTTGCATTTGCCTCGCGCGGCTTCGTGCTCGCCTCGGGCCAGAACCGCTTCACCGGCACGGGCCCCGAGCTCATCGCCGACCCCGAAGTCGCCAAGAGCTTCCTGGGGGGCTGAGCCGCGATGAACGAACTCATCTTCTTTTTCAACAACGTGGTCGTTGCCGGCGTGGTGCTGGGTTCGATCTATGCAGTCGGTGCCATCGGCGTCACGCTGATCTTCGGCATCCTGCGCTTCGCCCATTTCGCCCATGGCGACATGATGACGCTCGGCGCTTTCATCGCTTTCCTGCTGATGCTGCTGTTCCAGTCCATTGGGATCGGCGTGCCGTTCCTGCCGACGGGCTTTCTCGTGCTGCCGATCGCCATGGTGCTGACGGCGATACTGGCGCTAGGGCTCGACAAGGGGTTCTACGCTCCGCTGCGGAAGCGCGGTGCGCGGCCGGTGACACTCTTGATCGCCTCGATCGGCGTGACGCTGATCATCCAGGGCCTGATCCGCCTGTTCTTCGGCTCGGGCACGTGGAACTTCTTCGAGACCGAGACCAAGCAGCTGATCCGCATTCCGGTGCCGCTCGAAGGCGTCACCCGGACGATCAACTTCACGCAACCGCAGGTGCTGATGGTGGTGTGTACCGCCATTGCGGTGCTGGCGCTGCACTTTTTCCTCACCCGATCGCGGCTCGGCAAGGCGATGCGCGCCATGGCCGACAATGCCGACCTGGCGCAGGTTTCGGGCATCAACACCAAGCTGGTGGTGCGCGTCACCTGGGTGATCGCCGGATCGCTCGCGGCGATGGCCGGCACCATGCTGGCGCTCGACGTACAACTGAAGCCCGACCTCGCCTTCAACATCGTGCTGCCGATCTTCGCGGCGGCCATCGTCGGCGGGCTCGGCCAGTCCTATGGCGCCATCGCCGGCGGCTTCCTCATCGGGTTCGCCGAAACTGCGGCCATCTTCAACTGGTCGGTGCTGCTGCGGCCGGTGGCGAACGCGCTGCCGTTCGAGGTCCCGTCGACCCTCGCGATCGTGCCCACCGAATACAAGCTCACCGTCGCCTTCGTCATCCTCGTGGTGGTGCTGCTGTGGCGACCGACGGGTATCTTCAAGGGAGCCTCGTCATGATCGCGCGGCGCTCACTGACCCTGTTTGCCGGGCTCTTCGTGCTGTTCGTCGCCGTCGGCTGGGTGCTCGGCGCGGCCAATATCTCGCTGCTGCTGGTGCAGAGCTTCGCCTACGCGCTGATCGCGCTCGGCCTCAACATCCAGTGGGGTTATGGCGGGCTGTTCAACTTCGGCATCATGGGCATGCTGATGCTGGGCGGCGCGGCGACGACGTTCGTCTCGTATCCGGTGAACGCCCAGTTCTGGGGCTCGGAGGGGCCCCTGATGCTGGGCAAGGCGCTGCTGGCCTTCGCTGCCGGCTTCGCGCTCGTCTGGGGGGCGCGCCACGCCGATCGCATCGGCGTGCGAGGGCGCTGGAAGACCGCGCTGACCATCCTCGCCTGGATCGTCGCCTACATCATCTATCGCAGTCAGATCGACCCCGCGGCCGCCTATATCGAGAGCGCCGGTGGTGGCTGGATCGGCGGGCTGGGCCTACATCCGGTGCTGGGCTGGGCCTTCGGCGGCGTTCTCGCGGCAGGGGCCGCGTACGTCGTCGGCAAGATCTGCCTGGGACTGCGCACCGACTATCTCGCCATCGCCACGATCGGCATTTCCGAGATCATCCGCGCGCTGCTCAAGAACCTGGACTGGCTGACGCGCGGCACGCTTACCGTGTCGCCGATACCATGGCCGACGCCGCTGCCGCAGGACCTGCAGGCGACGGGCACCACCATCGCCGACTCGTTCGTCTATGCGCGTCTCGGCTTCCTGGCGCTGGTCGTGATCACCCTGGCGGCGACCTTCTTCCTTGTGCAGCGTGCCTATGGCGGGCCGTGGGGACGCATGATGCGCGCCATCCGCGACAACCATATCGCCTCGGCCTCCATGGGCAAGAACGTCACGCGCCGGCAGCTCGAGGTGTTCATCCTCGGTTCGGTGCTGATGGGAATCGGCGGCGCGATGCTGGTCAGCTTCGGGCAGATCTACGACCCCGGTTCGTACCAGCCGATCAACCACACCTTCCTCATCTGGGTGATGGTGATCGTCGGCGGGGCGGGCAACATCTGGTGTGCGGTGTTCGGCGCGCTGCTGATCTACATCACGTGGATGATTTCCGATCCGGTGTCGCAGTGGCTGTTCAATGGCATCTCGAACTGGTCAACCGACCTCGGCTGGGGCGCCATCCCGGAAATCCAGTCGCGCGCAAGCCAGATGCGGGTGTTCGTCCTCGGCGTCGTCATCACCATCGCGCTGCGCTACGCACCGCGCGGGCTGATCCCCGAGGTGGTGAAGCGCGAGGCCTGATCCCGGCAACCTAGGGGACGATCGAGCCGATAAGGGCCGCCGCGGCTCGCCCGAGATCGCGCTCGATGTTCGGGCGGAGCGGGGCGAACTCCTCGCGCGCCAGCACTCGCGCGGCGGCCGGGGAGGGGCGGGCGGCCGGCCACATACCGGCAACCAGCGTACCCACCATCGCCACGGCCCACAGGCAGTCGGTCACCGTGGAGCCGGGCAGCCTGCGGTGGAGCGCCTCCGCCAGCCGGCCCGTCTGGGCGGCCATGGTGCGCTTGGTGCGCACGATGGTGTCTTCTGAGACGTTGGCTTCGATCACTCCGGCCAGGATGGCGGTCAACTGGCCGAGGCGCGGGCGGGCCGTGAACGCACCGGCGACGATGTTGGCGAGCGCCGGAACGTCGCCCTCGGGCGCAGCCTCGAGGCGCGCGCAGACCTCCGGAACCAACTGGTCCATCTCGGCCAGGAACAGTTCGAGCAGCACCTGCTCGCGACTCTCGAAGTAGCGGTAGACATTGGACTTGGTGAAGCCGGCCTTCGCCGCGATGGCGTTGAGGCCGGCGCCCTGCGGGCCTTCGGCGTCGAACAGTTCGGCTGCCGCCGCCAGCAGGGTCAGGCGGCGGGCTTCGATCTCCTCGGGTTTTCGCGCCCGCTGGAAGCGTGGATTCTCGTTCATGGGCTCCTGTTTATGCCGCTTCCGCCCGTGTGGGGAAGCGTACGCCGCTCAGTTCTGCCGAAACGTCCCACAGCCGGCGGGCGACGGCGATGTCGAGGGACTGGGACGGCGGCGAGGCTTCGCCGGGCTCGCCACGGATTTCGAACAGGCCCTTCGGCCCGTAGTAGCCACCGGCCTTGGCCGCGGGAGCAGTGGCAGCCATCAGCGTGGGCAGGGCGCCCTGCGGCACAGGCTGGAACATGAAGGAGAAGTTGCGGCGGAAGAAGCCTGCCATGCTGGCTTCACCCATGCCGTTGTTGACGAGTTCGGTGCGGGAGATGCCCGGATGCGCCGTGATGCTCTTGATGCCCCAGCCATTAGCGTCGCTGCGCCGCTGCAGCTCGAAGCCGAACATCAGACAGGCAAGCTTGGTCTGGCTGTACGAAACCATCGGGCTGTAGCTGCGCTCGGACTGCAGGTTGGCGAAGTCGATCCGGCCGTTGCGCGCGGCGATGCTGGCGAGGGGCACGACCCGCGCGGCCGGCGCCGCCATCAGCAAGGGCAGGAGTCCGGCGGTCAAGGCAAAGTGCGACAGGTAGTTGGTGACGAACTGAAGCTCGAAGCCTTCGCGCGTCGTCTCGCGCTCGGGTGGCGCCATCACACCGGCATTATTGACCAGAATATCGAGCCGGCCATGGCGCGCCGAGAAGTCCTCCACGAAACGCGGGACGTTGGCGAGCAGCGACAGGTCAAGGTTCTGGTAGGAGACCTTTGCGCCGGGCGCCTCCGTCCTGATCCGATCGAGGGCCGAAGCGCCCTTGCCGGCATTGCGCCCTGTCAACACCACGTCGGCGCCCGCTCGTGCCAGCTCCAGCGCAGTCTCGTAGCCCAGCCCGCCGGTGGCACCGGTGACCAGCGCAAGCTTCCCGGCCTGCGAAGGAATGTCCTTGATCGACCAGCCCATCTATCTGCTCCATTAAGAGAACGATAGTCTCTAAATAAGAGACCGATGGTCTTTGTCAAGAAAGAGCATAGCAAAAAGGCCCGGGGATGACCCCGGGCCTCGTTGGATGCGAGAGGATCGAGCCTTACTGGATCGCGCCCTTCTCAACGAACTTGCCGTCTTCCACGGCCAGTTCGACGATCACGCCGTCCACGTCGCCGGCCGCGTCGAACTCGAGCGGGCCACCGGCGCCCTCATAGTCGATGTCGGTACCGGCCTTGATCAGCTCGACGGCCTTGCTCCACTCGCCGGGCAGGATCTTCTCGCCCGGAGCGGTAGCGACGTCGCGCAGCGCGGCGGCGAGGCCTTCACGGCCGGCATTGCCGTTCTTCTCGATCGCGAGCGCGAGCAGGAAGGCAGCGTCATAGGCCTGCGGCGCATAGGTCGCCTCAGGGTTCTGGCCGGCGTCGGTCGCCAGCTTCTTGTAGGTGTCGGCCGAGGCACCGGCATAGGCGCCGGCACGGGTGGCGATGATCTTGCCGTTGACGGCGTCGGCCGGGAGGCCCGTCGTCAGGTCGTCGCCGATCATGCCGTCGCCGCCGACATAGGCGGTGAACTCACCGGCTTCGATCGACTGCTGCAGGATGGTCTTGCCCGAGCCGGAGGCGTAGGCGAGGATCACGAGGTTCTGCGAGCCGCCCGAAGACAGCTGGCCGAGCTCGGCGCGGTAGTCGGCCTTGCCATCCTCGTGGGCGACGTTCGACGAAACCGTGCCGCCACCGGCGGTGAAGGTGGCGACGAACACGTCGGCGAGGCCCTTGCCGTAGTCGTTGTTCACGTAGGTGACGGCGACGTCCTTGATGCCCTTGGCGAGCACGAGTTCGGCCATCTTCACGCCCTGGAAGGCGTCCGACGGAGTGGTGCGGTAGACGAGGTCGTTGTCCTCGAGCGTGGTCAGGGCCGGAGCCGAGGCCGACGGCGAGATCTGGACGACGCCACCCGGGATGCCGGCCGCGGTCGCGGCGCCGATGGTGGCACCGGTGCAGAAGGCGCCGACGATGGCGGTCACCTGGTCGGTATTGACGAGCTTGTCGGCAGC
>JAEYYP010000063.1 GCA_023428425.1 Pseudomonadota bacterium
GTTGGCGTTGATCTCGGTGACGAGAGCGTCAACGGTCTTGGCCACGGTGGTGCCGCCCGTCGTCGAGGCGTCGGAGCCGGAGTCAGTGACGGAGGCCGCTGCCGCAAAGCCGAGTACGCTGGCGTCAGCCGCACCCGTGACGTTGTCAAGGGTGATGGTGTCGCTTGCGCCGGCAGTTCCGGTAGAGACCAGGTTGAGATTGCCACCGACCAAGGAGGCCGTGACACCAGCAGAGGCGCCGACCTGGGTGTTGATGGCATCGCGGACTTGGGCGTCGGTATAGATACCGCCAGCGCCGCCGGACTGTGCGAGAGTGACCGTTTCACCGTTGATGTCGAAGGTGATGTCACCGCCGCTGGCATCGACCGAACCGAGGGCCGAAGTGCCTTCGATCTCGGCGTTCGAGGCCGGGGTGGTTGTACCGCCCGAAGTAGTAGTCAGGTCGACGTTGATCGCCGTCGTGCCGATCGCCCCGCCGGACAGCGATAGCTGCTCGGTTCCCGCGGGCGTGGCGCCAAGGTTGACGGCATACGAGCCGGTCTTGAACGACTTGTCCTGGCGCGCCTGGCGGAGCGTGGACTGCATCGTTTCAACCGTCTTGGTGATCGACTTCAGGCCGTTGTCGGCTGCTTCGATGGTCTTGATACCAGAGGACATGCTGTCCAGCAGGTTCGCCATGTCGCCGGCGCGGCTGTTGAGGGCCGATGCCGTGAAGAAGTTAGTCGGGTTGTCGAGTGCTGAGTTTACCTTGAGACCCGTGGCCAGACGCTCCTGCGTCTTGGCCATCGAGGCTGCGGTAGACTGCAGGCTCAGGAGGTTCGATCGAACCGCCTTTGAGAGACTGATGTCGGACATGAGGTCTTCCTTCTGGCATTTGATGGAATCTCGTTCTGAGACTTGCCAGTAAGGTACCGTTAGGGACGCTTAAGAATGGTTAACAACAAGCTGCCCAGCGTAGTTAATTTAGTGTTCCACGCACTTCCGTTCTGCGTCGTAAGCCGCTGAGATAAAACGGAAAACGCCGTAACTCGGCAAAATCTGCAGTGTGCCGTTACGGGGCGAATGGTGAATCGCGCCGGTTAATTGTGACGAAAATGGAATCGGGACTCAGACGCGTCGGTCGTGCAGCGCCAGCGATCCCTGGGCCGGCAGGTCGGCACTGCCGAGCCGCATCATCAGCTCGCGCTCCGACGTCGGGCGTGGTGGCAGCTGGCCGGTGATCAGGGCCACCGCGAAAGCGGCGCCGGGAGGCGGGGCAGGGGGCGGCATCGCGGGGAGCTGGGGCTGGGCGGCCGGTCGCTGCTGCTTGGCCTCGCCGTTACCCGGTGCCTGCTGGCCTGCCGGGGCGCCAGAATCGCCACGCACCGTCCGCGGACGATAGTCCGCCGGTGCGCTGTATCCATTGCTGATCGGCTCCGGCGCTATCCTGGCGCTCATGACCGGCACATCCTTGTTGGGCCACTTGGCGACAACATTGGGACTGCCGGTCTTGCCAGGTGTTGTTCGAGACCGTCGCAAATTGTGCCAAATTGCGACTGTCTTACCGTCGCTACAGCGCCCTGTTGATCGAGACGCCGGTGGCCGCTACCGGCGGTTGTCCGTTCATCGTGCCGGCCGCGCCGTACGTCTTGGGCCGCTGCGAAGCGCTCATCGCCGTGGCGACATCGGTCAGGAGATCTTCCGTCACGGCCCGGGCAGTGGCGATCACCCTGAGGTTCTCGGCCATCTGCGTTGCGAACTGCTCGTGCCGTACCCGCATCGCCTCGACCATGGCCGGCGCTTCCACCTTGAGCCGCGGCAGCACGCGCTGTACCGACCGGGCGAAGCCCATGTAGTCCTGCGCCAGCCGCGTCTTCTCGGCGGTCAGTTCCCCGGCTTCCTTCAGCCGTCCCGTCCGCAGCAGCACCGTTTCCTGGTTGAGGATCGTCACCAGCCGGTCGAGGGTGGAGATGGCGATGCCGCACAGGTCGGCCGCGGGCAGGGTGTCGATGGCCTTCAGCCGTTCCGCTGCACTGTTCATGGCTGCATTCCTTGGTAGGTCCGAATGGTGTTCTGGCTGGCTTCTTGCAGCTTCAGCAGGTCGCCCATGAGTGAATCCGCAAGCCCGATGCCTCCGGCCCTGGCGACAGCATCGGCCATCTGTTCGGCCTGCATGCTGCGCCAGGTGTCTTCGCCGAAGCCGCCGCCCATCGCGTCGCTGTCGGTTTTCAGCGAGGCGAACATTTCCTTCATCAGCGTGTTCAGGAACACGCCCTCCATCTCCTCGGCCTGCGCCCGCAGGTGACCGAAAGGGGCCGGCGACGAGAGTCCGGCCGCGGTCGTCGTATTGCCGATCATCACATCACCTCGATTTCTGCCTGCAGGGCGCCCGAGGCCTTGACGGCCTGGAGGATGGAGATCAGGTCGCGCGGGCTGATACCGAGCGCGTTGAGCCCATCGACCAGCTGCTGGATCGACACCGACTCGTTGACGAGGGCGAGGTCGGAGTTGACCTGGTCGACGGTGAGGTCGGTGCGCGGCTCCACCGCCGTCTGCCCGTCGCTGAACGGCAGCGGCTGCACAACGTTGGGGCTCTCCGAAATCGTCACTGTGAGGTTCGATTGCGCCACCGCCACGGTCGAAACGCGCACATCCTTGCCCATGACGATGATGCCGGAATTCTCGTCCACGACGATCTTGGCGATCTGGTCGGTCTCGATCACCAACTGCTCGATGTCGGTGATGAGGTCGACGAGATTGCCATTGAAGTTGCGCGGCAGGTTGAGGCGGATGGTGGCGTGGTCCTCCGGCGTCGCGCAGGGCACGCCGATGAAGTCGTTGATGGCGAGCGCGATGCGCCGCGAGGTGGTGAAGTCCGGGTTCTTCAGCGCCAGCCGCAGCGTGCGCTGGGCTCCGAGCACGAAGCCGATCTCGCGCTCGATCAGCGCACCCGACGCAACGCGCCCGGTCGTCGGCACGCCCGAGACGATCGAGGCGCCGTCGCCCTGCGCCGAGAAGCCGTTGATCGTCACCGAGCCCTGCGCGATGGCGTAGACTTCGCCGTCGGCGCCGAGCAGCGGCGTCACAAGCAACGTCCCGCCCTGCAGGCTCGACGCATCGCCGAGCGAGGCGACATTGACGTCGAGTCGCGAGCCTTGGGTCGAGAACGCCGACAGGTTCGCCGTCACCATCACGGCCGCGACATTGCCGGTCCGCATGTTTTCGCCATGGGTGTTCACCCCCAGCCGCTCCAGCATCGCCTGCAGGCTCTGCTT
Organism: Pseudomonadota bacterium; assembly: GCA_023428425.1. Classification (GTDB taxonomy): domain Bacteria; phylum Pseudomonadota; class Alphaproteobacteria; order Rhizobiales; family Devosiaceae; genus Devosia_A. The sequence continues at coordinate 3,255 of JAEYYP010000063.1, forward strand.
GGTGAAGGGCGAGTTGTTCAGCCCGTCGCCGGTACCGTTGAGGCCCACCACCAGGCCGTAGCCGACCAACTGGTTGTCGCGTACACCCTCGATATCGACGATGTCCTTGATCCGCGCCGACACGGCTTGCGCCGGCATCGTCTGGACCAGCAGCGCCAGGGCCATCAGGCCGGCCAGCACGCTTCTGAGGTTGAATTTCAGCATTCGAAGTCCCCGGATATGTCGGTGCGTCCCCACGCCCCGTGTCCGGAACCCTCATTGCGATTTTCGTGCCAGTCTGCCCGCCTGGCGATAAAGCACTGATATCGTGGTGGATTTTGGCGCCGCGTACGCCGATATACTCCGCGCCGGGCAGTTCCTGCCGGGTGAATTAACACTTGCTTAACCGGTCACGGCAGATTTTGCCGATGAAGGGCGAGAGGTCTGAGTCCGGTGCGTATCGACACCAACCAACGGGTAGGCAATATCGGCGGCCGCACGGCCACCGCCCGGTCGTCCTCGTCGCCGTTCTTCGTCAACGATGGGACGACCACCGCGGAGAGCCGCGCGGCGACCGCGCTTGCACCCCCGACATCGCTCGATGCTCTTCTTGCCCTGCAGGCGGTCGAGGATCCGCTCCTCAAGAAGAAGAAGCTGGTCCGTCGCGGAACCCAGTTGCTCGACACACTCGAAGACATGAAGGCCGACCTGCTGTCCGGCCGCGTCTCGGAATCGCGACTCAACCAGTTGATGGCCGTGCTCGGTCAGGTACGGGAAAAGGCCGATCCGCGCCTCGACGCCCTTCTGGACGACATCGAGCTCCGCGCCCGGGTCGAGCTGGCGAAGCGCGGGCTCTACCCGGCCTGAGCCCATTCTGAGCCCACGCGGCCACAAGCCTCTCACGTATTAATCACCGTGGTTTTCAGTGCTTGCCCGGTTACGGGTTGGTGACTATAAGCCCGGCCATTAGGGGCGTTTTGGAATCGAGTCAGAATGTCTACTGAAGTGCTTGATTATCGGCCGACTGACGACGAGCCGTTCATGAACCCGCGACAGCGGGAGTATTTCCGGCAGAAGCTGGAGCGGTGGAAGGACGAGATCCTTCGTGAAAGCCGCGAGACTCTGGAGAACCTCCAGGAAGAAAGCCAGAACCACCCCGACATGGCCGACCGCGCCTCGTCGGAAAGTGACCGGGCCCTCGAACTCCGCACACGCGACCGCCAGCGCAAGCTGATCTCCAAGATCGATGCTGCCCTCAAGCGGATCGAGGACGGGACCTACGGCTACTGCGAGGAAACCGGCGATCCGATCGGGATCGCTCGTCTAGATGCCCGCCCCATCGCCACGCTCTCCCTGGAAGCCCAGGAAATGCACGAGCGCCGCGAAAAGGTGTACCGCGACGAATAACAGAAGGCCCGCAGCGATGCGGGCCTTGTTGTTTTGACTCCGAGGTAGACGGCGTCCTCCACCGCGAAGCGGGGGAGGGGGGCCAGACGAAGTCTGGTGGAGGGGGCGGTCGCGCGCACCGGCGCCCCTTGCCTTATGCCAGGTAGCGGCGCTCCAAGTGTTCCTGGAAATGCCGCGCGTCGAGCTTCTCACCGGTGGCGCGCTCCAGCAACTCCGGTGTCGAGTACATGCTCGCCTGCGACCAGACCTTGTCGCGCCGCCAGTCGTTGAGTGCCACGAACTGGCCGCGCCGCATCTGCTCGCGCACGTCCGGAATGTCCGTCTCGATCGACGACCACAGCTGTGCAGCGATGATCGCTCCCAGCGTGTAGCTCGGGAAGTAGCCGAGCGCACCCGACGGCCAGTGCACGTCCTGCATCGGCCCGTCCTTCATGTTATCGATCGTCGAGAGCCCGAGATACTCGCGCATCTTGGCGTCCCATGCCTCGGGAACGTCCTTCGGGGCCATGGTCCCTTCGATCAGTTCCTTCTCGATCTCGTAGCGCAGGATCACGTGGAGAGGGTAGGTCGCCTCGTCTGCGTCTACCCGGATCAGTCCGCGCTCCATGAAGTGCACATGCCCCAGCACATCCTCGAGCTCCCACCCGGCGATCGCGTCGTCCCCGAGCTTCTCCCGCACATGCGGCATCGCCCATTCCCAGAACTCGGGCGAGCGGGCGATCTGCTTCTCGATGAACAGGCTCTGGCTCTCGTGCATCGACATGCCGCGAGCCTTTCCCGAGGGCCAGTGCGACCACTCCTTGGGCAGGTTCTGCTCATACATGCCGTGCCCGGTCTCGTGCAGGATGCCCATCAGCGAGGTCAGGAACTCCGCCTCGGTGTACCGGGTCGTCATGCGCACGTCGGTCGGCACGCCGCCGCAGAACGGGTGGTGCGAGATATCGAGCCGACCGTGCGCGAAATCGAAGCCGACCGCCTCCATCATTACCAGCCCCAGGGCCTTCTGCTTGTCGATGGGGAAGGGGGCATTCAGCGGCTTCAGCGGCCGCGCCGCGAGCTTGGCCTCCTGGTGCGCCAGCGCCTTGGGCACGAAGTCCTTGAGGAACGCCTTGAGACCGGCGAACACCGGCGTGATGTCGGCGGCCCGGTTACCGGGATCGTACTGTTCCATCATCGCATCGTATGGCGACAGGCCCAGTGCCTCGGCCCGCAGCAGCGCCTCCTCGCGCGCCGTCGCCACCACACCCTCAAAGGCTGGCAGGAAGGTCTTCCAGTCCCCGGTCGGCCGCAGCTGCCGCCACAACTGTTCGGCGCGAATCCGCGCGTTGACCTGCTTTTGAACGAACTCCGACGTGAGGCAGGTCGCGTTGGTGTAATTGCGCCGCCACTCCCGCACGCCGGCAGCCTGAAACCCTTCGAGCGGCTCGTCTTCCGCCGCGCTGATCCAGTCGCCGATCTCGGGGGCAGTGGCCATCTGGTGATAGATCGCCGCCAGCGTTCCCATCGCCTCGGCGCGTTTCTCGCCGCCACCCTCGGGCATCATCACCGCCTCGTCGACGCCCAGCATCGACTGCGCATGCTCGATCGCCTCGAGCCGGCGCCCCAGTTCATCGAGCTTGGTGATGGCGGAATTGACGGACATGAAAAGCTCCGAAGTATGAGTGGCGTGTAGTGAGTATCGAATAGGTCGTGCAACTGAAAGCCCTCAGCATACTGCCTCCTGCACCTCCAGGAGAGGGCTATCGCCTATGGTTCGGGTCAGGCCACTGGCAACCCTCCCCCTTGCGCTGAGGGTACCGAAGCTTTGGCGCGGAAGCGCCTTAGCGGAGGTAGGGTGGGGGTGCCGCCGAGGGTAGTGTCGAGCCCACACTTCGGTCCAGCCCCCCAAGTAGCTCTGCCACGTCACTGTCGCTCCTAGCGACGCTACTTCCCCGGCAAGGGCGGGAGGTCATGGGCGACTGCCGCCGGCGGCGAAGGAGGAGGCGATGCATTCCAAAATGGGGAAGGGGGCCGCCCGGGG
>JAEYYP010000189.1 GCA_023428425.1 Pseudomonadota bacterium
TTCCTTGGGACCGGACTCAACCACCTTGCCGTCCGAGAACACGTGCACGACGTCAGGCACGATGTGGTTCAGCAGGCGCTGGTAGTGCGTGACGACGATGAACGCGCGCTCGGGGCTGCGCAGGGCGTTCACGCCCTCCGAGACGACGCGCAGGGCGTCGATGTCGAGGCCCGAGTCGGTCTCGTCGAGCACGGCCATCTTCGGCTTCAAGAGGGCCATCTGCAGGATCTCGGCGCGCTTCTTCTCACCGCCCGAGAAGCCGACATTGAGCGCCCGCTTCAGCATGTCGGCGTCGATGTTGAGCTGCGAGCCGGCTTCCTTCACCGCGCGCATGAAGTCCGGCGTCGAAATTTCGCCCTCGCCCTTCGCCTTGCGGGTGGCGTTCAGCGCCGCCTTGAGGAAGGTCATGGTGGCGACGCCCGGGATTTCGATCGGGTACTGGAAGGCGAGGAACAACCCGGCCACGGCGCGCTCGGACGGCTCCATGTCGAGGATGTTGACGCCATCGAGCAGCACTTCGCCGCCGGTGACCTCATAGTCTTCCTTGCCGGCGAGCACGTAGCTGAGCGTAGACTTGCCCGAGCCGTTACGGCCCATGATGGCATGCACCTCACCCTTGGGCACCACGAGGTTCACGCCCTTGAGGATTTCGCGTTCCTCGATGCGCACGTGCAGGTCGCGGATTTCGAGCATGGGGGTGGTCATTCATTCTCTCCAGTATCTTCGCCATCCCAGTAGTCCAGGAGAGGCTTGTCTCGTCCGCGCAGGACGAACTCGGCACCCATCATCCCGCCGCCGGCGGGAATTCCCGACGCGACCATGAACTTGCCGCTGTCGGGGTACTCACAGATGTCCGGATCGTTCCGGGTCGAAATTGCGTAGTAGCGCAGGTCCACGCTACCGGTGTTGATCAGTTGGTGCGCCGTGGAGGCATCCCCGGCAACCGCCGAGATGACGTCTCCGGCCCGCACCGGCCAGCTTTCCGGACCTTTGCGGAAAGTCCCCTCGCCCTCGAGGATGATGAACAACTCCTCGTTGTTGCGGTGCGAGTGGAACGGGAATCCGGTCTTGCCCGGCGGCACGACGATATACTGCGCCCCCAGGTCCTTCATGCCGATGCGGCCGCCGATCCGGCCGGCAGCGCTCTCGAACCGGCTGCCATGGCGGCTCGGCTTCATTTCGAGATCGGCAATGTTGACGATCGGGCGCGCGCTCATCAGCCCACGCTGCCTTCGAGCGAGATGGCGATCAGCTTCTGCGTCTCGACCATGAACTCCATCGGCAGGTGCTGCAGCACGTCGCGAACGAAGCCGTTGACGATCAGCGCCACGGCTTCTTCTTCGGACAGGCCGCGCTGCAGGCAATAGAACATCTGGTCGTCGGAGATTTTGCTGGTCGTCGCCTCGTGCTCGAACACCGCGCTGGCGTTGCGGCTCTCGATATAGGGCACGGTGTGTGCCCCGCACTTGTCGCCGATCAGCAGGCTGTCGCACTGGGTGAAGTTGCGCGCGCCCTTGGCCTTGGCATGCGCCGAGACCTGGCCGCGATAGGTGTTGTCCGAGAACCCGGCCGCAATGCCCTTGGAAACGATCCGGCTGGTGGTGTTCTTGCCCAGATGCAGCATCTTGGTACCGCTGTCGACCTGCTGGTAGCCGTTCGAGATGGCGATCGAGTAGAACTCGCCCGACGAGTTGTCGCCGCGCAGGATGCAGCTGGGGTATTTCCAGGTGATGGCCGAGCCGGTTTCCACCTGCGTCCAGCTGATCTTGGAATTGTCGCCCCGGCAGTCGCCGCGCTTGGTGACGAAGTTGTAGACGCCGCCCTTGCCGTTCTTGTCGCCGGGGAACCAGTTCTGAACCGTCGAGTACTTGATCTCGGCATCCTTCATGGCCACCAGCTCGACCACCGCCGCGTGCAACTGGTGCTCGTTGCGGGCCGGGGCCGTGCAGCCTTCCAGGTAGCTGACATACGAGCCTTCGTCGGCGATCAGTAGCGTCCGCTCGAACTGTCCGGTCTTGGCCTCGTTGATGCGGAAATAGGTCGAGAGTTCCATCGGGCAACGCACGCCCTTGGGAATGTAGCAGAACGACCCGTCGGTGAAGACGGCCGAGTTCAGCGTCGCATAGTAGTTGTCGGAGGGCGGAACCACAGTGCCGAGATACTGCTTCACGAGGTCAGGATATTCGCGAATGGCTTCCGAGATCGAGCAGAAGATGATGCCCATCCGGTTGAGCTCGGCGCGGAACGTCGTCGCCACCGACACCGAGTCGATCACGGCGTCCACGGCCACCTTGGGCTGCTCGACGCCCGCGAGCAGTTCGCGCTCCTTCAGCGGCACGCCCAGCTTCTCGTACATCTCGAGCAGCGCCGGATCGACCTCATCGAGGCTCTTGGGTTTGTTCGTACCCTTGGGCGCCGAGTAGTAGTACATGTCCTGGAAGTCGATTTTGGGGTAATGCACCTTGGCCCAGGTCGGCTCGGTCATGGTGAGCCAGCGCCGATACGCATCCAGCCGCCACTCGAGCATCCACTCGGGCTCTTCCTTCTTCATTGAGATGAAGCGGATCGTGTCCTCGTTCAGGCCCTTGGGGGCCTTCTCGGACTCGATGGCCGTCTCGAACCCGTACTTGTACTTCTCCACATCGAGCGCGAGCACCTGTTCGACGGTGTCGTCCTCGATCTCTTCCTTCAGGGTCGGGATATCGTAGCGGGCCATGTTCTTCTTCCTACGCTGCGATGCGGCGGGCCTTGTGCCGGCCGACCACTTCGCCAAATGCCTTCAGATATGCCTCGACGTCCGCCATCGTGGAGGACCAGCCGAAGCTGATGCGGAGCGCGCACTCGCTCAGTTCGTTGCTGACACCCATCGCCGCAAGTACGTGCGACGGCCCGACCTTGCCCGAAGAGCAAGCGGAGCCTGAGCTGATCGCAATGCCGGCAAGGTCGAGTCCCATCATCGCCACTGAGTTCCTGACACCCGGGACGGCGACGTTCGAGACGTTGCCAATGCGGTCGGCATTCTCGCCAAACACGACGAGATCGGGAGCGAGGGCGCGCATGCCTCCCTCGACCGCTCGCACCAACTCCACGACATCGGCGTTGTAGAAGCGCTCCGGAAACGCCACTGCCGCAGCGCCGAAGCCGGCGATCGCGGGAGCATTCTCGGTGCCGCCGCGACGGCCACTCTCCTGGCCACCGCCGGGAATGAGGCGAACATCGGACGCGTGGCCCTTCATCAGCAAGGCCGCTGCCCCGATGCCACCACCGATCTTGTGACCTGAAATGGCCATCAGGTCGGGTGGGCGCGCCGCGAACTCCAGCATCATCTTGCCATAGGCCTGTGCCGCATCGACGAACAGGTAGTGAGGGCTAGGTCCCACCAGCATCTCGATCCGATCGACCGGCTGGATGACGCCCGTCTCATTGTTCACGAGGTGAACGGCGACCAGCAGCCGCATGCCCACCATGTCGGCTTCGGCAATGGCACTAGCGATCTGTTCGACCCTGATGCGTCCCTCGGCGTCGAGACCGACGCGCTTCAGTGGAAGTCCGGTCGCTTCGGCGGCCTTCAGAACGGCCGCGTGCTCGCCCTCGGAGACGACGATCGCGTCGATATTGAATGCCCGCGCTCCACCGACGATAGCTTGGGTGATGGCCTCGGTGGCCGAAGCAGTGAACACGAGCTGCTCGCGCTCCGCCCCGGCGAGCTTCGCAACATCGGCGCGCGCGCGGTCGATGATGCCACGCAGCGTCCGGCCACTGCCATGAACGGAAGACGGGTTACCGGTCACATCGAGTGCTGCGACATGCGCCGCCCGCGCCTCCGGCAGCAGCGGAGCCGAGGCATTGTGATCCAGGTAGATCGTCTGTCGCGGCGTCGTCACGAGATACCACCTTGGTCTCGAATACCGACCTGCGACGCCGAGGCGTTCAGTCGGAACCGAAACAATTCTTGAAATCTGGCGCTCACATTCTTTAGAAGGAGCGCTCACCAGCAACCGCCAGCGGTTGGAACACCCAATCGCCGCTTCGCGAAAAACCAGTTTAGAATAATTCGAAACTGGAGTTTTCGGCCCATGTTTTAGGGAGCGGCGCACCATTCGTCAAGCCGCGAGACCGGCCCGCGCGTGAGCCATGAGCCCCACGCATGAGGCAGGCGGGGCGTAGAGAAACGGCGCAGGAACACTTCATGCCAGAAGTCATCTTCAACGGACCCGAAGGCCGCCTAGAAGGCCGCTACCAGCAGGGCAAGGATCCAAACGCCCCGATTGCCATCGTCCTGCATCCGCACCCGCAGTTCGGTGGGACGATGAACAATCAGATCGTCTACAACCTGTTCTACATGTTCGCCGAGCGCGGCTTCTCGGTGCTACGCTTCAACTCACGCGGCGTCGGCCGCTCCCAGGGCCTGTTCGACCACGGCATCGGCGAACTCTCGGACGCCGCCGCCGCACTCGATTGGCTGCAGTCGCTCAACCGCGAGTCGCGCGGCTGCTGGATCGGCGGCTTCTCGTTCGGCGCCTGGATCGGCATGCAACTGCTGATGCGCCGCCCGGAAGTTGAAGGCTTCATCTCGGTGTCGCCGCCGGAAAACCTCTACGATTTCTCCTTCTTGGCCCCCTGCCCCTCGTCCGGCCTTATCATCCACGGCGACAAGGACCGAGTCGCGCCGCCGCAGTCGGTGCAGAAG
>JAEYYP010000195.1 GCA_023428425.1 Pseudomonadota bacterium
AGGGCACCCGCGACCAGGCGGCGCGCTGCATGGATTGCGGCATTCCGTACTGTCACAACGGCTGCCCGGTGAACAACCAGATCCCGGACTGGAACGACCTCGTCTACAAGGGCGACTGGCTGAAGGCTCTGAAAAATCTTCACTCGACCAACAACTTCCCGGAATTCACCGGCCGCATCTGCCCCGCCCCGTGCGAGGCGAGCTGCACGCTGAACATCCCGGACACCCCGGTGAACATCAAGTCGATCGAGTGCGCCATCGTCGACAAGGGGTTCGAGAACGGCTGGATCACCCCGCAGGTGAACCCCATCAAGACCGGCAAGAAGGTCGCCGTCGTCGGCGCCGGCCCGGCCGGCATGGCCGCCGCGCAGCAGCTCGCTCGCGCCGGCCACGACGTGCACCTTTATGAAAAGGCCCAGCAGATCGGCGGCCTGATGCGCTACGGCATTCCGAACTTCAAGCTCGACAAGACGATCATCGATCGGCGCGTCGCGCAGATGGTGGCCGAGGGCGTCGTGCTCCACACTGGCGTCCACGTCGGCAAGGACATCACCGTCGACGAGCTGGCCAACCAGTATGACGCGATCGCCATGTCGGGCGGCGCCGAGAAGCCGCGCGACCTGCCGATCCCCGGCCGCGAGCTCGACGGCATCCACTTCGCCATGGAATTTTTGGGCCAGCAGAACCGCCGCGTCACCGGCGAGCCGCTGAACAACGTCACCCCCATCCTCGCCCAGGGCAAGCATGTCGTGGTCGTCGGCGGCGGCGACACCGGTTCGGACTGCATCGGCACCTCCAACCGCCAGGGCGCCCTCTCGGTCACCCAGATCGAAATCATGCCCATGCCTCCCGAGAAGGAGAACAAGGCGCTCGTCTGGCCGAACTATCCGCTGAAGCTGCGCACCTCGTCCTCGCAGGAGGAAGGCGTCGTCCGCGATTTCGCCGTCGCCTCGCTCAACTTCGAAGGCAAGGACGGCAAGGTCACGGCCCTCAACTGCGCCCGCGCCGACGACAAGTTCCAGCCGATCCCGGGCACCGAGTTCCAGCTCAAGGCCGATCTCGTCCTCCTTGCCATGGGCTTCCTCGGCCCGGTGCAGGAAGGCATGATCCAGGACGCCGGCGTCGCCGTCGACAAGCGCTCGAACGTCATGGCCGATACGGTGAAGTACCAGACCAGCCGTGAGAAGTTCTTCGCCTGCGGCGACATGCGCCGCGGCCAGTCCCTCGTCGTCTGGGCCATCCGCGAAGGCCGCCAGTGCGCCCGCGCCATGGATCAGTACCTGATGGGCCAGACCGACCTGCCGCGGTAAGCGACGGGACATCGCCGAAGATCAGGGGCGCTTCGGCGCCCTTTTTCTTGGCGACGAGGGTCGGAAAACCCCTCATCCGGCAGCCGCTACCTTCTCCCACAGGGGAAGAAGGCGATGGGGCTGCGATGTCGGCGGATGTGAGGGGAAACCGCTGTGTGTTCGCCTTCTTCCCCTGTGGGAGAAGGTGCCCGAAGGGCGGATGAGGGGTCGGGGGAGAGTACCGTTCCGACTTGTCGAGCAGCCTAAGGCCGGGCCTCGGCTACCGCGTCCTCGGGGACCGGCGTAACGCCGACGCCGAAAGAGTCCGCCCGGCCAACTGGCGCGTAGATCAAGAGCGAGGAGTCGAAGCCCACCGGGTCCGTGTCCTCGGCCGCCGCTGCGACCGTGGACGCTGTCACCAGATCGGCGGCGCGGCGCGGTGCGTGGGTGAGCGAGATCACCGCCCCTGCCACTTCCAGCAGCTTCATCTGGCCCAGTCCCTGGTAGGGCGGACGGACCATCAGCTGTGCATCGGTGCCAAGCAGCGGGTCGGCCACCGCAACGCCCACTGTGCCGCCGCCGCGATAGTAGTTGCGCAGCGTCTGGCTGAGATAGAAGGCGAGCTTGTCGGCGCCAGCTGTCGAGAAATGGATGCCGTCATCCTTGCGCATGCGGACATTGTTGCCGTTGAGGTCGGGGCCGTTGCGCGTGTACTTGCCCTCTTCGGTGGCGAACCGCTCGAAGATGTCGAGGAACTCGGCGCCGCCACCGAACGCCGCGAGCCGGTCGATCTCGTTGATCTGGATCATCGTCTGGCCAAATTTGGGCGCTTCCATCGGCGGCAGCCCGACCCAGATGGTCGGCTTGTTGGCGGCCCGCAGCTGCTGGACGATCGACTGCACGCGGCTCGAATAGCCAGCCAGCCATTCGGGCGAGAGCGACGCGTAGCTCTTGCCGTCGAGGCTCATCTTCTGCCGGTCGTTGATGCCAATGATGAAGACGGCGATGTCGAAGCTGTTCTCGGCAATCGTCTCGCCGATCTTCTTGGGCCAGTCGAAATGGTCGACGCGCACGATGCCGGAATCGCCAACGCTCTGGTCGATGATCGCGATGTTCGGATCCTCGGCATAGAACCGGTCGAGCGCCTTGGCCACGTCTGCGGCCATGGAGTCGCCAAACACCGCCAGCCGCGTGGCACCCTCGGCTTTCTCGATCTTCGGCTTCGCCGGCGGCAGGTCAGCGGCCTTCCTGGGCTTCGCCTTGACCACCGGCTGCTCGACGACCGGCGCTTTCTCCTCCTCCTTGTCGCCGAACAGCATGTCCATCAGCGTGCGACGCCTGCGCGGACGCTCCTCGGTCTGCGCCACGAGGACGCGACCGTCATGGACCTGAACGACGACAGGTGTCGGCTCGGCCGCCTCACGCGCCTGCGCGAAAGTTGTCAGCACGTCGCCAAGCAGCAGCGCCGCAACGGCGAGACCGGCGATCCAGAGGACGAACTTGTTCGACTTGTTCTTCATGGCGACCATCTAGCCGAAGGGGTGCGTTGTTTTGAAGGCGCCTCGCGCAGAATCTACCGGCTGGCCGCGACCAGCTGCTGGTAGCTGGAGAGGGTGATGAAGCCATCCGCCACTTCGCCGCGGCTCGCCTGGAACCGTGCATAGGCCGCCTGACTGACCGGCCCGATCCGCCCGTCGACCGCTCCCTCGTAGAGGCCGAGCCGGACCAGTGCCTCCTGAATCGCCTTGCGCTGAGCAAGGTTCGGAAACTTGGTCGCGCGCGGCCAGTCCGCGACAAACGGCCCACCGCCCTTCAACCTGTCGGTCATGTGGGCGACCGAAAGCGCGTAGCTGTCGGAGAAATTGTAGCCCTTGAGCACCAGGTAGTTGGCGGTCATCAGGAATTTCGGCCCGCTGGCCCCCGTCGGCGCGTAGAGGAAAACCGGCGTGTCGAGAGCCCGGAACTCGCGGCCGTTTACCCGGCGCACCCCCTGCTCGGCGAAGAAACTCACCGGCCGGAGCTCATCGCGGGTGGCCAGCAGGTAGTCGAACCCGGCCGGCACGTCGACCTCGAAGCCCCAGTCGAGACCGGGCTTGTAGCCCAGGTCGAGCAGGAATTTCGCGCTCGTCGCCAATGCATCGGAGAGCGAACCATGCAGATCCACCACACCGTCGCCATTGCCGTCCGACCCGTGCGCGATGACGTTGGACGGGTTGACCTGGAGGTGGCCGATGGCCCCCGCCCACGAGCCGACCAGCTCCGCCGGAGCCATGTGATTGCGCTGCAGCAGCAGGAGCGCCGCGATGAAATCCGCCTCGTCCTCCCTGAGCCGCCCGCGCCGCTGGTGCACGAGGGTCGCCAGCGAGCGGATGATCGGTCGGATCAGCTTGCCGTTGCCGAGCACCGCGCCATAGTCGGTTTCCATGCCCCAGATGGCGCCGAGGATGTAGGGATCGACCCCGGTGCGCCGACCGACGGCCTCGAACAGCGCGCTGTTCTTTTCGATCGCCGCCTGCCCCCGCTCGATCCGCCCCGAGGTGACACGCTTGTCGAGATAGTCCCAGACGGGCGTGGTGAACTCAGGCTGGGTCTCGACGAGGTTCGGCACCGCCGGATCGGGCGTGAGCCCCGACGTGGCGGCGCGCCAGGTCGCGCGCGACACGCCGGCCGCGATCGCCTTGGCCTCGAAATTGCGCAGGAAGACATCGAAGGATTCGATCGGCGCCGCTGCGACGGGCGAGGCGAGCAACAGAGACAAAGCAAGGAAGAGGCGACGCATGCTGTTCTCCGTCGTCGTGGCTCCATCGCCCTCTCCCCTCGTGGGAGAAAGTGCCCGAAGGGCGGATGAGGGGTGTTCGACTGCAGCTCTACGCTAGGTCCGCGCACCTGAGGCGACCCCTCATCCGGCTGCCGCCACCTTCTCCCACAAGTGGAGAAGGCGAATCGATCGGCCATCGGTGCTCTGACTTACCTGTTCCGCGTGGCCAAATAGCGTTCCCAGTTCATCGCGGCGGTCACGATTTCCGTGAGGTCGTCATGCGCCGGCTTCCAGCCCAGCACCTGCCGCACCTTGTCGGCCTTCGCCACGATGGAGGCCGGATCGCCGGCGCGGCGCGGCTCTTCAACCACCTTGAAATCGACCCCCGACACCGCCTTCACCGTCTCGACCACCTGCCGAACCGAATAGCCCCGACCATAGCCGCAGTTCATGGTCGCCGAGCGTCCGCCGCCACGCAGGTATTGCAGCAGCAGCGCATGCGCTTCGACGAGGTCGGTGACGTGGATGTAGTCGCGCATCCCGGTCCCATCCGGCGTCGGAAAATCGGTGCCGAATATCCCCATCTGCGGACGCTGTCCCAATGCCGCCTGCGAGGCGACCTTGATCAGGTGCGTCGCCATGGGCGAACTCTGGCCGCTTCGCCGCTGCGGATCGGCCCCCGCGACGTTGAAGTAGCGCAGCACCCCGTAGGTGAGGGGATGCGCGGCGGCGACGTCGGCGAGCATCATTTCAGTCATCAGCTTGGAGCGGCCATAGGGCGATTCCGGCTGCAGGCGGCTCTCCTCCGCCACCGGCTCCAGCCCCGCATTGCCGTAGACGGCCGCCGTGGATGAGAAGATGAAGTGCTTGACCCCGCCCTTCACCGCCGCCTCGATCAGGTTGCGCGAGGTGGGGGTGTTGTTGGCTTAGTATTTGAGCGGGTCAGCCACGGACTCCGGCACGACGATCGAGCCGGCGAAGTGCACGATGGCATCGACCTTGTGCTCGCTGACGACGCGGGCAACCAGGTCCATATCTCCCGCGTTCCCACTGACGAAGCTGGCGCGATGATCTATCGCCCAGTCGAACCCGGTGCTCAGGTTGTCGAGCACCACCACCGCTTCACCGGCATCGGCAAGGCGCAGCACCATGTGACTGCCGATATAGCCCGCGCCGCCGGTAACCAGCACGCCCATATTGTCTCCAGACTGCGAGATTATTTACCGGGCACAGAGTATTCAGCAGGTGCTAAGAAACGGCTTAAGCCAGCGCCTTCCAGCCCAAGGAGAATTTCGTGCCGCAACGTGTCCGCACCGCCGTGTTTCCTGTCGCCGGCCTTGGCACCCGATTCCTTCCCGCCACCAAGGCGATGCCCAAGGAGATGCTGACGGTTGTCGACCGGCCGCTCATCCAGTACGCCGTCGACGAGGCGCGTGAAGCCGGCATCGAGCACTTCGTCTTCGTCACAGGCCGCAACAAGGGCGTCATCGAAGACCATTTCGATCGCCAGTTCGAGCTCGAGAAGACGCTGGAGCTGCGCGGGCGGACCGAGGCGCTCAAGGAACTGCAAAAGGACCTTCCCTCGGCCGGGCGCACAAGCTTCACCCGCCAGCAGGAACCGCTGGGTCTGGGCCACGCGGTATGGTGCGCTCGTGAGCTGGTGGGCAACCAGCCCTTCGCCCTGCTGCTCCCCGACATGGTCTTCCGCGCCAAACCGGGCGTCCTCAAGCAGATGATGCAGGCCTACGAGGAAACCGGAGGCAACATCATCGGGGTCGAGGAAGTCGATCCCAAGGATACCGCCAGCTACGGCATCGTCGCCCGCGGCGACGGACCCGACTCCGGCTTCAGCATCACCGGAATGGTGGAGAAGCCTCAGCCCAAGGACGCGCCATCGAACCTGTTCATCTCAGGCCGCTACATCCTCCAGCCCGAGATCTTCACGCTGCTGGCCGAACAACCGCGCGGTGCCGGCGGCGAGATCCAGCTGACCGACGCGATGCAGACCCTCATCCGCCAGCAGAGTTTCACCGGCGTGAAGTACGACGGCAAGGTATTCGACTGCGGGAGCAAGATCGGCTTCCTGACCGCCAACGTGGTGTTCGCGCTCGACCGCCCCGACCTCTCCGAGGATTTCCGCGCGGCGATTGCCCACCTCTTCAGGTAGGTCCGGCACGATCAGCGGTGGATGGTGAGGCCCAGCATCACCCGCTGCTCGTCCGTCGCGGGAGCCGGCGTGGTGGTGGATTGGGAGTAGGTATAGTCGGCGGTCGCGTCCATGTGCTCGTTGAGCAGGTAGTCGGCGCCGACCCCGACATTCCACTTGTACTCGTCGGTGGCGATGCCCTGGTAGTGGGCTTCGCTCCACCCGGCTGAACCGCGCAGCCTGAGCCACGGATTGACCTGGTAGGCCGCCTCCCCCTTCGCCGCGTATGTCACCTTCGCCGTCGCACCCGACGTGGTGCCGGGTGAAGAAAGTTCGGTCGAGAATGTGCCGGTCAGCGTCAGCGTCTCGTCGGGTCGGAATATCGCCTTGCCGTCGTAGAGCACGGTGGTGAAGTCGGCGAGTGCGGCATCCGCGAAATCGCGATGGCCGAGCCCGAGCGACCCTTCGAGTTCCAGCAGGGTCAGCACTTGCAGGTTGAGTCCCGCCCGCGCCTCGTAGGTGAGGTTGTCGAGCTTCACCAGCAATGTCGGCGACGCCTCGTCATAAGCCTCGTAGCCCGCCTCGCCATCAACGAAGGCGGTTACGCCCGGAGTCAACTGGTAGCCGAGCCGGGCGCCCAGTCCGGCCACACTGGTGTTCTGGAAGTCGTTCGAACTGGTCGAGGCGTCGTCATAGGTGGTGTCACCGAACACGGTGCGACCGGCATTCGCCCTCAAGTCCGCTCCGAACTGTCCGAACTCACGCCGCACCGTGCCATCGACCTGTGCGCCCAGCACCAGCGGGGCGGAGGCCACGTTGTCGGCATAGCCGGGATCACCGGCATCGTCCTGCGAGAGCGTGAAGCTGCCCTTGAGGCCAGCGCTCGTCACGGCATCAAAGTTGTAGGTGGCATTGCCCTCGAGCGTCAGCAATCCGACGCGCGCGTTCCCGTCCAGATCCCAGTTGAGCTCGGACGAGGCACCGACCGTGTAGCCGCCGCGCATCGTGTTGTGCGTGAACGTCGCCTCGGGCAACGCCAGGAACTGGACCTTGGTGCCCTCATCGCCATGCGTGACCGAGCCGCGCAGCCCGACCTGCCAGTCGAGGTCGAAGAACGGCTCGTTCCAGTCGGCGGGCTGCTGGCGGCAGTTCTCGCAACCGGAGGTCTCGTCGCGCAGCAGGTCGGCATTGTTGAAGTCCGAGCCATCGCCGAGCGGGTTGAACTCGGCCGCCAGCGCCGGTCCGGCGACCGCTCCGAGGGCCGCCACAACCGCAAACGTCCATGCCCTGCCCACTGTCCGCACTCCAACGCAACCGGTGAACGAAGCCTTGCAGGTTATGGTTAAGAAACTTCCCTCGTCCAGCGCATGGCAGCCGCCCGCGACAAAATGAACTTCGACCGGAACGGATGGCGCGCACAGACCCTTTCCCCGCCGATGCCGAGAAACAAAAGGAGTATCAAAATGAAAAACCTGCTTCTCGCTACCGTTGCCGTCCTGACCCTGTCGTCGGGCGCGGCGTTTGCCCAGGACGCCGATGCCGGCGTTGCAGTCGGCGGTACCGCTGGCGGCGTGACCGGTGCGATTACCGGCGGCCTGATCTTCGGGCCGATCGGCGCCGTCATCGGTGGTTTCACCGGCGCCGTGATCGGTGCCGAGGCCGTTAGCGCCAATTCGGTGGAGTACGTCCGCCTGAACCCCACCGAGCCGGTGGTGATCTCCGGTGACATCGACGTGGGCTTCACGGTGCCGGCCGAGGTTACACTGCACGTCATCGACGGCGACCCCGACCACGGCTACTTCTACACCAACGACCGCGTCTACTTCGTCGAGCTCGACAACCGCACAGTTGTCTACTCGCCGGGCATCGTGGTCGCCGCCGAAGCGAACTGATCGCTAGGCGGTTGCCTGACCGAGAGCCGCCCTTCGGGGCGGCTCTTTTTTTATGCGGCTGCCTGAGCTCTCATCGCCACCTCGAGACGAACTTCGTCGAACGGCAGTTCGATCTGGCCGCTTTCTGTCTTTGTGATGAAATTCTCTTTCAACAGGATCTGGACGTCGCTGTGCACGGCCTTGACGTCGCGCGCCATCCGCCGCCCCAGTTCGCGTATCGACATCGGCCCGGCGCCCACCATGGCATTAAGTATTTCAAGGCGCTTTGGCGTCAGCTTTTTCCAAAGAAGCTCCTGCGAGATGAAAGCGCGAACCGACGCCATACGCTGAACCTCGTTGGTAACGTCCTTGGCATAAGCGAGACTGTATGCCTTCATTTCCTCCAGGCTCATCACACAGATCCTGAGCGTCTGTACTTGCCTATCCAATGCTCGACCTCCGTCCAGAAATCCACGGTAAGCTGATCAGGATCACGAAAGTCATAAGCAAACTCCCGTGCGCCGACGTGCCTGTGGTCACCCTTGCCTGACTCGTTGTCGTAGCGAAGCACACATACGTCGTCCACAATCAGCGCCAACCGGTACTTATAGGGATGGACGCTTCCTTTCAGTGGCCGAGGCACTTTCCAGATAACGAGTTCGACGCGAACGCCCTCGTCGATATCCAGTTGCTCCGGGGGCGTGTGAACCTCAGCCTCCATGTTGGAGTTTACTCCAACATGCCGCCACGCGCAATCATGCCGCCTCGACCCTCAGCACGGCGCCTACCACATCGACCACGCGAACCCGGGCGCCGGCTTCGAGGTCGGGGCCGGAGACACGCCATGTCGTGTCGCCGATGGCGATGCGGCCTTCACCGTCTCTGATCGGCTCTCCGAGCACCGCCTCGTGGCCGATGAAGCGCTCGGCGCGCCGGTTGAGGAACGGGCTGTCGGTCGGCCGCTCCTGCTTGCGCGTGCGCAGCCAGAGCCAGATCGCCACCAGGGCCAGAACGCCGAACACGACGAACTGTAGCGGCCAATAGATGTTGATGAGCAGCGACAGGCCACCGGTCGACAGGGCCGCGGCACCCAGCCAGACCAGTACGCCGCCGGGCAGCACCAACTCCAGCGCCAGCAAGATGAGGCCGGCAACCACCCAACTCCACGCGCCATAGCTGGCAATGAACTCGATGACCTGCATTCATGCCTCCTGGGGCAGGATGGTTCGCGTCACATCGTCGAAGGCGGACGCCCACCGGGAACGCGTGGCGTCGGCTTGTCGCCACCGCCGAACGTCTCCTTGGCGATTTCGGCGATGCCGCCGATCGCGCCGATGACGCTGGCGGCCTCCACCGGCAGCATCAGCACCTTCTGGTTAGGCGACTTCGCCAACCCTTCCAGCGCCTTGATATAGTTGTTGGCCACGAAGTAGTTGATGGCCTGCACGTTGCCCGAGGCGATGGCGTTCGACACCATCTCGGTCGCCTTGGCCTCGGCCTCGGCAGCACGTTCGCGCGCCTCGGCGTCGCGAAAGGCGGCCTCGCGCCGGCCCTCGGCCTCCAGCACCTGGCTCTGCTTTTGGCCCTCGGCCTGCAGGATGGCGGCCTGCCGCTTGCCTTCGGCCTCGAGGATCAGCGCACGCTTCTCGCGCTCCGCCTTCATCTGCCGCCCCATGGACTCCACGAGGTCCTTGGGTGGATCGATGTCCTTGATTTCGATGCGGGTGATCTTGAGGCCCCACGGGCTCACGGCCTGGTCCACCACCCGCAGGACGCGGTTGTTGATCTCGTCGCGGTGGCTGAGCAACTCATCGAGGTCCATCGAGCCCATCACCGAGCGGATATTGGTCATGGTCAGGTTGAGCACGGCATTCTCGAGGTTGGCGACTTCGTAGGCCGCCGCCGCCGCGTCGAGGATCTGGTAGAAGGTAACGCCATTCGCTGTCACCGTGGCGTTGTCCTTGGTGATGACCTCCTGGTGCGGCACGTCGAGCACCTGCTCCATCATGTTCATCTTGCGGCCGATGCCGTCGACGAACGGCACAATCAGGTTGAGACCCGGCTTCAGCGTCCGCGTATAGCGGCCGAACCGCTCGACCGTGAAGTTGTAGCCCTGCGGCACTGTCTTGGCGCCGGCGAACAGCACCAGCACCAGCAGCACGCCGAGGAGGATGAGCGTCAGGCCCAGCCCGTCCAAACCGAAATCCATCGCCCCATTCCCTCTAGTTGCCCGGTGGCCGACAGGATTCGCGGCCACCTTCACTATGTAATGACGCCTGTGGGCCGTGCAATCTTTGGGTCTGGTCTGCACCGGAACATTCGCTGCCTGCCACTCGTTGGAACCGCGATTACCGAAAGTCATCGCGAGGTCTCTGATGCCCGCCACCCGCCCCATCTGGAAAGGCCAGTTGCGCCTCTCCCTCGTGTCCATCGCCGTCGAGGTCTACACGGCCACGAAAAGCAACGCCCGGCCGGCCTTCCGCCAGATCCACGAGCCGACCGGCAAGCCCATCCACTACGAGAAGGTGGTCGATGGCGTTGGCCCGGTGGACAAGGACGACATCCGCAAGGGGTACAAATACGGCAAGGGCGACTATGTCCTGCTCGAGGATGACGAACTCGACGCGGTGAAGCTGGAAACCAGGAAGACGCTGGAGCTGGTGCAGTTCGTCGAAGAAAACGAGATCCCGCCGCTCTACTTCGACACGCCCTATTTCGTGGCGCCAACCGACGAGTTGGCCGAAGACGCCTTCCGGGTCATCCGCGATGCCCTGCGGAAATCGAAGAAGGTCGGCCTCGGCCAGCTGGCGCTGCGCGGCAAGGAGTACCTCGTCTCGATCAAGCCCTGCGGCAAGGGCCTGCTGATGGAGACGCTGCACTACGAGGACGAGCTCAAGAAATCCGACAGCTTCTTCTCCGAAATCCCGGCGAAATCGGCCGACGACGAGTTGCTCGACGTGGCGACGGCGCTCATCGAAAAGAAGACGTCCGAGTTTGATCCGAAGGCCTTCAAGGACCACTACCAGGCCGCCCTGCGCGACCTGATCCAGCGCAAGCTGAAGTCGAAGGGACGCAAAGTCACCGATGTCGAAGACCCGTCGCGCGCGCCGCGCGGGAGCAATGTGGTGGACCTGATGTCGGCGCTGAAGAAGAGCCTCGAGGGGGGCAAGGGCACGAGCGCGGCGGAGAAGAAGGCCCCGGCGCGGAAGCCCGCGGCGAAGTCGAAGCCCCGTGCGACCACCGCCCGCAAGAAGGCGAGCTGAGATGGCCACGGCACGCGCCCAGCTTGCCGACTACCGCCGCAAGCGCGACTTCAGCAGGACGGCCGAACCCTCCGGCGACTCCGACGCTGCCTCCACCGGCGGCCTCCGCTTCGTCGTGCAGAAGCACGATGCCACACGCCTGCACTACGATTTCCGCCTCGAACTCGATGGCGTGCTGAAGAGCTGGGCGGTGACCAGGGGGCCCTCGACCAACCCCGCCGACAAGCGCCTCGCTGTGCGTGTCGAGGACCATCCGCTGGAGTACGGCGACTTCGAGGGCACAATCCCCGAGGGCCAGTACGGGGGCGGCACCGTGATGCTCTGGGACCAAGGCACCTGGGAGCCGGTCGGCGACCCGCACGAGGGCCTCGAGAGCGGCGACTTGAAATTCCGCCTCAAGGGCAAGCGGATGAAGGGCGAGTGGGTGCTTGTCCACATGAAGGGTCGCGACCAGAAAACGAAGCACGGCCCGCGCGAGAACTGGCTTCTGATCAAGCACGACGACCGCTACGCCGGTGTTGGCCACAGTCTCACCGAGAAATTTACACGGAGCGTCGAAACCGGCCGCGAAATCGACGCAATCGCGAAGGGTCTGAAGCCACGCCGCAAGGCGACGAAGGCCGCGCCGGCGGCCAAGGTCTGGACCGGCGGCAAGTCACTCGCGCTGCCCGAGTTCCGGGCGCCCCAACTCGCAACCCTGGTCGAGGATATCCCCGAAGGCGACGACTGGCTGTTCGAAGTGAAATACGACGGCTATCGCGCTATCGCCGCCATCGCCGGCCCGGAAGTGCGGCTCTACACCCGCAACGCCAACGACTGGACCGAGCAGTTCGGCCGCCTTGTCGAACCGCTCTCGAAACTGACCAAGGGCTCGGTCCTTCTCGACGGCGAGATCTGCGCCATCAAGGACGGCCGCACCGACTTCTCGACCCTCAAGGACGCGCTCTCAAGTGGTGGCGACCTCGTCTACTTCGTCTTCGACCTGCTGGAGCAGGACGGCGAAAACCTTGAGAAACTGCCTCTCGAAGAGCGCAAGGCGAGGCTAGAGAAGCTCCTCAAGAAGGCCAAGAGCCCGACACTGCTCTACTCCGACCACGTCGTCGGCAATGGAGAGAAGGTTCTCGCCGCCATGCGCGAGGCACACCAGGAGGGCGTCATCGCCAAGCGGGTCGATGCCCCCTACCGGCACGATCGGACCCGCGACTGGCTGAAGATCAAGGTCACCAACCGGCAAGAGTTCGTCATCGGTGGCTGGCGCCCAAGCGACAAGAAGAAGACCTTCGCCTCCCTGCTGCTCGGCACATGGGAGCGAGGCAGACTGGTCTACCGTGGTCGTGTCGGCACTGGCTTCAACGCCGAGAGTTCGGTCGAGCTGCAGCGGGCCATGGATGCCATCGCCCGCGTCAGGCCGGCCTTCGCGGAGGTGCCGCGCGACATCGCGCGACGCGCCCGCTGGGTCGAACCCAAGCTCGTCGCCGAGGTCGATTTCACCGAGTTCACGCCGGACGGTCATCTGCGCCATCCTTCCTTCGTCGGCCTGCGCCACGACAAGCCGGCCAGGGAGGTGAAGCTGGAAACCAAGTCACCCACGTCCACCTCGACAAAGCAGGGGCGGACAGCCAAGCTCAAATCCATGCAGCTGACCGACGACATGGGCATTGCCATCGCGGAACGGGAGACGGTGAGGCTCACCAGCCCCAATCGTGCCGTGCTGCCCGGTGAGACGGTCACCAAGGCCCAGATCGTCGCCTACTATGATGCAGTCGCCGAGCGCATGCTGCCGCACATCGAGCGCCGCGCCCTGAGCCTCGTGCGCGTGCCGCACGGCCAGAAGCCATTCTTCCAGAAGCACGACAGCGGCGGCTTCCCCGATGCGATGAAACACGTCGACATCAAGCTCAAGGAATCCGACGACGAGAGCCACTTCTGGCTCGACGACCTGGCCGGCTTGATCGGCGGCGTGCAGATGTCGACGCTGGAGTTCCACATCTGGGGCAGCCGCATCGACAAGCTGGAACAACCCGACCGCATCATCTTCGATATCGACCCCGACGAGGCGCTCGACTTCGGTAACGTGCGCGACGCCGCCCGCCGCATCCGCGACGTATTGAAGGACTGGGGCCTCGAAAGCGTGCCGATGGTGACCGGCGGCAAGGGCATTCACGTCATCGCCCCGCTGACCCCGAGGGCCGAGTGGCCGGAGGTCAAGGCCTTCTGCCGCTTCATGGCCGATCATCTGGCAGAAACCGAGCCCGACCAGTTCACCGCCAATATCCGCAAGGACAAGCGCAAGGGCCGGATGTTCATCGACTACCTGCGTAACGAGCGTGGCGCGACGGCGATCGCGCCGTTCTCGACCCGAGCTCGACCCGGAATTCCTTGCGCCGTGCCGGTCGCCTGGGAGGAGCTCGATGCCCTGCCCCATGCCAACGTGTTCTCGCTGGAAACCGCGGCGGCGAAGGCGAAGGAGCGCGACCCCTGGCCGGACTACTTCAAGCTGAGGCAGTCGATCACCAAGGCCATGCTGGAGAAGGCCGGCATCGACGAGAAGTGACGCCCCCTCCACCAGCCTGCGGCTGGTCCCCCTCCCCCGCTGCGCGGTGGAGGAGCAACGCATCGTCAGTGCCACTACTCTTCGAGACGCCGAGGCTGGGAGTGCTCCTCCACCGCGCAGCGGGGGAGGGGGACCACGCGTAGCGTGGTGGAGGGGGCGTCCCGTGCGTTAACCCCCTCAGATCCAGCCCATCAGTTCGCGGCGGATCACCGTCTCCAGCATCTGCATGCCGATATCGCTGTCGTTGAGGCACGGGATATAGGCGTACTGCTCGCCTCCCGCATGCTCGAACTCCTCACGGCCGGTGATCGCCAGTTCTTCCAGCGTTTCGATGCAATCGACGGAGAAGGCCGGCGAGGCGACCGCGACGCGCTTGATCCCCTGCCCCGGCAGCGCCTTCAGCGTCTCGTCGGTATAGGGCTGCAGCCACTCGGTCGGCCCGAAGCGGCTCTGGAAGGTGACGCGCAGCTTGTCCTCGGGCCAGCCCAGGTACTCGCGCACCAGTCGCGTCGTCTTCAGGCACTGGCAGTGGTAGGGGTCGCCTTCCATCAGGTATTGCTTGGGCATGCCGTGATAGGACGTGAGGATCAGGTCCGGCGTGAAGTCGAGCTTCGCCACGCCGTCCTGAATGCTCGTCGCCAGCGCCGCGATGTACTCGGACGTGTCGAAATAAGCCGGGAGCGTACGCACTGCCGGCTGCCACCGCACGGCCTTCAGCGCCTCGAACGCCTTGTCGTTGGCCGTGGCTGTGGTCGTCGCCGAGTATTGCGGATAAAGCGGCGCCAGCAGGATCTTCTGGCAGCCCGCGTCCATCAAGGCCTTGATGCCGGCGGCGGTCGAGGGGTTGCCGTAGCGCATGCCGTATTCGACCTGCACCTCCGGTATGCGCGCCTGCAGCGCCTTCACCTGGCGCTTGGTGATCACGCGCAGCGGGCTGTCATTCTCGGCCTGGTCCCAGATGCGCTTGTAGTTCTCGCCGCTTTTCTGGGGCCGCGTGGAGAGCACGATGCCCTGGAGGATCGGCTGCCAGATCAGCGGATTTGCGGTGATGACGCGACGATCCGACAGAAACTCGCTGAGGTAGCGCCGCATGGACCAGTAGTCGGTCCCGTCCGGTGTCCCCAGGTTGAGCAGCAATACCCCGACTTTGGGCTGGCGGATCGGCGGATGCCCCGCTGGAAGTTCGGTCAACGGTTCGGCTCGCTGTTTGGAAGCATTCTAGGCCGGCGCAACATAGTCAGCGACCGTGACAACACAAGTGCGACCATGTCGCGGCTCTGCGCTTGTGATGAGCCTCAGAGGCTCGCAAACAGCATGGCGAGCCCGAAGGCAAGCACCACCAGCGCACCCAGCAACTCGGCCGCACTCACCAGCCGCGAGCCGAGCCGGCCATTCGCGTCGAGATAACGGCGTGCCAGCCCCTTGGCCGACACCGCCACCACCGCGAGTAGCGAAACAGTGATCGCGGTGCCCAGTCCCATCAGGAAGGCCGAAACCACGCCGGCGAGGAATATCCCCTGGCTCAGAGCAAACACCAGCACCAGCAACGCACCGGTGCAGGGTCGAAGCCCGGCGCTGAGCACCACGCCCAGTTGTTCGCGCCAGTCACCACCAGTCTGGTCCGCCATCACGGCATGATGATGGTGGTGATGATGATGATGGTCGTCGTCGCCATGGTCGTGGCCATAATGCGCGTGGCCCGGGGCTCGACCATGGGCATCAACGCCAGGGGCAGGCCCCGCTGCAGCGAGCGCCGGCCGGAACTGGAACGCCTGCCCACGGTCCGCCAACAGGGCGTGCGGGGCAGTCGCCTTGGCCTGGGCGGGGGCGGCGACCGGCTCGTCATGCCGGTGCCCCCATCCGAACAGCTTCCGTGCCACTAGCCACAGTCCCAGCGCCGCCATCAGCCCATAGGCGGCACGCTCGATCCACACCACCGCAAGGTCCATGACGGTGCTTGAAAGCTGCAGGATGGCAGCGATCACCCCCACCACAGCCACGGCGACGACCGCCTGCAGCAGCCCGGAAGCAAAGCTCAGCCCGATACCGCGCCGCATCTGCCGCTCGTTGGCGAGCATGTAGCTGCCGATCACCACTTTGCCATGCCCCGGTCCGGCGGCATGGAACACGCCGTAGAGGAAGCTCAGTCCCCCCAACACCCAGAACGCCGTCCAGTCGGTCTTGAGCGCGCCGAGCGCAGCGGTCAGCGACTTGTAGAACTGCTCCTGCCACACAACCAGCCAACCCAGCGGTCCGGTGCGCGATATCTTGAAGCCCGGCTCCTGCGGTGGCCCGCCGAACGGCGTCGCCGGCTTGGCTTCCGCCACCTCCGTCACCGCATCAAGGGCAGTTGCCGCAGGCGTCAGTGCGGCAGCGTTGGTGCAATCGATGATGATCGCCCCCTGCGCGCCCCGCACAGCCGCCGCGAGGTCGGGCGGCAGCGTCGTGACGTCGGCGGACAACTGCCCAAGGCGCGCCATGAGGTCGGGCGTCAGTTCGCGCGGCGGGTCCATGCCGAGCGTGCAGCCTGCAGGTGCGTTCTCCAGCGTCACGTCGGCCAGGCTGGCGAAGGTGATCGCGACGTAGAATTCGGGGTCGGCGATCGCCACTTCGAGCCGGCGCTTGATGCGGTACGGCCCTTGCGGCTCGACACCGAAGTTGAGGGTCGACCGGCCATCCGCGAAATCGAACCGGCCATTGTCCATGGAGGCCAGAGGCAGCGACTCGTCGCCTTCGCCGACGAGGGTGTAGAAACCGTAGTCCGCCAGCCCGCGAACATTTTCGTCGGCCAGCTCCTGCATCTCCTCGCTGCTGGTGACGCCGTCGCCGTTGGTGTCCAGCCCCTGCGTCTGCCACACCGAGAACGCCTCATCGAAGGTCCAGGTGTTGTGGATCCCGACCAGTTCGCCCGCATCGTTGAAGGTGATCCGTGCCTTGGCGTCGATCCAGATATGCGGATGCGCCACGGCCGTCCCCACGCCGAGCGCCAGCGCTGCCGCAACCACAATGCCTCGCAGGAAGCCCGTCATGCCATCGATTCCCTTCAGCGTACCGGGTTGGTCTCGAACCAGCCGACCAGGTGGTCGATCAGGGCTCGCACCTTGCCCGCGAGGTGTCGCCGGTGCGGGTAGACCGCCGTCAGGCTGGGCCCTTCCGGCATCCGGTCCTCCAGCACCCGCACGAGTCGCCCGGCAGCAATGTGCGGGTCGGCGAGGTAGGTCGGCAATACGGCAAAGCCGAGACCAGCGAGCGCCGCCTGCAGCGACGCCACCGGCGAATTGACCCGCACAGGGCCGGTCACATGCACCGAGATGGGCACCCCATCTTCGACAAAGCGCCAGGAACTCGCAATGTTGCTGTCGAGGATGCAGGGCATGCCACGCAGCGCCTCGCCGGAAGCAGGCGTCCCGACCCGCCCGACAAGTCCCGGCGACGCGCAGATCACGTGCCGCATGTCCGAAATCTTCCGCGCGATCAACGAGGAGTCGCTGAGCGTGGTGATGCGAAGGGCCACATCGATGCCCTCCTCCACGAGGTCGACAAACCGATCTTCAAGCCTCAGGTCCACCGACATCAGCGGGTTTTTCGCGATGAAGGCGAAGATCGCTGGCGCGAGCGTTGTCTCCCCGAGGTTCCGCGGTGCCGACACCCGCACCAATCCGCGCGGCTCCGCCGCCTGGTCGGAAATCGTGGCATCGAGGTCGTCGAGCTGCTGCAGGAGAGCGCTTGCCTCGCGATAGTAGGCATCGCCGGCCTCGGTCAGTCCGAGCTTGCGGGTCGTGCGGTTCATCAGTCGCACCCCGAGATGGTCCTCGAGGTCGGTGACATACTTGGAGAGCAGCGCCTTCGACTTGCCGTGCTGCCGCGCCGCGGCCGAAAACCCGCCCGCATCGAACACCTGCACGAAGGCGCGGATGCGGCCCAGGTCCTGGCTCATCGTCGATCCTCCATGCGATTTGTTGGCGGCGGGGGTTGCGGCCCGATCAAGCCATAGGTCATCTGGAATCGCCGAACAATGCCGCCGCGAGGCGTTTCTGTTTCGTTGGCGCTTTGTCGATAGGATAGGCCGAATGCCTCACGAGTTCAGCCATGAGACGCTCTACCCGCCCATGTCCAAACCCAAAGCGCGCTCCACGCTTTACCGCCTGATCGAAGCCGGCCAGTTGGCCCGCCGCGCCCTGCTGGTACCGCTGCTCGACCGCAATCTCGAGCCGGGCGACGATGCGATCATCTTCGCGTTGCGTTCCCGCCTCGGCGCCACTGAAGAGGTGCTGGCCGAGGAGTTGCAGCTCGATTCAGCGGCCCTCGACCCCCGCCTTGCCCGCCTCGCCGAGCGTGACCTCATCACTCGCCAGGCCATTGGCCCCGACCTTGTGCCCGGCCTCGCCCTGACCGAGCGCGGCGAACGCATCTGCGAAGTCCTCTCCGCCAACTGGGACCAGCTCGAGGGTGCGCTGTTCGGCGAACTCGACGAAAAGCAACGCAGGAAGCTCGACAAGGCGCTCAAGCGCTTCGTCGAACTGTTGCGTCTGTAGCTAGCGGTTGCCGACCCGCTTCTCGATCGTCATCACCGCCGTTACCACGACGAACGCGAACACGACCATCCCGGCCGCAAGCACATGCGCGCTCCCCCATTCGAGCCGCTCGACGTAGTCGTAGATGGCAATCGACAGGACCTTGGTCTTGCCGGGGATGTTGCCGCCGATCATCAGCACGACGCCGAACTCGCCGACAGTGTGCGCGAAGGTCAGCACTGCCCCTGCCAGGTAGCCGCTGCGCGCCAGTGGCACCGCCACGCGAAAGAATGTCTGGCGCCGGGAGGCCCCCAGCGTGTGCGCCGCCTCGATCGGCTCGTCGCCGAACGCCTCGAACGCGTTGCGAAGCGGCTGCACCATGAAGGGCAGCGAGTAGATGATCGAGCCGATCACCAGCCCCTCGAACGAGAAGGCCAATGTTCGCGCCCCCCACAGCGATGCAAGCGCCCCGCCTGGTCCGTTCGGTCCCAGCGCGATCAGCAGGTAGAAGCCGAGCACCGTCGGCGGCAGCACCAGCGGCAGCGCGACCACGGCCGCCACAGCCTCCTTGCCGCGCCAGGTCGACCGGCACAGCCACCAGGCGATCGGCGTCGCGATGACAATGAGCAGCCCCGTCACCACCAGCGCCAGCAACAGCGACAGGACGACGGGCGCCGCGATCTCGCTAAGGCTCAGCATGCATCACCGCTGGTCCTCACTGCGCCAGTTCGTAGCCATACCTGCGGATGATGTCTGCTGCCTCCGGCCCCTGCAAGAACGCCATGAAGGCCACTGCCGCCGGGTCGGCCTCGCCCGCCTTGAGGAGCACCGCGTCCTGAAGGATCGGCGAGTAGTCCTCCGTCGGCACCAACCAAACCTGGCTTTGCGGCTTGCCGATCACCTGGCTGAGCGCCACGAAGCCGAGCTCGGCGTTGCCGCTGTCGACGAACTGGAGGGTCTGCGAGATGTTCTCGCCGGTGACGGTCTTGGCTGCAACTGCGTCCGTCAGCCCGAGCTTCGCGAGGGCTTCGAGCGCCGCCGCGCCATAGGGTGCGGTCTGGGGATCGGCAATGGCAATGTGCTGGAAGGCGTTTGCCGACAGCACTGCCGCTCCGTCGGTCATATCGAGCGTCGGGGAATAGAGCACCACCTTGCCCACTGCGTAGGTGAACACCGTTCCCTCGACGGCATAACCCTCCGTCACCGCCTGCGCGGGCCGCTTGTTGTCGGCCGAAAGAAACACCTCGAACGGCGCCGCCTGGGTAATCTGGGCGTAGAGGGCGCCCGTTGCGCCAAAGGAGAACACCACGATGTCGCCGGTTCTGGCAGTGAACGCAGCGCCGATCTCTTCGGCCGGCTTCGTGAAATTCGCGGCAACCGCAACGCTGACTTCGCCTGCCTGAGCGGGCGGCACCAGGAGCGACAACAGGGCAGCAACGCCCGACCCGATCATCCGACGCATTCGCTCAACCTCGATATGTCCAATTGGAGATATCGAGGTTGTCGCAATGTTACCCTTGGTCAGCAAGCGTTATTTTCGAATGGACATATCGATATGCAATGCCTGCAGTGCTTCGAAGTCCCTCGCAATGGCCTTGCGGGTTGCCTCCTGCATGCCACGATAGCGCTCCAGCACCTCGCGACCCGCTTCGGTCAGCGACGCGCCCTGCTCCTTGCCGCCCCGCGCCGTTTCAACAAGCGGCGCACCAAAGCCATCATTGAGGGCCTGCACCAGCCCCCAGGCCCGCTTGTAGCTCATGCCCATGCGCCGCGCCGCCTCCGAGATCGAGCCGGTTTCGGCGATCAGTTCCATCAGGTCGGCGCGGCCCGGCCCGACATAGAACGTGTCGGACAACGTCACCCGCAGGTGCGACAGCCCGACCGTTCCGGTTTTCGCCTTGACCGCCTACTTGTTGCCGAGTTGCGACGCTTCGCGCGCCAAGTGCTCGATGCGCTTCCAGTCGCCCGACTCGATGGCATCGTTCGGCATCACCCACGACCCGCCTACGCAGATGACGTTGGGCAGCGCCAGGTATTCCGGCGCCTTGGCCATGTCGATGCCACCCGTCGGGCAGAAGGTGATGTCGGAGAGCGGCGAGGTATAGGCCTTGAGCACCTTGACCCCACCCAGGGCTTCGGCCGGGAAGAACTTGAGGAACGAGTAGCCGTGTTCCGACGCCGTCATCGCCTCGGTCGGCGTGCCGATGCCCGGCAGCAGCGGAATCTTGTGCTCCTCGGCGGCCTCGAGCAATCGCGGCGAGGCGCCCGGCGACACCATGAACTGGCAGCCGGCATCGACCGAGTGCCCCATCTGCAGCGGCGTCCGCACCGTACCCGAACCGACCACGGCGCCCGGCACCTTGGCCATCTCCTCGATCGCCTGCAGCGCGTGCGGCGTGCGCAGCGTCACCTCCAGCACCGGCAGGCCGCCAGCCACCAAGGCCTCGGCCAGCGGCCGGGCGTGCGAAACCTCGTTGATGATGATAACCGGGATGACCGGCGCGAGCGACAGCGTCTGGCGAAGGGCGGCGGCGTCTTGCGGCATGGCGAACCTCATAAGCTGGTGCGTGAGGGTTAGGCGGTGGCGTCGCCGCGATCAAGCCAAATTGGCATGATGCCTCGGGTCTGGCCGACTACGAGCGGCCGAAGACGTTCAGCCGGTGCCAGGCGAGCAGTTCGGGGTCCGCGTAGCGCTTCGCGTCGCTGGGAAGCAGAACCTTGAAGAGCGGCACCATTGCTTCCTGATCCTCGGGCGCCAGGCGATAGAGATCGCCGAGGATGCGGTAGTCCTCGCCCACCGAGAAATACCCCAACCGCCAGGCTCGCTCGAGGTCGGGCACCATGGGCAGGTAGTTTGCCACGTGCAGAGGCCCGCCCTGATCGCGCGGGCGGATGGCGACGATGCTGAGCGGACCATCTGCGTCGCTCCGGCCCGTGAAGGTGCACCTGTGGCGAAAGGCGCGCAGCACCTGGTCGCGGAGCGCGGTGTAGGTCGCTTCGGTCGGAGTGGCGACGAAGCCTGCCGCCGCTTCCGCTGCTCCAATGCCGCTGGTGGCGACAGCCTGTGCCATCACCTCGTCGAAACGACTGTCCGCCACTTCAAGCATGCGCCGCGCACCGGGAATGTCACGTTCGGCATCCCCCGTCACCGGCATCGCGAAAGCTGTGTACGGCTCGAGGGCCACACGATGCTGGTCGTCCGGTCCGACCCCGGCATTGAGGATGCGTCCATGGCCGACGAACTCGAGGACGGCGCCCCTGATATGGAGATAGACCAACACAGTCTCGCCGATCCGCGCATAGGAGGCGTCGCGGGCGCGTAGGTCGACGACGATCGACGCCCGCGTCTCCGCCAGCTCCGACCCCCGCCCCGCAGCCAATGCCAGCTTGCCCAAGCC
>JAEYYP010000197.1 GCA_023428425.1 Pseudomonadota bacterium
GCGATGCCGCTCTCGCTCATCATGTAGCCCATGAAGACGAAGAAGGGCACAGTGATCAGCGGATACCAGTTGAGGACCTGGAACGCCTGGTTGAACGGCATCTCGACCGAGCCGCGCCCCCAGAGCAGAAGCGCGGCCGCGGCGCCGACGAAGCCGATGATGCCGAACACCCGCTGGCCGGTGAACAGCAGCACCACCATCGTGGCGAACATGAAGATGGTGATGAGTTCGGGGCTCATGCGATCGGCCTGCCCATCGCTTCGGCGAGGTCCTTGAAGAACTGGGAGATCACCTGGAGCAGCATCAGCAGGATGCCGGCGGTCATCGCGACCTTCACCGGCCACAGCACAGGGGACCAGGCGCTGTAGTTCTTCTGGTTGTATTGCAGGGCGTATTGCGTGCTCGACACCGCGCCCCAGAGCAGCACACCGAGAAAGAAGAGCACGAAGAGGATCGTCACGGCGTCGATGATTGCCCGGTGCCGCGCCGAGAAGCGGCTGTAGAACAGGTCCATCCGCACATGGGCATTGTGCTGCAGCGAGTACGCGCCACCGAGGAGGAAATAGGCGGCCAAAAGGAACTGCGTGGTTTCGAGAGCCCAGTTGACCGGCGTGCCGAGGAAGGCGCGCGAGAATGTCGACCACAGCATGACCGCGGCCATGACGAAGAAGAGGGCCATGGCCAGCCGGCCGACCCAGCGGTTCAGCCGGTCGACCCAGAGCACGTAGAGCCTGATCGCCCTAGGCATGCGACTGGCTCCTTTCCGGCAGGGAGCGCGAACTGGCCGCTGCCTGTGACAGCGCCGAGGCCAGGATGTCCACCCAGCGGTTTACGCCGGCAGTGTCGCTGATTTCGTCGTTGCGCAGCTCGAGCATCGTCGCGTCGATGCCGCGGGCATCGCCGTGATGCTCGAGGGTAAAGGTGACCCCGGTGAGGGCGGAATAAGGCTCATTCCAGCCGATGGTCAGCGACGGTTCGTTGGCGGCGAGGGCGGATTGCAGCGCGCGGGTGAGCCCGTCGTCGCGGCCGTGGATGAGGCCGATCTCCCACGGCCTGGCGACCCCAAGGAAGACCGGCGTGAAGGAGTGGACGCAGACGAGAATGGATCCGCGGCCCTGCCGCTGGCGCTCGTCCAGCAGGGCCGTGATGGCGTCGTGGTAGGGCTGGTAATAGCTGTCGATGCGATGACGGCGCTCATCGGCATCGAGGTTCTCGTTCGCCGCGATCCGGGTCGCCTCCGACAACGTCCAGAACAGCCCGGGGGAAGCGACATCGCGGTTCGCGTCGATGACGAGGCGGGAGACGTGCGAGGCAACCAGCGGGGCATCGAGGCGAGCCGACAAGCCACGGCTCACTTCCAGCGCCCCCGGATCCCAGGCGATGTGGCTCAGGCGCTCGGTTTCCGTCAGGCCCATGTCGCCATAACGCTCGGGGATGGCGTTCGAGGCATGGTCGCAGACCAGCACGAATGGCGAGCTGCCGCCCGCATTCGCTACCTCCACGACCTGCTGCCCCCCGGCTTTCATTTTCCGGCACGCCTGCGCTATTAACGTCTGCAACAGTAGTTCCGGAGTTTGAATTTCTGTCAATCGTGAAACGTCAGGATCAGGATCGAACCCATGGCCGACAAGACGGTTGCGGCGCGCGTACACGACCTCAATGAGGCGCTGACAGGCGCCGGGCGGCGCGCCGCGCGGGGCCTGCTGAGCAACTACCCGCTGCTCGGGCTGGCGCCGGTGGCGGAATTCGCGGCCGGTGCGGGAGTCAGTTCGGCGACGGTGGTGCGCTTCGTGGCGCAACTGGGGTTCAAGTCCTATCCGGATTTCCAGCGGGCACTGCGGGAAGAACTGGAGGAGCGTTCGCGATCGCCCCTGCAGCGCCCGGTCCTGTCGGCCGATGCCCAGGGTTTCCTCGGCGCCTTTCTCGACCAGTCGGCGCAGCGGCTGCGCGACACGGCCGACCTCAGTCCCGCCTGGGAATTCGATGCGGTCTGCCAGCGCCTCGCCGAGGGCAAGGGCAACTGCTACCTCGCCGGCGGGCGGTTCACCGATTTTCTTGCCGGTTACCTCGAAGCGCACCTCCGGCTGGTGCGCCCGGGTGTGCGTCGACTCGACGGCCGACCGGCGACGCGCGCCGACCAGCTCATCGACGTGAAGGCGGGTGATCTCGCCATCCTGTTCGATGTGCGCCGCTATGACGCCTCGCTGCTCGAGACGGCAACCGAGCTGGCGCAGCGGCGCGCGCATATCGTGCTGGTCACCGACGAGTGGTTGAGCCCGATCGCCCGACATGCCCGGCACGTGCTGCCGTGCCGCACCGAGACCGGCAGCACGTGGGACGCCAACGGGGCGCTGCTGGCCCTGTCGGAGGCCATCGTCGCCCGTGTCACCGAACTGGCCTGGCCATCCGCCCGCCGGCGCATCGGCACCCTTGAGGCGAAGCCCGACAGCGCCGGCAAGTAGCGCAGACCCTCAAGTCAGGCTGTGGCGACGGGGGGCATCGCCGATTCGGCTGATGCTGCGGATTTCCCGGCCGGATCGCTGTTTTCCACACCTGCGGCTGGCACCGCAGAAAGCGGGCCTGCGGTCAAGGTCTTGTGTCGCACCCGGCTCCGTGTAATGTCGTTGGTAAATATTTACAGCGGGCTGCCTTCAGCCAGACAGCGGCACCGGGAAACGGTGCCACGACCACTGCGGGTGGGGCAGGAGGATGGCGCGAGAGGAAACGCCGGCGCGACGCAAGTCGCTGCTGCAGCAGTTGAGCACCCACAAGGTGTTGCTGCTGATGTGCGTGCCGGCGGTGATCTTCTTCATCGTGTTCAACTACGCCCCGTTGCCTGGTGCGTGGATCGCCTTCACGAACTTCAACTATCGCGACGGCATCTTCGGCAGTCCGTTCGTCGGGTTCAAGAACTTCGAGTTCCTGATCAAGTCGGGCCAGCTGTGGACGCTGACGCGAAATACGATCCTCTACAATCTCGCCTTCATCGTGTTCGGCAATATCCTGCAGATCGCCATCGCGATCATGCTGAACGAGATCCGTTCGACCTTCTTCAAGAAGATCAGCCAAGCGGCGATGTTCCTGCCGTTCTTCATATCGGCCGTGCTGGTGGGCGTGATCGCGTTCAACCTGCTGAACTACGATACCGGTGCCATCAATGCCCTGATCCGGGAGACCGGCGGCGATCCGATAAAGATTTACTCGACCGCCGGAGCCTGGCCGCTGATCATCATCCTCGTGCACCTGTGGCAATCGACCGGCTATGGCTCGATCGTCTACTTCGCGGCGATCATGGGCATCGACCGCAGCCTCTATGAAGCGGCGACGGTGGACGGTGCTTCGGCCTGGCAACGCATTCGCTATGTGACGCTGCCGAGCCTCAAGCCCACTTTCATCATCCTGGTGCTGTTCTCGCTGGGCGGCATCATGCACGGCAATTTCGGGCTGTTCTGGAACCTCGTGGGCAACAACGCCTCGCTGTTCTCGACCACCGACATCATCGAGACCTCGGTCTACCGCATGGTGCTGGCGCAGAACAACTTCACCACCTCGACGGCCGTCGGTCTCTACCAGTCGCTGTTCGGTTTCGCTCTCGTGATGACGGCGAACTGGATCGTGCGCCGGATCAACAAGGACTACGCGCTGTTCTGATGACCGATCATGCAACCACCACCGGCATTGTCGAAGGCGTGGGCGTCGGCCCGGCGAAGCCCCGCGCCGTGAAGCTCGACCGCAGCGACATCATGCTGCAGACGATCTCGTACATCTTCGTCACGCTGTTCGCGCTGTTCTGCCTCGCGCCGTTCGTCCTCATCCTGTCTGCGTCGTTCTCGAGCGAGGCGACGATCATGAAGACGGGCTTCGGGCTCTTGCCGAAGGATTTCACGCTCACCGCCTACGAGTGGATCTTCAAGGCGCCGCGGCAGATTATCGGCTCGTATGTCGTCACCATCGTGATGACGACCTGCGGCACGGCGATCGGGCTCTTCATCATCTCGATGACCGGCTATGCGCTGAACCGGAAGGACTTCCCCTTCCGCAACCACATCTCGTTCTTCATCTACTTCACCACGCTGTTCTCCGCCGGCCTCGCGCCGACGTTCCTGTGGATCGCCCGCGACCTGGGCCTGCGCGGCAGCTACTTCGCGGTGTTCCTGCAGCTGCTGATGACGCCCTGGCTCATCATCCTGATGAAGAACCTCATGCGGACCGTGCCCTACGAGATCAACGAGAGCGGCAAGGTGGACGGGGCCGGCGACTTCCGTATCTTCATCCAGCTTTGCCTGCCCATGATGAAGCCGGCACTGGCGACGATCGGCCTGTTCCTGGCGCTGGGCTACTGGAACGAGTGGTACCTGAGCTCGCTCTACCTGGGCAGCACGGTCGAGTTCAAACCGCTGCAGTACCACCTGTACAACATCATCAACACGGCCAACGCGCTGCGCAATTCGGTGGCCGGATCGAATGTCAGCATCACCAACCTGCCCAGCAATACGCTGAAGATGGCGAGCGCCATCGTGGCCATCGGCCCGATCCTGCTGCTCTACCCCTTCATCCAGAAATACTTCGTCAGCGGCATCACCATCGGTGCGGTGAAAGGATGACGGCTGATTGAGTTGCGCGGCCGGCCCGGTGACCGGCTGCACCCTCGAAGACGCTTCGAGTGAGGGACATCACCGGGAACGACCAGAACATGGCACCCAAGAGGAGGACTGAAATGCAGAGACGGAACATCGTGCGGGTCGGGGCGGCGCTGCTGGCCCTCGGCATCAGCATGCCGGCACTGACGGCCGGTGCGTTCGCGCAGGACGCGCCCACCGAGATCACCATGCTGACCATGGGCAACAAGCCCACCAATGGCCGCCTCGAGGCGATGCTGGAGAAGCTCAACGAGCTGCTCGTCGCCAAGGCCAACGCCAAGCTCGACATGTTCTACATCGAGTGGGCCGACTGGCAGACGCAGTACAATGTCCAGCTGCTGTCGGGCGACGACAATGTCGACCTGATCGGCACCGCCACCGACTGGCTGTTCGCCTGGGAGAATGCCGAAAAGGGCGCCTTCCTGCCGCTCAGCGAAGAGATGCTGAAGACCCACGCCCCCAAGACCTGGGCGCAGGTCGAGGCCGACGGCCACTGGGACCTGACCAAGCTGGGCGACGGCAACATCTACTTCCTGCCCGAAGATAACTACACCCAGTACACCAACCACGGTTTCTTCTACCGCGGCGACTGGGCCACCGAGGCCGGGTTCGAGAATGGCGAGATCACCAAGTTCGAGGACTTCACCAAGTACTTCGAGTGGGTGAAGGCCAACAAGCCGGACGCCTATCCGTGGGATGTCGCCGGCGCCAACGAAGCGGCCCTCACCGGCTACCTGCAGGGGCACACCGACTTCCAGACGCTGCAGGGCGTGAGCGCCGGCAACTACGCACCGTTCCATACCAAGGCTTCCGACCCCTACACCGTGACCTCCTGGTACATGGAAGGCGATGCGTTGCTCGAGGCAGCACAGATCGCCAAGCAGTGGAACGAGATCGGGGTGTGGCGCGAGGATGCCCTCAACTACGACGGCGACACGCGTGAGGAGCTCTACGCCGCGCTCTCGGGTGCCGACCAGCACCACACGCAGACGTATCTGACCCAGATCGTCAACAACATGAACACCAAGCAGCCCGGCTCCGATCCCAAGTTCTTCTACTGGGGCAAGGAAAACGGTAACTTCTTCAAGGACATCGCCACCCACGGTGCGATGGCGGTGAGCGCCAACTCGCGGAACCCGGAAAAGGCCCTCGAGGTCTACGACCTCATCCGCAACGACAAAGAAATCTACATGCTGTTCAACTACGGCATCGAGGGTGAGGACTACATCATCCGCGAGGATGGCGTGCTCGATCGCCCGGCGGGTTGGGACCAGTCGACGATGGACCTGGGCACCAACTTCTGGTGGGGGCGTACGGATGAGTTCGAACCCGCCCGTACCACGGACGCGCCGACCAAGGCCGAGGTGATCGCCGAGCTAGACGCGGCCGCCAAGGACTACGTCTACTCGACCCTGCTGGTGAACAAGTCGGCGATCGATCCGACGCTTGCGGCCATGGGCGGCGTGCTGTCGGAGTACATCCCGCAGTTGCAGTACGGCAAGTTCGACGACCCTGCCGCCGCCATCGCCGAGATGCGCCAGAAGCTGAAGGATGCCGGGTACGACGAGGCGCGCGCCTCGATCCAGGCCGACATGGACGCCTGGAAGGCCGCGCGCGGCCTGTAAGGTGAGGTGACGGGCGGGCGGACCTTACGGGTCCGCCCTCCTTCCCCAGTCGCTCCCGGAGCTCGACGATTGGCCACCCTGTTTTCGCAGGACTCCGCAC
>JAEYYP010000334.1 GCA_023428425.1 Pseudomonadota bacterium
CCCTACGACAGGTCGCACTGGGATAGGCTGCGCAACTTCGTCCATCCGACCGTTTCAAGTTCGGTTTCAACTGTGATGAACAAGGCAGAAATCTACAACAGTCTGGTTGCAAAAGACGAAGAGCCGACGTTTGGCGGGGGCCTCCGTTTCGGTTCAGCCTTCACCATGCAGCATCAAGAGGAGCGGGCACGGGTCTACTATGCGTCGATGCTACTGCTCGCGGATATTCAGAAGCGGCGCAGCGCGGTTCTCGCCGAGATAGAGGCCACCAGCTAGGGAGGCCTAGGCCTCAGTGAACCCCCGCAGCGAGGGGGGTGCCGCCCCTCCCTTACCGTCAAGCTTGGGGGCGGGGCGGCAACACCGGAAGGACGAGGAAGGCATGCCTATTGCGTGCTTTTGACGTGCCTTGAGCGCCCTCAAAGCTAAGCTAAAGCTATGCCTGTTATATCCTCCTATTATATCCTCCTGTTATATCCTCCTATGGTGAGGGGTAATGGAGAGCTTTTCCTAGGGTGGGTGTGTTTCGGCGTGCAAAATTGACCCCGTTATGGGGGTAATCGGCGTCTAATTTTGACCCCCTGGATTTGTTGATCAGACTGCCTGTTTTGGATTTGACGGGCGGTTGGGGGATGAAGGGCGTGGATACGATTGCACGGGTTCGTCGGGCATATTTCGTGCAAGGCAAGTCCATCAAGCAGATCGAGCGGGAGTTGCATGTTGCGCGCAATACGGTGCGCAAGATCATCCGGTCAGGAGAGACCAGCTTTGCCTACGACCGGGAGAAGCAGCCGTTGCCGCGGATCGGCCCGTGGCAGGCTGAGCTGGACCGGCTGCTGTTGGCCAACGAAGGGAAGGCTGCACGCGAGCGGTTAACGCTGATCCGGGTGTTTGAGGAACTGGCAGGCCTCGGTTACGAGGGGGGCTATGACGCGGTCCGGCGCTATGCCCGGAGCTGGATCCGGGATCGCTCGTCCAATGTGGCTTCGGCGTTTGTGCCGCTGAGTTTTGCGCCCGGAGAAGCCTACCAGTTCGACTGGAGCCACGAGATCGTGCTGCTCAACGGCACGACGGTAACGGTCAAGGTCGCTCATGTGCGGCTGTGCCATAGCCGGATGATGTTCGTTCGGGCCTATCCGCGCGAGACCCAGGAGATGGTGTTCGACGCTCATGATCGGGCCTTCGCCTTCTTCAAGGGCGCCTGCACGCGCGGCATCTACGACAACATGAAGACGGCGGTCGAGACCATCTTCGTGGGCAAAGAGCGGGCCTATAATCGACGCTTCCTGCAGATGTGCGGCCATCATCTGGTTGACCCCGTCGCCTGCACGCCGGCCTCGGGTTGGGAGAAGGGTCAGGTGGAGAACCAGGTCGGCCTGGTGCGGGAACGCTTCTTCACGCCGCGCCTGCGGTTCCGCAGTTATGATGAGCTCAATGCCTGGCTGCTGGACAAGACCATTGCCTATGCCCGGGCACACCGGCATCCCGAGTTCCGCGATCGGACCATCTGGGAGGTATTTGAAGCCGAGCGGTCCAGCCTGGTGCCCTATGCCGGTGCCTTCGACGGCTTCCATGCCGTAACGGCATCGGTCAGCAAGACCTGTTTGGTCCGGTTCGACAACAACAGATACTCGGTCGCGGCCCATGCCGTTGGCCGACCGGTCGAGATCCGGGCCTATGCCAGTCGCATCGAGTTGCGCCAGGATGGTCTTGTAGTGGGCGAGCATGCCCGCTCCTTCGGGCGCGACCAGACCATCTACGATCCTTGGCATTACGTGCCGGTTCTGGCCCGCAAGCCGGGCGCCTGGCGCAATGGTGCTCCCTTCAAGGACTGGGTGCTTCCGGTCAGCATCGAGAAGATCCGGCGCCGGCTGCGCTCTGCAGACGATGGCGACCGACAGATGGTGAACATCCTCACCGCCGTGCTCAGCGATGGTCTGCCGGCCGTTGAGGCCGCCTGCGCAGAAGCCGTGCGCGAGGGGGTCTGTTCCGCCGATATCGTGCTCAACGTACTGGCCCGGCAACGTGAACCGCGCAGCCCGGTCACCATCCTCAATACCCCACAGGCCCTCCGGCTCCGCATCGAGCCAACGGCCGATTGTTCCCGCTATGACAGCCTGAGGAGGGCAATATGATGGAACGCTCCGAGATCCTGGCCACCATGAACGCGCTCAAGCTCTATGGCATGAAGAGCGCCTATGACGAGATCATCGCCATGGCCATAAAGCGCGAACACCAGCCCGAACGGATCGTCTCGGACCTGCTCACCTCCGAGATCGCCGAGAAGCAGGCACGGTCCATCAAGTACCAGATGACCATTGCCAAGCTGCCCCTGGCCAAGGACGTCGAGGACTTCGTGTTCGATGATACCGGCATCAACGAGACCCTGGTGCGCGACCTGGCCGCCGGCAACTTCATGACCACCCAGCGCAACATCGTGCTGGTCGGGGGCACCGGGACCGGCAAAACCCATCTGGCCATCGCCATTGCTCGAGCCTGTATCCGCAATGGTGCGCGGGGCCGCTTCTTCAACGTCGTCGATCTGGTCAACAGGCTCGAGACCGAGACCCGGGCTGGCAAGCAAGGCCGCCTGGCCGAGTATATGGGCCGCAAGGACTTCATCATCCTCGATGAGCTGGGCTATCTGCCCTTCGCGCAATCGGGAGGCCAGTTGCTGTTCCACCTGGTCAGCCGTCTCTACGAGCAAACCTCGGTGATCGTCACCACC
The DNA here is from genome assembly GCA_023428425.1 of Pseudomonadota bacterium. Taxonomy (GTDB): domain Bacteria; phylum Pseudomonadota; class Alphaproteobacteria; order Rhizobiales; family Devosiaceae; genus Devosia_A. The sequence goes on from JAEYYP010000334.1 coordinate 2,726, forward strand.
AACCTGGCGTTCGGAGAATGGCCATCGGTCTTCGGCGACGCAAAGATGACCACCGCGCTGCTCGATCGGCTCACCCACCACTGCGACATCGTCGAGACCGGCAACGAGAGCTGGCGCTTCAAGAACCGCATCTGACACGCCACCCGCCGATCCGGCGCGGCGCCGCAACCC
>JAEYYP010000433.1 GCA_023428425.1 Pseudomonadota bacterium
GGCCCTCGAACGCGAGGCGGTGCAGATGGCGGCGGACGCGGCACTCGCCGCACAGCGCGCCGGTGCGGCGGTCGAAGGGGTCGGCTCATCCACGGCGCAGATCGACCGCATGGTGTCGGCCATCGAGGATGTGAGCTTCCGGACCAACCTCCTGGCGCTGAACGCCGCCGTGGAAGCGGCGCGGGCGGGAGAGAAGGGGGCGGGCTTCGCCGTGGTGGCGGGCGAAGTGCGGACCCTGGCCCAGGCGACCCAGAAGGCGGCACGGGAAATCCGCGCCATGGTCGGCACCAGCCGCAAGAACTCCGACCAATCGACAGCCGAAACCGAACACCTCAAAAAAATCCTCGCAGGCCTGGGCTCGCATTTAGAGAATCTAAGCAATGAGACGGACATGATCGCCGGTGCGCTGGACGAGGGCGGTGGCGCGATCGCTCGCCTCGACAGCAACGTCGACGCGGTCGGTTCGGTCGCGGCGAAGGCGTTGCAGCTCCCGGCGCGCAAGGCCAGGTGAGGCCGAACGGGGGACGTCATATGGAGCAGGGCGAGTTTGCCCTCAGCGATCGGGAGTTCAACCGGGTCAAGGCCCGGGTCTATGCCGAAGCCGGCATCTCGCTGTCCGATGCCAAGCGCACGCTGGTGATTTCGCGGCTCGGCAAGCTGGTCCGCGGGCTCGGGCTGAACTCCTTCGACGCTTATCTCGATCACCTGGAGCGGGCCGGTACGCCAGCCGACGCGCAGGAGTTCGTCAACGCACTGACTACCAACCTGACGCGGTTCTGGCGCGAGGATCATCATTTTGCTCACCTGCGCACCTATGTGGCGCAGCTGATGCAACAGCGCCCGCGCATGGGGCTCAACGGCCGGCCAAAGCTGCGGATCTGGTCGGCGGGATGCTCCACAGGGCAGGAGCCCTACACCATCGCGCTCGACCTGCTCGACGCTTTCCCCGAACTGAAGCGCTGGGATTTTCGCATCCTCGCCACCGATATCGACACCAATGTCGTGGCCAAGGCGGCGACCGGGGTCTATCCGGTCGGCGAACTCAACGGGCTGAGCCGCGAGCGCACCGACCTGTTCGAGCCGGCCGGGGCCGGGCATGTCCGCATCCCCGCAGTGGCGCGCGAGCTGATCTTGTTCAAGCCGCTCAACCTCATCCACAATCCGTGGCCGATGCGCGGGCCGTTCGACGCGGTCTTCTGCCGGAACGTGGCGATCTACTTCGACAAGAAGACGCAAGGGCAGCTGTTTGCCCGGCTGGGCGCGATCCTTGTGCCCGAAGGCTTCCTCTACATTGGTCACTCCGAGAATCTCGGGGCCGGCAGCGAGAACTTCCGTCTCGTCGGCAAGACCGTCTACCAGGCACGCGCACAGCACAAGGCGAGGGACGCAGCATGAGTATCAAGGTGCTGGTCGTCGACGATTCCGCGCTGATCCGCGAAGTGCTGTCGCGCGCGCTCGGCAAGGATGGCGACATCCAGGTGATCGGTACGGCGGCCGATCCGATCGAGGCCCGCGAGAAGGTCAAGACCCTCAGCCCCGATGTCGTGACGCTCGACATCGAAATGCCGAACATGAACGGCCTGCAGTTCCTCGACAAGCTGATGCGGCTGCATCCGCTGCCGGTGGTGATGGTTTCGACCCTCACCACGAAAGGCGCGAGCGAGACCTTGCTCGCGATGGAGCTGGGTGCGGTGGATTTCGTCGCCAAGCCCAATGCGACGCTTTCGGGCGGGCTCGAGGCGTTTGGCGAGAACCTGCGCCAGAAGGTGCGAGCCGCCGCGAATTCGGACGTGAAGGGCCGCGCCATGCGGGCGGCGCCGGCCAATGTGCCGGTACGGACCGCCGCGGCGCCGAAAGGCACGGTGATCGCCATCGGCGCCTCGACCGGCGGCGTCGAAGCCATTCGCGTGGTGCTTTCGGGCATGCCCGTCGATTGCCCGCCGATCGTCATTGCCCAGCACATGCCGGCGGGGTTCACCACCCGCTTCGCCGGGCGGCTCGACGAGGTCACCGAACTGACGGTGGTCGAGGCCGAGGATCGCATGCCGCTGCTGCCCGGACACGCCTATGTGGCGCGCGGTGACTACCACCTGCGCGTCGAGCGCTCGTCGGGGCAACTCAAGTGCCGGTTGGCGCAGGATGAGCTCGCATCGGGGCATCGTCCCAGCGTCGACGTGCTGTTCGAGTCAGTGGCCAAGACCGTCGGGCCGATGGCCGTGGGTGCCATCCTCACCGGCATGGGCCGCGACGGGGCGCGCGGGCTGAAGCTCATGCGCGACGCCGGTGCGTACACGGTGGGCCAGAGCCAGAGCTCGGCGCTCGTCTACGGCATGCCCCGCGTGGCCTTCGAGGAGGGCGCGGTGATGGAGCAGGCGCCGGTCGAAGCCATCGCCGCGCGGCTCGCCGCGGCACTCACCCGGATCAGATCGGCAGCATAGCGCATCGTCCGATTGATGGTTTGGTAACGGAATTTCCTTAGGGTCCAAAGTGCGCGACCCGCGTATTTTCGGGCGGCTAGAAGGCTAGCGTAACCATGCCGAAGGCAAGTGCTGTCAGTGTGATGATCGTGGATGACCAGCAGTCGATGCGGGGAATCTGCAAATACATCCTCACCCAGCTGGGTTTCACCAACATCGTCGAGGCCAAGTCGGGGCGCGATGCCCTGGGCAAGCTCGAAAAGAGCACGGTGGACCTGATCATCTCCGACTGGAACATGGAAGACATCGACGGGTTGACGCTGCTGCGCGTCATCCGCAAGCATCCCAAGACGCAGGCAATGCCCTTCATCATGGCCACCGGCCGCTCCGACAAGGAGCAGGTGAAAGAAGCGATCTCGTCAGGCGTGAACAACTACATCATCAAGCCGTTCGACGCTTCGACGATGAAGAAGCGCATCGAGGCGGTGATCGGCGTACTCTCCTAGCGCACTGAAATTCCACGGTTCTTCGGACAGAGGCCGCCTCCGGGCGGCCTTCGCATTTTCCCCCACAGCGATGTAATCGATCACATGCGCGGAAACGCTGGGCTTCCACGCATTCGCACGTAATCAGAAATTAAGAACGGATGCCTACTTTTGATGCATTGGCTTTCGGGGGGAGGCCGGCCGACGCATCGCCGTCCCTGCCAGCAACATCCCCCGATGGTCCCAACAAGAACACGAGGGTAGGATGATGGCCGGTTTGCCCAAGCTCAAGATCGCGCAGAAGCTGCCGCTCGCGATGGTGATTTCCGCGCTGCTGGTCAGCGCTGGCGTCGGCACCGCGAGCTACCTCATCGGCTCGACTACGGTCGCTGACATGAGTGTCCGGCAGATGCAGACCGTGGCCGGCGAGCGGGCGCAGGAGTTCCAGACCTTCCTCAAGACGATCGAGTCGGACGTGGTCGGCACGGCCAGCACCGATCTCGCCTTCGGGGCGGCGCGCGACCTCGCGGTGGCGTGGGGTTCGATGGCCATCGCCAAGCCGCCGCTCGACCCGGTCGCGACGCTGCGCGGCAACTACATCGACTTCAACCCCAACCCGGCCGGGCAGCGCCAAGCACTCGACACCCCCACCGGCGACGGGACCAAGAAGACCAGCTACGAGTTCCAGCACGTCAAGATCAACCCGATCTTCCGCACGCAGATGGAGCGGCGCGGCTACGCCGACATGTTCATCTTCGACACCAAGGGCAACCTCTTGTACTCGGTGATGAAGAACGACGACTTCGCCCAGAATTTCGCCGAGGGCGGCGCGATGGCCGATACCGGGCTCGGGCGCGCCTATCGCGCCGCGCTGGCGCTGCCGGAGGCGGGGCAGGTGGCCTTCTCCGACATGGAACTCTACGCACCCGCCGGCGGTCCGGCGAGCTTCCTCGCCACCCCGATCTTCGATCCGCGCAAGAAGCTCGCCGGCGTGCTGGCGGTCGAGATGCCCATCGCCACCATCAATGCGATGATGCAGAGCAAGGACAATCTGGGCCAGACGGGGGAGAGCTTCGTCGTCGGCGCCGACTACCTGATGCGCTCGGACTCCAGCTTCTCCGAGGCCGGGGACATCCTCACGACGCGCTACGAGAACCCTGTGGTCACCGCCGCGCTCGAGGGCCTGAACGGGCAGGGCACGACCAGCGACTACCGCGGGATGCCGATGATCGCCGTGGCGACACCGGTGGAATTCAACGGCGCGAAGTGGGCGATGGTCACGACGATCTCCGAGGCCGAGGCCCTCGCTCCAATTGCCGGCATGCGCGACATGATGCTGGCCGTCGGCGCGGGGCTGCTGCTGCTCGCGGCGGCGGGCGGCTGGTTGTTCTCACGCACCGTGACCAAGCCGATCAGCCGCCTCACCCGCACGATGGATGCGCTCGCCGCCGGCAACCTCGACGTCGAGGTCAGCGGCGCCGGGCGCTCCGACGAGATTGGTGCCATGGCGAAAGCCGTGGAGGTGTTCAAGCAGAATGCCGGCAAGATGACCGAGATGACCGAGGGCGAGCGGGCCGCGTCGGTTCAGCGCCGGATCGATCGCACGGCCATGATGGCACAGTTGCAGGGTGCGTTCGGCCAGGTGGTGGACGCTGCCATCGCCGGGGACTTCTCGAAGCGCGTCAGTGCGGATTTCCCCGACCCCGAACTCAATACGCTGGCCGGGTCGGTCAACGAACTGGTGGCGACGGTAGAGCGCGGACTGGGCGAAACCGGCGAGGTGCTGGGGGCGCTGGCCGCCACAGACCTGACCCGCCGTGTGGAGGGCGAGTATGGGGGCGCCTTCCAGCAGCTCAAGACCGACACCAACGCTGTCGCCGAAAAGCTGAGCGAGATCGTCGGGCAGCTCAAGGACACCTCGCGGGGCCTCAAGACGGCGACCGGCGAGATCCTGTCGGGCGCCAACGACCTGTCCGAACGCACGACCAAACAGGCGGCGACCATCGAGGAGACATCGGCGGCGATGGAACGGCTCGCCGGGACCGTCATCGCCAATGCCGAGCGCGCCAGCGATGCCAGCACGGCGGCGGCGGGCGTCACCCGGACGGCGGAGGAGGGCGGGGCAGTGATGCTGCGTGCGACCGAGGCCATGGAGCGCATCACGGCCTCCTCGGGCAAGATTTCCAACATCATCGGCATGATCGACGACATCGCCTTCCAGACCAACCTCCTGGCGCTGAACGCCTCGGTGGAGGCGGCGCGGGCCGGCGACGCGGGCAAGGGCTTCGCCGTCGTCGCCGTGGAAGTGCGGCGGCTGGCGCAATCGGCGGCCAGCGCATCGAGCGACGTGAAGGCGCTGATCGATCAGTCCGGCGCCGAGGTCAGCGGCGGCTCGCGGCTGGTGCTGGAGGCGGCCAGCAAGCTCGACTCGATGCTGGTGGCCGCCCGCTCCTCGAACGAGGTGATGGACGCCATCGCCCGGGCGAGCCGCGAGCAGGCTTCGGCCATCGAGGAGGTCAATGCCGCTGTCCGCCAGATGGACGAGATGACCCAGCACAATGCCGCACTGGTCGAGGAGACCAACGCCGCCATCGAGCAGACCGAGGCGCAAGCGGTCGAGTTGGACCGCATCGTCGAAATCTTCCGCGTGGTGGAGCAGGAGGCCGTGTCCGGCCCGCGGAAGCGTGAAACGACCCCGAGTGTGGCGCGCGAGCCTGCGAAAGGCGGAATTAAGGCATTGCAGGACAAAGTACGCACGGCTGCCCGATCCTACCTCAGCCGGGGGAACGCGGCAGTCGACAAGGAGTGGGCCGAATTCTAGGGGTCCGACCGGCGGAGCGAAACTCGGCCGGGTTGAGCAACGTGTAGTCCAGGAAGGACGAAGATGCGGATCGACCGCCGGCTCTCCATTTCCATCGCCGCCGGTATCCTGCCGCTGGCGATCGGCGCATTCATGATCGCGGGTGAACTCGGGGTGATCGAGCGGGCCAGGCTCGAGACGAATGGCGTCGACTATGCGGGGTTGGTGCTGCCCGAGCTTGTCGGCCTGGCGCGCGACGGGGAACTGGCTGCCGGTCCCAACGCAGCCCTTGCCGCCGCAGCGAACGCCAATGACGATCGCCTTGGGACCGGCGCGGTATCTGCCGCCTATGCCGACCTCAAGGCCGATGTGGCCAACGGTGCCTTTCCCGCCGCGGCTCGCCATGCTGCCGCGACACTCATCGCGCGTATCCACGAGGCGGCGGGTGTCAGCAGCGACAGCGACGGCAATGCCGTGCTCAGTGTCGAGGTGCCGCAAGCCGCCAATGCGGCACCGCTGTCGCCGGCCCTGCTCGATGCGTCGCGCTATGCTCCAACCGTGGTGCCCGCCGCCATCGAGCGGCTGACCGAGGTGCTGGCCGAGTTTCGTGCCGCGACGGCGATCGATCGCGGGCGGCAGGACGCTGACTACTCCCCTTATGCCGCCGCCGCCGACGACTTTGCCGACAGGATCGAGGCGGGGATCGCTACTCTTCGCACGCCCGCGTCGCGTGCCGGATTCGATTGGGCGGGGCTCGATGCGGCCCACCGCACCTACCAGGATGCGGCGCTCGTGCTGGGAGAGAGTTCCGCCGCAGCGCTGCGCGAGACGCTCGAGGCGCGTGTCGACGGTGCCGGCTTCCGCATCTGGCTCACGGCCGCCATGGCGATTGTCGCGTCGGTCGCGCTGGGCCTCGCCCACTTCTTTCTGGCCCCCCGCCAGCAACCTGCCGTTAAGGCGTCGGCCCTATCGTCCGCTCCGGGGAAGAGCGGAACGACCCGGCCCGAAAGCCGCGGCGCAACGGGGGTCAGCATGGCCAACGCATCCGCCCGCCGCTTCCGCGGCCTGAAGCTGACTTCATCCATCGCGCTGATGGTGCTGGTCTCGGTCGCCGTGTCGATCGGCGCCGTGCTGAGCGCCGTATGGCTGCTGCTTGCCGCGAACACGCAGACCACTGTCGACCAGCGCCTCAACGCCGACCTGCGCACCGCCGCGGCGATCCTCGAGGTCAACCTGCCCAACTCCGATGTGTACTGGAGCGAGGACGGCAGCCTCGACAAGATCGAGGCCAAGGCAATGCCGCGGTTCCGCAACCACGACCTGATCAACACGATCGGTCGCGTTACCGGCGATACGGCGACGCTGTTCGTCTACGATCCCGACACCGAGGACTTCGTTCGCAAGACGACGACCATCCTCGATGCCGAGGGAAACCCCATTCTCGAGACACCTCTCGATCGCGCCGGTGCAGCCTATCCCGTGGTGAAGGCCGGTGGGACGTATCAGGGGGCCGCCAACATCCTCGGCGTGCCGTACTACGCGATCTACAAGCCGATCGTAGACCTGAGCGGTGCCCCGATCGGCATCATCTATGTCGGTATCCCCAAGGCCGAGATCGACTCCGTCGCGACCGATGGCCTGACGGTGCTGGGCGTTGTCGGTGCGGCGGCGCTCGTCATCATCGGCGGCATCGCCTATGTCGTCTCGCGGCTGCTGACCCGGCCGATCCCGCGGCTCAGCGGCGCCATGCAGCACCTGGCCGACGGCGAACTGTCGACCGACATCCCCTATACCGGGCTCGGCAATGAACTGGGCGGCATGGCCCGCAGCCTCGAAGTCTTCCGCGACAATGCGCTCAAGGTGCAGCAGATGACGGAGAGCGAACGCGTGGCGCTGGCGGAGCGCCGCGACGAGCGCACCCGCATGATGCAGGAACTGCAGCGCAGCTTCGGCGATGTGGTCGATGCCGCACTCGAGGGAGATTTCACCGGGCGGATAGAGGCCAGCTTCGCCGCCGACGAACTCAACCGCCTCGCGGCGAGCGTCAACGCACTGGTGGAACGCATCGACGAGATCGTCGGCGATACCGGGCAGGCGCTGGCAGCGCTCGCCGACACCGACCTCACGCACCGCATGGATGTTCGCTATGGCGGCGCCCTCGGTCAACTCGGACGCGATACCAACCAGGTGGCCGAGCGACTGGGCGAGGTGGTGACGTCGCTCAAGCAGAGCGCGCAGGGGCTGAAGACAGCGACGGGTGAAATCCTGTCGGGCGCCAACGATCTGTCGGAGCGCACGACAAGGCAGGCGGCGACCATCGAGGAGACGTCCGCGGCGATGACCCAACTGGCCGATACCGTGCGCGCCAACGCCGAAAAGGCCGAGGACGCGCGCCATGTCGCCGCCGAGGTGAGCCGCACCGCCGAGGAAGGCGGGCAGGTGATGGGAGAGGCCAATGTGGCGATGGAGCGGATCACCGCTTCTTCGGCGAAGATCTCCAGCATCATCGGCCTGATCGACGACATCGCGTTCCAGACCAACCTGCTGGCGCTGAACGCCTCGGTGGAAGCCGCACGCGCCGGTGAAGCCGGCAAGGGCTTCGCGGTCGTCGCCGTGGAGG
>JAEYYP010000052.1 GCA_023428425.1 Pseudomonadota bacterium
CTGCGGACCAACATGCGCGAAATGGTGAAGGCACGCCTTGCCGCCGACGGGATCACCGGCATCCTCGTGACCCACGACCAGCAGGAAGCTTTGAGCTTTGCCGACCAGCTCGTCGTGCTCGAGCAGGGCCGGATCGTGCAGGCCGGCGATCCGCGCGAGCTTTATCTGCAGCCGCGTACCGAAAGCCTCGCGCGCTTCCTCGGCGATGCGGTCGTCCTCGACGCCGACGTGGCGGACGGCGAGGCGGTGACGCCGCTGGGCCGGCTCAAGGTGGGCCGCGTCGTCGCCCCCGGACGGACGCGGCTGCTGCTGCGGCCCGAACAGATCCGGCTCGTCCCCTGGGTCGAGGGCCAGCCGACGGCCGAGATCGTCTCGGCCTCTTTCGAGGGCCCCATCACGGTGGTGACGTTCCGCGCTGACGGGGCCACCTTCACCATCAAATGCTCGAGCGCCGAGGCCCCGGTGCAGGGCCGGGCTTCGATCGTCGTGCTCGGGACGGGGCACACTGTCTCACCCACCTGATCGAGCCTGCTTTTTTCTCAGGGTTTCGCCCTTAGTCCCTTTTCATCCCGGCGCAGAATATGGCTTATGGGCGCAACTGGTATGGTAGGGCTAAAGAGGAGGCTCCCCGATGAAGATTACCGATCTCAAATGCGCGATCATCGCCAACAGCCCGGTGATCCGGATCACCACGGATGAAGGCATCACCGGCTGGAGCCAGATCGAGACGCCAAAGCCCTACGTGAAGCCGCAGGTGCTGGACCTCAAGGACTGGATCGTCGGGCAGGACCCGCGCGACGTCGAGCGCGTGATGCGCCGGATTCGCGTCCGTGGTGGCTTCAAGCCGTTCGGCGCCGCTGTCTCGGCCATCGAGCATGCGCTGTGGGACATCGCCGGCAAGTCGCTCAACGCGCCGGCCTACCGCCTGCTCGGCGGCAAGGTGCGCGACAAGGTGCGGACCTATCGTACGCTCTACCAAGGGGAAGTGCCCGGCGGCGCCGAGCATACCCCGGCCGGCTACAAGCGCTGGGCCGAGTACGGCAAGTCGCTCAAAGGCGAGTTCACCCTGTTCAAGCTGCCGAGCGCCTATCATTCGTCCATGGTGCGGGACTTCCCGAACTACTACTACGGTGAAGTGCAGACCGACGCGCCGTTCCCGTACCCGCACAAGGGCACGATGACGAAGGAAGGCTTCGACCATCTCGTCGCCTGTATCACCGCCGCCAAGGAAGCGCTCGGCCCCGGCTATAACACCGCGGTGGACGCCGGTCCGGGCTTCATGCCGATCGATGCGCTGCGCCTTGCCAAGGCCGTCGAGCACCTGCACCTGATGTGGCTCGAGGACATGATCACCGGCGACTACGTGCCGTTCGTGAACCATGACCTCTACCGCGACATCACTCACCAGACGACCACGCCGATCCACACCGGCGAGCAAATCTACCTGCGGCAGAACTACAAGCACCTGATCGAAAGCCACGCGGTAAACGTGGTGGGTCCCGACCCGGCAGACGTGGGCGGTCTCGCCGAAATCAAGTGGGTGGCCGAGCATGCGGACCTCCACGGCATCGCCATGGCGCCGCATGGTACCGCCAACGGCATCATCGGCCTCGCGGCGCTGATCCAGGTCTGCGCGACGATGCCGGACAACCTTATCGCGTTCGAGTACCCGGCGCGCTTCGAGCCGTTCTGGTACGACATCACCGAAGGCTTCGACGGCATGCCTGTGAAGGGCGGGTTGATCGACGTGCCGGATCGCCCGGGGCTCGGCATCAACTTCAACGTCAAGGAAGCCAAGAAGTACCTCACCGAGGGTGACGCGAACTTCTTCGACTGATCGGGTCGGCTCAGACATTGATTCAACTGCTTCGGGCTCCGTCGAAAGGCGGGGCCCGAACTGCTTGACGGGGCTTGCTGTTTTCCTTCAGGCTTCGTGCCGAACGCGGCCGGGGAGAGGTCGCGACGAGGAGGATTTCCGTCATGGCCGCGACCAACCACGCTGCTTCGGCGCGCGTGCTCGACATGCTGCGCTACGAGTTCACGTTCCAGATTTCGGTCGACACCAACAACCTGCCGCAGGCCTACGTCGTGGCCGATGCGGCAATCGCGGGCGGGATCACCCTGCTCGAAATGGGCACGCCGCTGCTCAAGACCGAAGGGGTGAAGCACGTGGTGCCGGCGTTTCGCCAGCGCTACCCCGAAGCCATCATCCTTGCCGACATGAAGAGCATGGACGGGGTCGGCTTCGAGGCGCGCAGCGTCTATGCCGGCGGCGGCAACATCATCGATTTCCTGGCGATGGCCGGGGTGGCGAGTGCGAGGAACGTGGCGGCGGCACGCGACGAATTTCGCGATCGCGACCCGTCGATGGCCCGGCTTGCGTTCGCGGATATCCTGGTGCCGCAGCAGGGGCCGGTGGCCGTGGCGGTCGATACGGCGCAACGGATGCGGGACGCGGGGATGGACGGGGTAGGGCTACATCTGCAGCTCGACGCGCGTCGGGCCGATCCGTCACTGCATGCGTCGAGCTATCTCAGCGACATCGCACGTGCCGTGTTCGAGGCGGTCGGCGACAGTTGCTCGGTGCAGGTGGTGGGCGGGCTGACGCTGGCGCAGGCCAAGGCGCTGGCAAAGGACGGGCTGCGGGCCTTCGTCATCAGCGGCAATTTCGGCCTCGCCGAGTCGCATGCCGGCTACGGCGCTCCGGCCGAGGAGCAGACGCGGCTGGTGAAGGAGTTCATCGCAGAGGTGTCGGCGGCCTGAACCGCCGGCACCGGAAGTCGGTTGGGGCTCAGCGGCCGAAGTACTCGCGATAGTCCGTGTCGTAGCCGAAGTAGCGCGGGCCGACGAGTTCGATGCCGGCGGGCGTCAGCCATTGCGGGTTGGACGGCATGGCGAGCGCCTTGAGGCGGAGGCCGTAGCGGAGGGCGTCCGCCGTCACGGGGAGACCGGACTCGGCGTCGAGTACGGTGATGAGGTCGGGCGTGGTGACGAGAATTTCTCCATCGCGTTCGGCCATCAGGAACTCGTTCTGGAAGTCGAGCCGGAAGCTGTGGCCCTTCCATTCCTCGACGCCCTCGAAACGGGCGGTGCCGCGGGCAAAGCCGCCGACGGTGCGGCGCTCGATGTCCTTGATACGGCCGTGGAAGATCACGTCTGCCTCAAGCTTCTCGACGATGGCATTGACCGGATCGACGTGGCCGGCCTTGGCCTCGCGCAGGGTGCGGCCGAGTTCGGAGCAGAGGGTCAGCGTGCCGCGCACGATGGCCTTCTTCGCCACGGCGCCCGACATCGAATAGAAGGCGAGGAGCGCCGAACCGCCCATTTCCACGGTCGCCGCGCGGGCCAGCCGCTCGGTCCAGGCGTTGCTGACGGTTTCGAGCACCAGCGAGTTGCCCTTGTCGTCGCAGAGCACCATCGGGGTGGCCGACACGCCGTGCATGGTGAAGGTCACCATCTGCAGCTCGGGATAGGCGCGGCCCATGCCGTCGCCATCGACGAGCGGCAGCCCGGCCATGGCGGCGACGACGAACGGCGTGGTCGAGTTCACGCCACCAGCCTCGCCGCAGAGCACGGCATCGATCTTGCGGCCGAGCAGCTGCTCCAGCGCGCGAAAGGCGTTGATCAGCTCTTCGCCCTGCGGCAGCTTTTCGGTCATCACCGTCGGAGCGCCCATCATGCAGACGGGGACGACGAGGGCGTCATCGGGCAGTTCGTCGATATCGACGAGGTTCACGGGGCCGTACTGCTTGATGGCCTGCTGGGCCATGAGCTTGCCGACATAGGGGTCGCCGCCGCCGCCGGTCCCGAGAATGGCGCCGCCGGTGGCGATGTCTTCCATGTCCTCGGCATGGATGGTGCGAAGAAACTTCATGGTGCGGTTCCTTTCGCCTCAGGCCACGATCGGCTGGGGCTGGAGCGGGTTGAAGGTGAGTTCGGGGTAGCCGAAGGCCTGCGGGCCAACGATTTCCAGCGCCTTGGGCGTCTTCATCAGGTCGTGCACGGGCAGCCCGATCACGGCGATGCGCTGGCCGTAGCGCAGCACTTCGGTGGTGATCGGCTCTCCGGTATCGAGCTCGAGGTTGATGATCAGGTCGGGCACCATGATGACAGGCACGTCGTCGACCCAGAGCACGAGGTTCTCGTTCTGGATGGCGATGCGCGCCTCCGAGCCCGCCCAGTCGCCAACGCCGGTCAGGTGCGCGTGGCCACGGGCGAAACCGCCCACCAGCTCGCGCCGGACGTCGGTGACCTTGCCGGTGAAGAACAGCTTGCCGCCGGTCGAGGCGACGACGCGCTCGACGACATTCTGCCGCTTCTGCCGGGCGTCGAGCACAGTATGGCCGATACGGAGCGCCTGGGTGACGGTACCGGGCACCGCGGTGCGGCGCACGAACTCCATCGCCATCGGTGCGATGGCAAGGCCGGCGGCCGCACCCATGTTGACCGAGACGCCGCGCGCAAACGTCTCGAGCCAGAACATGTCGATCACTTCCTTGAAGACGACGACATTGCCCTTCTCGTCAGCGATGGCGGCAGGGGCGGCCTTGGCGCCGTAGATGAAGAAGGTGGTCATCTGCACTTCGGGGAAGGCCCGGCCCATGCCGTCGCCGTCGATCACGGGCAGGCCGGCATAGGCCGCGGCGATCACCGGTTCGAGGGCGTTGGAGCCGCCGATCTCCGCCGAGATGGTGGCCGAGATCTTGACGCCGGCCGTCTCTTCGACCGCGCGCATGGCGCGGAAACACTCGCCGCCTTCCTCGATCTTCTCGACGCCCACGACGGGTGCGCCGATACCGCCGACTTCGCCAACCCAGGCGTCGTCGGGCAGGGCATCGAGGGGCAGCACGCGGATTTCGGCACCCTTGCGGATCAGCTCGCGGGCGCGGAGCATGCCGACATAGGGGTTGCCGCCGCCACCGGTGCCGAGGAGAGCGGCGCCGATGGAGAGCGGCAGGAGGTCGCCCTCCTTGAGAATATAGCCCTTATCCGACATGCAGTTCACCGACTGCCTTGACGCGGACGCGGGTGGCATTGCCGGGGAGGTAGGCCAGCGGCACGTCCTCGACATCGACGATTTCGATCGACGAGCGCAGGGCACCAGCGGCGACGGCCGCCTCGGTGGCGCGGGCCTTGGCGTCGTTCAGCGCCTCTTCGCGGCCGATCTCGGCCAGGGCGTAGACGCGGTCGACTTCGCCCGAGACCTGCGCGATGGCGGCGCCAACGGCGTTGGCCACGGCGAAGTGGTTGGGCTTGATCACCTCGAGGCCGCCGATCGGGCCATCGACCAGGATCGAGCCACCGCCGACCACGATGACCGGCAGCGGTTCGGGCGAGAGGCGCGAGCGCTCGACGCAGTCTTCCAGCATCGACATGATGCGTTCCTGCGTGCGGGCGATAAAATCGGGCTTGAGGTGCGCGACCTTGGCCTTGTCGCCAAGCTCGTAGCGGCCGGAGGCGACGACGACGTCGGAGGTGGTCAGCGTCTTGCCGCCGAAGATCAAGGCTTCGGTGACAATCTTGTAGCCGACCGAGGTCGGGCCGACCTTGATGGCCCCGCCCGTTTCAACCACGTGCGAACCGCCGCCGAGGCCGATCGAGAACACGTCCGGCATGCGGAAATTGGTGCGAACGCCGCCGACTTCGACCGCCACGGTTGCCTGGCGGGGGAAGCCCTTGTGGAGCGAGCCGACGTCGGAGGTGGTGCCGCCGATATCGACGACGATGGCGTCGGCCACGCCCGAGAGGAAGGCAGCGCCGCGCATCGAGTTGGTCGGGCCCGAGGCGAAGGTCAGCACGGGGAACTTCTCGGCGAACTCGGCATCCATCAGCGTGCCGTCGTTCTGGGTCAGGTAGAAGCGGCCCTTGATGCCAGTCTCGGTGATGGCTTTCCGGAACGCCTCGATCACGTGCTTCGAAAGATCGCGCAGGCAGGCGTTCATGATCGCCGCATTTTCGCGCTCGAGCAGGCCGATGCGGCCGATATCGCTCGACAGCGTGATGTGCACGCCCGGCAGGGCCTTGGCGAGGATTTCGCCGGCCTGCTTCTCGAACTCACCCGTCACCGGCGAGAACACCGAGGTGATGGCGATGGTGTTGATGCCCTTGGCCTTGATGTCCTCGGCGATTCCGATCAGCTCGGCCTCGTCGATGGGCGAGATGACGCGGCCGTCGAACTCGTTGCCGCCATGGGCGAGGTAGCCGTGCCCGCCGATCGCGACCTTCAGGTCCTCGGGCCAGTCGACCATCGGGGGCAGGGAGGCGGTGGCGGGCAGGCCGAGGCGCACGGCGGCGGTCTTCGCCAGATCGCGGCGCTGCACCACGGCGTTGGTGAAGTGGGTGGTGCCGATCATCACCACGTCGATGGCGGAAGCCTCCATCTTGGATGCGTCGAGCACGGCCTTCAGCGCGTTGACCACGCCGGTCATCACATCGCCGGTGGTGGCTGCCTTGACGCCGGCGATGACGGTCGCGCCGTCCATGACGACGGCGTCCGTGTTCGTGCCGCCCACGTCGATGCCAATTCTGATCATTTTTCTGTCCTTTGGGAGACTGCTGCCGCTCCGCCCCGGAGCGCGATGAGTTGTTCTGCGGTGGGGATTTCGCCGTCGATCAGTGGAATCTTTGGCCGCATCGCCTCTTCCTCGGCCGAAATCACCGGCACGGAGGCAAGGAGGAGGCGGGTGTAGTCGTGCTGCGGTGCCTCGAAGACCGACGCAGTGGGACCGGTCTCGACGATCTTGCCCAGATAGAGGACCCCGACCGTGTCGGCGAAGTTCCGCATGAGGCTAAGGTCGTGCGAGATGAAGAGATAAGTCAGGCCGAGCTGGCGGCCGAGATCGACCAGCAGGTCCATCACCCGGGCCTGCACCGAAACGTCAAGCGCCGACGTCGGCTCGTCGAGAATCAGCAGTTGCGGAGCGACGGCAAGCGCACGGGCGATGGCGACGCGCTGCTTCTGGCCGCCCGACAATTCGTGCGGGTAGCGCAGGGCGAAATCGGCCGGTAGTTGTACCATTTCGAGCAGCTCGGCGATGCGACGCCTGTGCTCGCTGCCGGGTGTGCCGTGGGCGCTCAGCGGCACGGCGATCGACTGGCCGACCGTGCGGCGCGGGTTGAGCGAGGAGCCGGGGTTCTGGAAGACCATCTGCACCTTGCGGCCATAGGCGCGGGTGCCGGTCTCGCCGGTGATGCTGTGGCCACCGAGCAGGATGTCGCCGCTCGTCGGCTTGGCGAGCCCCATGATCATGCGGGCGATGGTCGATTTGCCCGAACCGCTTTCGCCAGCAAGGCCGTAGACCTTGCCCTTCTCGATGGCGAAGGAGACGTTGTCCACGGCGCGGACGTCGCCGGTCTTGCGGCCGAAGACGTTGCGGACCGGGAAGAGCTTGGTCAGCCCTGAGATTTCCAGCATGTTGCTCATGCGGCCGCTCCGAAGCTGGTGCCGCCGGTGAGGCGGGGAACGGCGGCGATGAGCGCCTTGGTATAATCGTCGCGTGGGGCTTCGAAGAGCTCCGCGGTCGGCCGGTGCTCGACCACCACGCCTTTGTTCATCACATAGACGTAGTTGGAGGTCTCGCGGACGACGCCAAGGTTGTGGGTGATCATCAGCAGCGCGAGGCCGCGCTCCTCGACGAGGTCCTTGAGGAGCTTCAGGATCTGGGCCTGCGTGGTCACGTCGAGCGCGGTGCCCGGCTCGTCGGCGATGAGCAAGCGCGGCTCGCTCAACAGCGCCATGGCGATCAGCACGCGCTGCCGCATGCCGCCCGAGAGCATGATCGGGTAGGAGCGGGCGACCCGCTCGGGATCGCGCATGCGGACCTGGCCGAGCACTTCGTGGACGCGGGCCATCCGCTCCTTGCCGGACCGGCTGCGGCCGAGGCGACGATCTGCGTATTTGAGGATGGTGCCCATCTGGTCGGCGATGGTGAAGACCGGGTTGAGCGAACTCATCGGATCCTGGAACACCATGGACATGGCCGTGCCGCGCAGCTTCAGCCGCTCCTTGGCCGGCATGGTGAGGAGGTCGCGACCATCGTAGAAAATTTCGCCGGCGGTGATCTTCGCCGGGGGAGTGCGGAGCAGGCCCATGATGGCGCGCATGGTCACGGTCTTGCCCGAGCCGCTTTCGCCGACGAGGGCAATCTGCGAGCGGGCCGGGACGTCGAGCGACACGCCGTGCAGGACCTGGTTGGTCTGTCCGTAGGTGGTGAACTGGACGCTCAGGTCGCGAACGGAGAGGAGGGCGTCGGACATCAGCGCACCTCCTGCACGTCGAACAGATCGCGGAGGCCGTCGCCGAGCAGGTTGAAGCCGAGCGCGACGACCAGAATCGCAGCGCCTGGCAGCACCGATTCCCACCAGTAGTCAGGAAGGAACGCCGAGCCGGAGGCGACCATGGTGCCGAGGTCCGGGGTAGGGGGCTGGATGCCGAGGCCGAGGAAGCTCAGTGAGGCGCCGACGAGGATGACGAAGCCGGCATCGAGAGAGGTCTTCACCGCCAGCGCTGAGACGCAGTTGGGCAGGATCTCGCGGAACAGGATGTGGAACTTGCTGGCGCCGAGGGTCTCGGCGGCCTCGACGAACTCCTGCGTCCGCAACTGCCGGGTGATCGAGTAGATGAGGCGGGTGTGCCAGGTCCACCAGAGTGCGGCGATGGCGAGCATCGAGTTGATCAGATCGGGTGTCAGCACCGCGGCGACGGCGAGCGCCATCACCAGCGGGGGGATGGCGAGCGCGATATCGGTGAGGCGCATGATGACGATCTCGACCCAGCCGCCGAAATAGCCGGCGAGGAGGCCGAGCGTCGTGCCGACGGGAATGGCGATGCCCAGCACCACGAGCGCAAGCAGTAGCGAGATCCGCAGCCCGAAGATCACCCGGGTGAAGATGTCGCGACCGACATTGTCGGTGCCGAACCAGTACTCTGCCGAGGGCGGCAAGTGGCGGGCGCGGAAGTTCACCACGGCGCCGACATGGTCGGGATGCGGGGTGATCCAGGGCGCGAGGATGGCGGCGAGGATCGCGAGGATCACGATGACGGCGCCGATCACGGCCGTCGGGTTGCGCGAGAAGCGATACCAGTTCTGGTAAGCGTTCGAGAGCCGGCGCGTCGGAGCGGCGGGGACCGTTTCAGTAGCCATCAGCGGCTCCCCCGAATGCGGACGCGTGGGTCGACGAAGCCGACCAGGACGTCGATGACGAGATTGACGATCACGAAGAACACGCCGGAGACCATCACCACGCCCATCACGGCGTTGAGGTCCTTCTGCAGGATCGTGCGGATGCCATAGGCGGCCATGCCCGGCCAGGCAAAGACCAGCTCGACGACGAAGGCGTTGCCGATCAGCGAGGCGAACTCGAGTCCGAGGATGGTCAGCGGCGGCACGAAGCTGGGCCTCAGCATGTACTTGAAGACGCGGATCGGCTCGGGCACGCCAAACGCGCGGCTCGCCTCGATGTAGTCCTGGCTCGACACGTCGATCATTGACGAGCGGGTGATGCGGGCAATCTGGCCCATCGTCGCCAGGGCCAGTGCGGTGGCAGGCAGGAGCAGGTGGCGCAGCGCCTGACCGAAGACGTCGAGGCGACCAGCCAGCAGCGAGTCGACGGTCAGCAGGCCGGTGATGTTGGCGACGAACTCGAGGTTATGCGGCAGCCGCCCGGTGGTGGGCAGGATGTGCAGCACGTAGCCAGCGAGAATCTGCAGCAACAGGGCGGCGAAGAAGCTGGGTGTGACGGCCGAGAATATGGCGAGGACGCGCACCAGCGTATCGGGCCATCGATCCTTCCAGCGCGCGGCGGCGACGCCAAGCGGCACGCCGAGGACGAAGGCGATGGTGATAGTGGCGAGCACTAGCTCGAAGGTGGCGGCGAAGGTTTCGCGGATGTCGTCGTTGACCGGTCGCTCCGTCAGCAGGGAGCGCCCCAGGTCGCCACGACTCAGGCCGGCGATGAACATGCCGTACTGCTCGACGATGGGCTTGTTGAGCCCCAACTTCTCCTGCAGGTCGGCGACCTGCTCGGCGGTGGCGGTGGGCCCGAGCGCCATGCGCGCCGGATCGCCAGGAACCACGCGGGCGATGGCGAAGATGACGATCGACAGGCCCACGAGGACGAGGATCGACCACAATATCCGCCGGATGAGGAAAAGCAGGAATTCCAAAGGCAGCCCGCCCCGGTGAAAGGTGAATACGATGTGCGGGAGAGGTGGCGTCCCCGGTTGGGGCCGGGGA
>JAEYYP010000054.1 GCA_023428425.1 Pseudomonadota bacterium
CCGACGGTCTTCCTGTCGTTCATGCTCGCGGTGCTGATCAATACCAGCTTCCCCGGCTACTCCGTGTTCCGCACGATGTACCTGCTGCCGATCGTCATTTCACTCGTCGCCTCGGCGGTGCTGTGGAAGTTCATGTACGATCCGCGCGTCGGTCCCATCGCCCAGATTTTCAGCTTTTTCGGCCTCAACGGCCCCAACTGGCTGCAGGACACCACCTGGGCGATGCCTGCCCTGTCGCTGGTGATCGTCTGGCTGCGCCTGCCGCTGGGCATCATCCTCTATCTCGCCGCCCTGCAGCAGATTAACCCTTCGCTCATGGAAGCAGCCGAGATCGACGGCGCCGGCCCCTGGGCCAAGCTGCGCCACATCATCTGGCCAAATGTCATGCCGGTCACGTTGCTGATCCTCGTGCTCACCCTGCGCGGCATCATCTTCGACAGCTTCGACATCGCCTTCGTGATGACCAAGGGCGGCCCGCTTTTCTCGACGGATATCCTTGCCGTCTACATCTACGAACTCGCCTTCAGCCAGTTGCGGCTTGGCTATGCCTCCGCCCTGTCGACCGTGCTGTTCGTCTTCGTCATCATCCTGGCGCTGGTCTTCAACCCCCCGCGCCGGCGTTCAAGCAACGGAGACCCGGTATGAGTGCCGGACACCACTGGCGCCGTCGCTTCCATGTCTCGACGGTGATCTTCTTCGCCCTGCTCATGGCAGCGCCGTTCTACTGGATGGTCATCAACTCGTTCAAATCCGCCCGCGAGGTCGTCGCCTACCCGCCGACCTGGTGGCCGACCGAGTGGCATCCGGAGAACGTCTTTGCCGCGCTGACCTTCCTCGACACCACCGCGATCGTGAACTCGGTGATCTTCACCGCCATCATCACCATCGTGCAGCTTACCCTGGTGGTCATGACGGGCTTCGCGCTCGCCAAGATGCAGTTCTTCGGTCGCGGCGCGATCCTCGCTCTGTTCATCCTGACGATGTTCGTGCCTGGTCAGGTCGCGACGATCCCGACCTTCATCATGGTGCGCAATCTCGACTGGATCGACACCTTCATGGGTCTGACCATCCCGATCATCGCCCAGACCAGCTTCGGTGTGTTCATCTTCCGGCAGTTCTACATCACCATGCCGAACGAGATCCTCGACGCGGCGAAGATCGACGGCGCCCACTGGGGCCAGACCTTCGTCCGGATCGTGCTCCCGCTCTCCGGCCCGCCGATCGCCGCCTATGTGGCGGTGACGGTGCTGACCGCCTGGAACATGTATGCCTGGCCGCTGATCTCGACGACGGACAAGGAAATGCGCGTGCTGCCGCTGGCCCTCGCCGGGCTCGGACAGACCTCCTCGCAGACCCCGCCAAACATCGCCATGATGGCAGTCCTGCTGTCGACGCTTCCCATCATCATCTTCTTCGTGGTCTGCCAGCGCTACTTCATCAACGGCCTCGGCGGCTCGCTCAAGGAATAGGACTATGACCACTGTATCTATCTGCCTCGTCGGCTGCGGCGGCATGGGAAGCCGGCATGTACAGGGCTTTGCCCGCTTGCTCCGTTCCGGCATGTCCAACGTGAAGCTCGCGGCAGTCTGCGACGTCCGCGCCGACAACGCCGAGCGCGTTGCCGGCGAGGCCGAAGCCCTGCTCGGCTACCGCCCGAAGATCCACCTTGGGATCGAGGATGCCATCGCCGACCCCGAAGTCCAGGCCTTCGACGTCGTCACCGAGGCCTTCAGCCATCTCGGCGTCGTGCTCCCAGCCCTGAATGCCGGCAAGCACGTGCTGTGCGAAAAACCCCTGGCCCTTACCGTCCGCTCCTGCCGCGTTCTCATCGACGCCGCCAAGGCGTCCGGCGCGGTGCTCGCGACCGCTGAGAACTACCGCCGCGACCCCACGAACCGCCTCGCCAAGGCAGTGATCGACTCGGGTGTTCTGGGCAAGATCCACCTGATGATGCAGACCGCCATCGGCGGCAGCGACCGGATCATCATCACGCCGTGGCGCCACTTCAAGGACAAGGGCGCCATCGGCCTCGATATGGGCGCCCACTGGACAGATATCGTCCAGTACTATTTCGGCGATTTCGCCACGGCCTACGGCAAGGGCTTCATCGCCGAGCCGATTCGCCGCCGGCAGGAAAAGCCGGAGATGCAGACCGAGGCCTATCTCAAGCGCTTCCTCGAAATCCCTGAGCAGATCACCGCCACCGGCGAGGATTCCTTCATCGCCAGCTACACCATGCAGTCGGGTCTGCCGGTGCAGATGACCTACATCGCCTCCGGGCCTGGCAAGGGCTGGGGGCAGCGCTCGGTTCACGGCCGCAATGGCTCGCTCGAGATCTTCAACGATCGCACCGGCAAGGCCCCTATCCTCCACACGGCCGAGGGCGATCTCACCGGCCAGGAGCTGGCGGACAAGGTCGGCTTCAAGCTCGATCCGCTGACCGAAAGACTCTACGGCGGGGTCAGCTACGAGCTCGACTGGGCCGAAACGGATTCCGGCCTTCTCGCCATCGAAATCCACGACTTCGCCGAAGCCATCGCCGAGGGTCGGCCACCCGAGGTCGACGGCATGGGCGGCCTCACCGCCGTGGCCTCGGTGCTTGCCGTCTACGAGAGCGGCATTGCCGGTCGTGCGGTCACCATGGACGAGATCCTGAACAGCGAGGTCTCGACCTACCAGGACGAGATCGACGCCACCCTCGGCCTGCTGCCCAAATCCAACGCCGCCTGAGGAGAGCACCATGACCGATGCAGCCTTCGACGCCGTCCCGCTCCTCGTCCAGAAGCTCGGCCCCAAGCAGATCGCCTTCGTCGTCCGCGACCTCGAGGCGGCGACCAGGCAGTGGTGGGATGTGCTCCGCATCGGCCCCTGGACGGCGTGGGAATACACACCCGAAATCCTCAAGGACATGACCTACAAGGGCGCCCCCGCCCAGTTCGGCCTCAAGCACGCGCTCGCCTGGAAGGACGGCGTCCAGTTCGAGCTGGTCGAGCCCACGACCGGCCCCTCATTCTTCGCCGACCAGCTTGCCACGTCGGGCGAAGGCCTGAACCACATCGGCATCCACGTCACCGAAAACCATGCTCAGGCCGTCGCCGAGCTCGAAGCCAACGGCTTCACCCGCCTCCAATCTGCTCGCGGCTTCGGCGGCGATGGCAGCGGCGCCTTCGTCTATTTCACCTCCGACAAGCTCAAGGGCCTCGTCCTCGAGCTCATCTCTCCGCCGGCCACGCGCCGCACCCCGCTATTCGTCTACCCCGAGGAAGCAAAGTGAAGATCGAGCGCATCGACACCTACGTCGCGCATAACTGGATGTTCGTGGAAATCACCACGGATACCGGCCTGAAAGGCGTGGGTGAATCCACCTTCTTCGGCTTCCCCGATGCCACCGCGCTCGTTGCCGAAAGCTTCGGCAAGCGCCTCATCGGGCAGGACCCGTCGCGCATCGAGTACCACTACCTCTCGCTCTATCGCGCCTACTCGATGCGCGGCATGGCCATCGGCGGCGCGCTCTCGGCCATCGACCAGGCCCTGTGGGACATCAAGGGCAAGCACTTCCAGGCCCCCGTCTGGGATCTGCTCGGCGGCCGCGTCCGCGACAAGGTCCGCGCGATGCTGGTCATCCCCTACGGCACCGCCGAGGAAGTGGCCGGCGCCTGCAAGAAGGCCGCCGACGAGGGCTACACCGCGCTCAAGGTCATGGTCTACCAGCCCGAGCACCATCTCATGGCCTTCGGCGCCAAGGTGAAGGACATGGTCGAGCGCATCGCACTCATCCGCGAAACCGTCGGCTGGGATGTCGAGATCGGCATCGAGCTTCACCGCAACATGGCGCTCGGCGAATCCATTGCCGCCATCCGCGAATTCGAGCAGTTCCGCCCGCTCTTCGTCGAAGACCCGATTCCACCCGATAGCGTCCTCTCCTTCGGCGAAGTGGCCGAGAAGTCGCGCGTGCCGATGGCCGCCGGCGAGCGCAACACCACCATCTGGGAGTTCCGCGAATACGTCGAGCATGGCGGCGTCCACCATATCCGTCCGGACGTGGGGATTGCCGGCGGCATCACCGGCACCCGCAAGATCTGTGCGCTGGCCGAAGCCCATCACCAGGGCGTCATCCCGCACGCCGTCCCCTCCGGCCCGGTTGCGACTGCCGCCCAGGTCCAACTCGGCTTCGCCATCCCCAACTGGGAAGTGCAGGAGCACATGGTGCAGGACTCGGCGCCGTGGACCAAGGCCGTGAAGGCCATCGTTCCCGTCATCAACGGCCATTGGCTGCCCAACGAGACCCCCGGCCTAGGCGTCGAGCTCGACCATGAGGGCCTGAAGACCATCCCTGTCATCGCCAGGGTCGGCGAGACCAACCTCAAGACCGACGGCTCGGTGGCGTTCCGTTGATGATCGTCGACAGCCACACCCACGCCTGGGCACGCTGGCCCTACCAACCCGAGGTCCCCGACGAGGCCACCAAAGGCTCGGTCGAACACCTGATCCACGAGATGGACCAGAATGGCGTGGCCGAAGCTGTCATCGTCTCCGCGCGCATCGAGAAGAACCCGCAGAACAACGAGTACGGGGCGGGGGCGGTCCGCCGCTACCCCACCCGCCTGCACCAGTTCGCCGACGTCGATTGCATCTGGTCGCCCGAGTACCACACGTCAGGCGCCACCAACCGCCTGCGACACGCCGCCGACACCCTGCCGATCAAGGGCTTCACCCATTATGTCGGCGAACCCGACGGCTGGTTCACCACCGACGACGGCAAGGCCTTCTTCCGCCTCGCCGCCGAGCGGAGGCTGATCGCCTCCATAGCCATGGGTCCCGCCTGGGCCCCTGCCCTCGCAGACGTCGCAACGGCCAATCCCGACCTCGTCGTCCTGCTCCACCACATGGGTGGCATCGCCTCGACCGCGCCGCGTTCCGACCTCGACGCCATCGCCGGGCTCGCGAGCTACCCCAACGTCCACATCAAGTTCTCCGGCTTCCACTACGCCGTGGGCCTCGAAAACGGCTGGGACTACCCGCATCCCTCGGCCATGTGGATTGCCGAAGGGCTCTACGAAGCGTTCGGAACCCGGCTATGCTGGGGCTCCGACTTCCCGGCGCTGAGCCGGGCCATGACCTACAAACAGGCCCTGGAGATCGTGCGTCTCCATTGCCGTTTCATAAAACCCGGGGATCTCGAATACATCCTCGGCGGCACGCTCAAGCGACTGCTCGACGCAGCCGCTCCACTGAGGAATTCCTGAATGAACGCGCCCCTTTACCGCTCGCTCAACCCGGCCAACGGCGAACTCTTCGGCAGCTTCGCCCTCCACTCGGACTCCGAGGTCGAAGCCGGTCTCGCCCGCAGCTGGAACGCCTGGGCGAAGCTGCGCGCCATGACGGTCGCCGAGCGCGCCAACCTGCTGCGCGCCCTCGCCGATCGCCTCGAAGCCAACGTCGAGGACTACGCCCGGCTGATGACGCTGGAGATGGGCAAGCCGATCAACGAGGCGCGCGGCGAAATCAGGAAATGCGCCGCCACCTGCCGCACCACCGCCGACCTCGGGCCCGGCTGGCTCGAGCCGATGAAGGTCCCGAGCCCGGCGCGTGAAAGCCGCATCCGCTACGAAAGCCTTGGCCCGATCTTTGCCGTCATGCCCTGGAACTTCCCGTTCTGGCAGGTCATCCGCTTCTTCGCCCCGGCCTTCCTCGTTGGCAACACCACCGTGGTGAAGCACGCCGAGAATGTGCCAGCCTGTGCCGACGCCATCGAAGCGGTGTTCCGCGAGGCCGGCATGCCAGACGGCACCGTCGTCAACCTCCGCGTCGATCACCCGACGGCGGCAAAAGTCATCGCCGACGAACGCATTCGCTCCGTCACCGTCACTGGCTCGGTCCGGGCCGGTCGGGCCGTTGCCGCCACTGCCGGCAGCGTCGGCAAGAAGGCCGTGCTCGAACTTGGCGGCTCCGATCCCTTCATCGTCTTCGCCGACGCCGATTTCGACACGGCAGTGAAAACCGCCATCGCCGCCCGCCTCAACAATTCCGGCCAGAGTTGCGTCTGCGCCAAGCGCTTCCTCGTCGAAAGATCGATCGCCCCGCGCTTCACCGAGGCCTTCGTCGAAGGCATGCGGAAGGTCAGCTACGGCGACCCGCTCGACGAAAAGAATGGCGTCGGCCCCGTCGCCCGCGCCGACCTGCGCTCCGGCCTCCAGTCCCAGCTCGACCGCGCCCTCGCTGGCGGCGCCAAGGCCGCACTCGCCGGCGGCTCCGTCGATGGCCCCGGCTTCTTCTTCGCACCCGTGATCCTCACCGACGTGACCGACAACAACGTCGCCGCCCGCGAGGAGTTGTTCGGCCCCGTCGCCCCGGTGATCCCCTTCGTCGACGAGGCCGACGCGCTCCGTATCGCCAACGGCACCGAGTTCGGCCTCGCCGCCGCCGTGTGGACGGCCGACGAAGACCGCGCCCGCCGTATGGAAGTCGCGGTCGAAGCCGGCGCCGTGTTCATCAACGACATGGTCCGCTCCGACGCCCACATCTCGTTCGGCGGCATCAAGGCCTCCGGCTACGGGCGCGAACTCGGCCAGGTCGGCATCCACGAATTCACCAACGCCAAGACCGTCTGGATCGGCTGATGACCCGCTACCACCTCGACCGCCCCGTCCGCATCGGCTTTGCCTGCAACGCCGAAACCTACGAGCGCATGATGGACGATGGCGCCATGGCCGCCTTAAAGGCCCTCGGCACCTTCGAGCATCACCTCTGCGACGAGCCCTCGGCCTGGGAAACCGCCCCACCCGAGAACCCGGCTGCCGTCGATGCGCTGGTAAAATTCGCCGCCAACGTCGACGCCCTCCTCGTCTGCCACGGCTCGCCTCGCCTCACCGGCGCCATCCTCGATCGCATGCCCACGGTCAAGCTCATCGCTGAAGTCGAAGGCGACCGCTTCAGCCAGCGCATCGACGTCGATGCCGCCGCAGCCCGCAACGTCACCGTCGTCGACACCACCAACGGCTCCTCCTACCCGGTCTCCGAATGGGCGCTCGCCATGGCCATGATCGGCCTCCGGAACGCCGGTTCGCTCTACCGCCGCATGATCGCAGGCGAGACCCCCTTCAAGACCAACGCCGATCGCGTCGCCGATTTCAGCTGGAACGGCGAGCTCACCGGCAAGACGGTCGGCCTCATCGGCTGCGGCTACATCGGCCGCCGCCTGCTCGAACTCCTCGCCCCCTTCCACTGCGACATCTACGCGTTCGACCCGCACGTCCCGCGCGTCCTCGCCGACATCTACGACATCACCCTTACCTCGCTCGACGCCGTCATGGGCTGCGACGTGGTGATCTCGCTCGTCCCCCTCACCCCCGCAACCCAGGGCATGATAACCGCCCGCGAACTCGACCTGCTCCGCTCTGGTTCCGTCTTCGTCAACGTCTCGCGCGGCGCCGTCGTCGATCAGGCCGCCCTCATCAAGCGCCTCGAACGCGACGACATCGTCGCCTCCCTCGACGTCTTCGACCCCGAGCCACTCGAGCCCGACTCCCCGCTGCGCACCATGTCGAACGTCTTCCTCACCCCGCACATCGCCGGCGTCACCGCCCCCTGTGGCCCGCGCTTCCTCACGCTCGCCGCCGACGAGATCGAACGCAAGTTCGCCGGCCATCGCACCCGCCACGACCTCGTCCCCCGCGCCTCGGTGAAGAAGTGACCGCCCCCACACTCGCCGACCGCCGCAAGGCCGGCACGCTGAAGATGGGCTACTGCGTCCCCGCCTTCGCCATGCCGTCCGCCGGTCTCTTCCGCGTCCCCAACCTCGCCCGCATCCAGGACATGGATGTGCTGGGCAATGCGAAGGAAGCCGAGCGCCTCGGCTTCGACAGCCTCTGGGTCTGCGACCACCTGATCCTCGGCCGCGAAAGCAGCGTGCTTGAAGGCTGGACCACCCTCGCCATGATCGCGGGCGCCACCAACCGCGCCGAGATCGGCCTCATCCACCAGGCCAATCTGTTCCGTGCCCCACAGATCGCCGCCAAGATGATGTCGACGCTCGACCACCTGTCGAACGGCCGCTTCATCCACTTCTTCGAAGCCGGCATGGGCCGCCCCGAACAGGTCGCCTACGGCCTCGACTGGGACGACGACCACGGCAAGCGCGTCGAGCGCCTCGAAGAGGCGATGGAGCTGATTCAACAGCTTTACGCCTCGGACAAACCTATTGATTTCAAAGGCAAGTTCTACCATCTCGAGCAGGCGATCCTGAGCCCGAAGCCGAAGCAGAAGCACGTGCCCGTCTGGCTCGGCGAGGCCTTCCCCTGGGTCATCGACCTCACCGCCCGCAAGGCCGATGGCTGGAACACCACCCCCGTCTCGCTCGCCGAACTCGACCGTCGCCTCGCCCTCCTCGATGCCGCGCTCGCCACCGCTGGCCGCTCACGAGCCGATCTCGAAATCAGCTTCGAAACCCAGATCCTCGTCGCCCCGGACAACGCCACCCTGCGCCGCAAGGTCACCTCTATGCTGGACCACGCCCGCGACGCCAGTCACGAGCCCGACCCGGCCGTCGCCGACTACGCCGCCGGCCGCACCACCACCCTGCCCGCGACAATGACCGACCCGTGGATCATCGGCACCGCCAGCGAAGCCAAGGCCCGTATCGCCGACCTGAAGGCGCGCGGCGTCGACCACCTCATGCTGTGGTTCATGGACGCGCCCGACACCGACGGCATGGCCTACTTCATGGACGAGATCGCCCCATCCTTCCGCTGACAACCTTGCGGGCCAAGGCCAAAGGCGCGTAAAGCCGTTATGTTCGACAAGCAGCGAAAGTCGCCGGATGATCGATGAGACGGAACAGCGCGGCAAATCCGTACCCGCGCTGGTCAGGACCAAGAAGATACTTGATGCCCTGAGTGCAGGCGGCAAGCCCAAGGGCGTGTCCGAGCTGGCGCGCATGCTCGACCTGCCCAAGAGCACCGTCCACGGCCTCTGCCACACGCTCGTCGACCTCGGGCTGATGATGCGTGTCGGCCCCAGCCAGTTCGCCGTCGGCCCGCATGTTCTCTCCTGGGCCAACGCCTTCGAGGGCCAGTCGGACCTCACGCAGGAGTTCATGCGCATCGCCGATGCGAACGACCTGATTTCGAAGCAGGCGATCAACCTCTCGATCCTCACCGGACGCGAAGTCATGTACGTCGCCTGCCGGCGCGGCACCGACCCGCTCGGCGTCAGCTTCCGCCCCGGCGTCCGCCTTCCCGCCCCCTTCACGGCCACCGGCAAGGCGATGATGGCCACCATGCCCGCCGCTGAAGTGGAAGCGCTTTTCGCCGAGGACTGGCCCGACGCCTGGACCAAGCGCTCCGTCCCCGACCTCAAGACCCTCATGCGCGAGCTCGACGAAACCCGCGAGCGCGGCTACTCGATCGATGATGGGCAGCTCCGCGAAGCCATGGTCTGCTTCGGCGCCCCGGTATTCAGCGCGTCGGACGATCGCGCAGTCGCCGGCATCGCCATCGGCCTCCTCTCGGGCGAAGTGAACGAGGCGAGCACCAACCTCGTCAGCCACGCGGTGCAGGCGCTCGCCAACAAGCTCAGCCACCGCCTCGGCGGGTCGACGAAAGGCTAGGCCGCCTCGCGCACGCGCGCGATTGACTTTCAGTCCCCGGCATCAGATTGTTCAAAATAACGAATGCTGTTCAACTAATTGAACAGCCGATCGCAAAGGGAGTAGCCATGATCGTCCTCGTCGCCAAGTACACGTGCAAGCCCGGCAACCGTGAGAAAGTGCTGGAGCAGCTCAGGAAAATGTCGCCGCTGGTGGCTTCCACCGAGCCCGGCTGCAAGCTCTACCAGGCGTCGATCTCGACCGAGAACGAGAACCTCATCCTGCTCTACGAGCACTACGAGGATCAGGCCGCGCTCGCCGCCCACCGCGAAACTCCGCACTTCAAGGAGATCATCGAGGGCACGGTCATCCCGATGCTGGAGAACCGGGCCCGCGAGCTCTACGAACTCGCCGTTTCCTGAGGCTAGCGATGCGCCTCGTCTCCTTCGAACTCGCCACTCCCACCGGTGCCCTGACCCGCATTGGTGCCGTCCTCCCGGATGGCCGCTACGCCGACCTCCAGTCGGGCTATCGCGCTGTCCTCACCGACAATGGCGCCTCGAAGGAAGGCGCGGCGCGTCTCGCCGCCGCCACCATCCCGTCCGACATGGTGGCCTTCATCGAGAACGGCCCGGTGGCGCGTGACGCCGCCGAAGCCGCCGTCGATTGGGTGCTCGGCAAGGGCGACGCCTGGGCCGGTGCCACCCTCGCCTTCGTCCCCTCGGCCGTAAAACTCCTCGCCCCGATCCCGCGCCCGCCGCTGATCCGCGACTTCATGGCGTTCGAGACCCACCTCAAGAACATCTACCCCAAGCTCGGCCGCGACATCCCGCCCGAGTGGTACAACCTGCCTGTCTACTACAAGGGCAACCCCAGCGCCGTCGGCGCCGATGGCGACGCCATCACCATGCCCGTCTACGCCACCCACATGGATCTCGAATTCGAGTTCGCTGCGGTCATCGGCAAGGGCGGCACCAACATCGCGCGCGAAGACGCCATGAGCCACATCTTCGGCTACATGATCTACAACGACTTCTCGGCCCGCGAGATCCAGCAGCGCGAAATGTCCGTCGGCCTCGGCCCCGCCAAGGGCAAGGATTTCGAGCGCGGCCATGTGTTCGGCCCCTGGCTCGTCACCGCCGACGAAATCCCCGATGTCTACAACCTGCGCATGACCGCGACCGTCGCCGGCCAGCCCTGGTGCGACACCAGCACATCCACCATGCACTGGCGCTTCGACCAGATGATCGCCCATGCCTCGACCAACGAGAAGATCGTCGCCGGCGAAATCTTCGGTTCGGGCACCGTCGGCGGCGGCTCCGCCGCCGAAATGGGCAAGACGCTCGCCCGCGGTGATGAAACCGTCCTCACCATGGACCGCCTCGGCACCCTGACCAACCGCATCGCCTGACGAGGCGCTGACGCTGGGGTGCTCCTCCACCGCTTTGCGGGGGAGGGGCTTCGAGCCGTGCCAAAGGCAAAATCGCTCCAGTGGAGCGATTTTAGGAGAGAAGGCCTTGAGAGCTATGCTCGAAAGGCCCCGCAGGCTGGTGGAGGGGGCGTTCACACCCACTGCATTTGCATTGCCGCACGCATCATGATCGGCATACTGCCTCCGCCAGCCTGCGGAGCCCCAGATGCAGATCTCAAACGACATCTTCACCCTCGAACTCGCGACCCGCGGCGGCGAGCTTCGCTCGATCAAGACCGCCGATGGCGCCGAGTGGCTGTGGCAGGGCGACCCGGCCTGGTGGGGCGGTCGCTCCCCCCTGCTCTTCCCCGTCGTCGGCAAGAGCCCGCGCGACACGGTGACCATCGCCGGCACACCCTACCCCATGCCCGCCCACGGCGTCGCCCGCATCAACGACTGGACCCTCGCCGAAAGCACACCGACCTCGGCCCGCTTCGTCCTCACGGCCAACGCCGAGACGAAGAAGAGCTACCCCTTCGATTTCCTGCTGGAGATCACCTACGCGCTCACCGGCAACCGCCTCGAGATCGTCGCCACCGCCACCAACCGCGACGCCGCCCCCATGCCGTTGCAGTTCGGTTACCACCCCGGCTTCACCTGGCCGCTGCCGGGCAGCGAAGGCAAGCCGCACGCCGTCACCCTCGCCAATGGCGGCGAACCCGCGCTCTACCGCCTCGACGCCGACAAGTTGCTGATCCGCCAGCCCCACCCGTCGCCCTTCGACGCCGGCCATCTCCTGCCAGACCGTCGCCAGTACGAAGACGACGCCATGATCTTCGTCGAAGGCGCGGGCGACCATATCGCCTTCTTCGCCGATGGCGGCGGCCGCATCGACATGCAGACCGACAACCTCCCGAACTTCGCCCTCTGGCAGAAGCCCGGCGCGCCCTATCTCTGCCTCGAACCATGGCATGGCACCGCCCCCTTCACAGACCAGGGCGACGCCCTCGAAACCCGCAACGGTGCGCTGATCCTGGCGCCCGGTGAGTCCGCCAGTTTCCGCATGGACCTGACCATCACCTCGGCGTAACGGCATGTCTCCACCTGACCACGAGCGCAGTTCTTCACCTCCCCCTTCATGGTGGAGGTCGGGAGGGGGCCGTCCCGGCCGATTGCCCTGATGGCCGACGCGCTAGGGACTTACCGCAAGAAGCGAGACTTCTCGAAGACCTCCGAACCCGCCGGTTCGGTGACGGCCGAAGCCGGCTCGCGCTTCGTCATCCACCGTCATTCCGCCACAGCCCCGCACTACGACCTGCGGCTCGAACACAACGGCGTCCTCCTCAGCTGGGCCGTGCCGAAGGGCCCCTCGCTCAACCCCGCCGACAAGCGCCTCGCCGTCCACACCGAGGATCACCCGGTCGAGTACATCGATTTCGAGGGCCTCATCCCCGAGGGCGAGTATGGCGGCGGCCCCATGATCGTCTGGGACACCGGTACCTGGGCCCCGATGGGCGATGTCGACGAAGGCCTCCGCACCGGCGACTTCAAGTTCCGCCTCTGGGGCGAGAAGCTGAAGGGCGGCTGGATGCTCGCGCGCCTGAAGCCCAAGCCCGGCGACAACGGGAAGGATAACTGGCTCTTCTTCAAGGAGCACGACCAGTCCGTCGACACCGAAACCAACATCCTCGAAGCCCGCCCCGAAAGCGTGAAGACCGGCCGCCTCATCGAAGAACTCGTGGTCGTCCGCAAGCCGCCCCGCCCCACCACCGCAGCGGGCGCAGTGAAGGGCCCGATGCCCCTCACGCTCGAACCCCAGCTCGCCACCGCCGCCGCCGCCCCGCCGAAGGCCGCCGTCAAAAGCCCCGGCTACCTCCACGAAATCAAGTTCGACGGCTACCACACCCTCGCCTTCCTCGAAAATGGCAAGGTCCGCCTCCAGACCCGCGCCGGCCTCGACTGGACCCACCGCTACGGCCTCCTCCCGCAGGCCTTCGAGCAACTGCCCTGCAAGTCCGCCATCATCGATGGCGAGATCGTCGTCCTCGACGAGCGTGGCGTCTCCCACTTCGCCCTCCTCCAGGACGCGCTCTCCGCCGGCCCGGGCTCGAAACTCACCTTCTACGCCTTCGACCTGCTCTATCTCGACGGCTGGGACCTCCGCCGTGTTCCGCTCAATAAGCGCAAGGAATACCTGAGCCAACTGATCGCCGGGGTCGCCGGCGGCCGCTCCGCCATCCAGTATTCCGACCATGTCGAAGGCGACGGCGACGCACTCTTCGAGCGCGTCTCCGAAATGGGCCTCGAAGGCATTGTGAGCAAGCGCGAGGATTCCATCTCCACCCCCGGCCGCACCGGCCTCTGGGTCAAGGCCAAAGCCCGCAAGATCGAGGACGTGCTGATCGCCGGCTACACCACCTCGACCGCCGCCGAGGGCCTCGCCGCGCTGGCCGCGGCCGAATGGATCGATGGGGAACTCAAGTACATCGGCAAGGTCGGCACCGGCTTCGACAGCGCCACCCAGAAATCCCTCGAAGCTCGCCTATCTGCCCTGCGCGACGACAGCGTCCCGCTCGATGGCGCGCCCAGGGACATCAAGTGGGTCCGCCCCGTCCTCCACGCTCGCGTCCACTACGCCACCCGCACCGGCGACGGCCTGCTCCGCCACGCCGCCTTCATGGGCCTGCGCGAAACCGAGCTCACCACGCAAACCGCCGAGCGCAAGCGCCTCGTCACCGACGCCGACCTCGCCTCGATCTCGATCACCAACCCCACCCGCCGCCTCTTCGGCAAGAACGGCCCGACCAAGCTCGATATCGCCGTCTATTACGCGGCAGTCGGCGATTTCATGCTGCCCCACATCATGAACCGCCCAGTCTCGCTGGTCCGCTGCCCCACCGGCATCGCCAAGGACTGCTTCTACCAGCGCCACGCCTTCAAGGGGATGCCCAAGACCATCAACGTCTTCGAGACCCAGAATTCCGACGAGGACGACAAGACCTACCTGACCATCGAGGATGCCCGCGGCTACCTCGCCCTGCCCCAGTTCGGCGGCGTCGAGTTCCACACCTGGGGCACCCATCTCGCGCATCTCGAAAAGCCCGACCGCATCACCTTCGACCTCGATCCCGGCGAGGGCGTCGAGTGGCGCGAAGTCGTCGAGGCCGCCGTGCATCTGCGGGGCGAACTCGAAAGCATCGGCCTCGTCCCCTTCGTCAAGACCTCGGGCGGCAAGGGCCTCCACCTCGTCGTGCCGCTGAAGCCGGTCCTCGGCTGGAAGGCGGTCCACGCCGCCACCGGCACCATCGCCACGCTGCTCGCCAAAACCTCACCGGAGACCTTCGTCGCCACCATGGGCAAGGATAACCGGAAGCGTCGCATTTTCATCGATTTCCACCGCAACGCCCGCTCGGCCACCGCCGCCGCGCCCTACACGCTGCGCGGCCGTCCCCACCTGCCCGTCTCGACTCCGCTGGACTGGCGGGATCTCGAGTCCATCGACGACCCGGCCGATCTGAACTATTCTTCCGTTCCGGAACTGTTAACCACGTCCGGCGATCCGTGGGCCGAGATTAACGAAACGGCCTGCGAACTTCCGGCATTACTCACTCAGAAGTAGTTCAGTTTCGCCTGTGTGGAGAGGCACCGATGGCACCGCGTTCAAGTTGGAAGGGTTATCTCAAGCTGAGCCTCGTCACCTGCCCGGTGAAACTCTACCCGGCGACCAGCAGCAACGAGCGCATTCGCTTCAACCAGCTGCACAAGGACACCCACAACCGGATCAACATGAAGCCGGTCGATCCCGAACTGGGCATCGTCGAGCGCTCCGACTTGGTGAAGGGCTACGAATACGAGGACAAGCAGTACATCATCATCGATGACAGCGACCTCGAAGCCGTCCGCATCGAAAGCTCGCACACCATCAACATCGAGTCCTTCGTCGATGAGAGCGAAGTCGACACGATCTACGAGGACGCCCCCTACTACCTCGCCCCCGATGGCGCCATGGCCGAAGAAACCTTCATCGTGCTGCGCGAAGCGCTGCGCAACGCCGGCAAGGTAGCGATCGCCCGCCTCGTCATGAGCTCCCGCGAACGCGTCGTCACCATCGGCGCCCGCGACAAGGGCATGTTCCTTCACACCCTGCGCAATCCCAACGAAGTCCGCGCCAGCTCCGAGGTCTTCGACTCCATCCCCGATGCGAAGCCCGACGCCGAAATGCTCCAGCTCGCCGAAGCGCTGATCAAGCAGAAGGTCACGCATTTCGAGCCCAGGAACTACGAGGATCGCTACGAGACCGCGCTGATGGCGATGATCCGCGAGAAGCTCAAGGGTCACAAGCCGATCATCGCCGACGCGCCGGAACGCGGCAACGTCATCAACCTGATGGACGCCCTCAAGGCCTCGCTCGGCCAATCCAAGCCCGCCGCCGCCAGCAAGTCCAAGGACGAGGCACCGGCAAAGAAGACCGCTGCCAAGGCCACCGAGGCCAAGCCCGCCGCCCCCAAGAAAGTCTCCCTCAAGGACGCCCTCGCCGCCTCCGAAGCCGTCGCTCCCAAGGCGACCGCCCGCAAGAAGGCCTGAAGCGCGACATGCGGGGCTGGCGGATCACCCCGTTAAGCTTGTAGAATCGCGCCCATGGCAAGGACGGGCACCATTTTCGGCATCGTGGGGGCGCTCGCAGCGTTTCCGCGCCGCCTCGCCGCCCGCGCCGTCGAAGCGGCCGGCGGCCAGTTGCGCCGTGGCATCAACCGGCAGACCACCCACGTCGTCATCGGCCGCAAGCTGATCGACCGCCTGTCCGACACCGAGATCGAAGCAAAGCTGGCCGACCTCCGCCAGCACGAAGCCACCCTCCTCAGCGAACGCGGCTTCCTCACCTGGCTTCGCCTGCTCGACCCGCCCCAGCACTCGAGCCTCACCCGCACCTCGCTGCTCGAGCAGAGCAAGCTCGACGCCCACACCTTCGACATGCTCGTTCTCTTCGACGCCTTCGAGCATTCCGCCGAACCCTTCAGCTTCCGCGACCTCATCCTCGCCCGCAAGTATGCCGGCCTCGTCGCCGGCGGCGCTGGCTGGGGCGCCATCGCCCGCTCGATCCATCGCTCGGGCCCGGTCACCTCGCTCACCGCCCTGTCGCTCCACCACAAGGGCGACCGCCTCTATGTCACCGACGGCGAAAACGCTGCCGAAATGGACGGCCAGCGCCTCCTCGACCTCGCCCCCGCCGCGGACCAGTCCGAGGATTATTTCGCCCGGGCCGAAGCCCTCGAAGCCAACAAGCTCTTTGCCGAAGCCGCCACGCTCTACGAACGCTGCCTGAGCATCGACCCGACGGATTCCGTGGCCGCCTTCAACCTGGCCAATTGCCTAAGGGCCATGGATCAGCCAGACCAGGCCGCCCTCGCCTACGCCCGCGCCATCAAGCTCGATCCGGGTTTCGCCGAAGCCTGGTTCAACTTCGCCGGCCTGCTCCGCGACCAGAAGCGCATCGCCCCCGCCCGAGAACACCTCAGCAAGGCAATCACCATCGATCCCGGCTACGCCGACGCCATCTACAATCTCGCCACGCTCGAATACGAGGCGGTGAACCTGCGCGAAGCCCGCCGCTGGTGGCTGCGCTATCTCGAACTGGACGACCACTCCGACTGGGCCAAGAAGGCCACGCGCGGCATCGCCTATATCGACCATGAGCTGAGAAAGTCCGCCGGCTGATGGCCACCGATTTCCTCTTCGACGGCCCCGAGGATGCGCGCTTCACCATCCTCCTCGCCCACGGCGCCGGCGCCCCGATGGACTCGGCCTCCATGAACGCCACCGCGAAAGCACTGGCCGCCGCGAACATCCGCGTCGCCCGCTTCGAGTTCGGCTACATGGCCGCCCGCCGCACCGGCACCCGCCGTCCGCCGCCCAAGGCCGAGACGGTGATGCCCGAGTACATCGCGGCGGTCGACGACCTCGGCCCCACCCCCGGCCCGCTGCTGATCGGCGGCAAATCGATGGGCGGCCGGGTCGCCAGCATGGTCGCCGACGCCCTGCTCGACGCCAGGCGCATCGCCGGCCTCGTCTGCCTCGGCTACCCCTTCCACCCGCCCGGCCGCCCCACGCAATTGCGCACCGCGCACCTCAAGGGCCTCAAGACCCCGACCCTCATCGTCCAGGGCACTCGCGACGAGTTCGGCGTCCCCGACGAGGTCGCAACCTACGACCTCTCTCAGAGCATCGAACTCCTCTGGCTGGAAGACGGCGACCACGACCTCAAGCCGCGCAAGTCCATCTCCGGCTTCACCACCGCGCAGCACCTCACCACGTTGGCCGACAGCGTCCACGCCTTCGCTACCCGCATCAGCGGCTAACGCCCGTGAAGGTCGCCACCTTCAATATCAACAACATAAACCGCCGCCTTCCAGTCCTGCTCGAATGGCTGGAGGCCGCCGAACCCGACATCGTCTGCCTGCAGGAACTGAAAGCCGCCGACCTTCAGTTCCCCCAGTCGGCCCTCGCCAAGGCCGGCTACGGTGCGGTCTGGAAAGGCCAATCCACCTGGAACGGCGTCGCCATCCTCGCCCGCGGCAGCGAACCAGTCCTCACCAAGGACACCCTCCCGGGCGACGAGTCCGATCGCGAAGCCCGCTACATCGAAGCCGCCGTGTCCGGCATCCTCGTCGGCTGCCTCTACGCCCCCAACCGCAACCCGCAGCCCGGCCTGAAATTCGACGCCAAGCTCCGCTGGACCGACCGCCTCATCGCCCACGCCGCCGACCTGCTCGCGGAGGACATCCCGGTGGTGCTGGCCGGCGACTACAACATCGTCCCCGAGCCGCGCGACATCTACGTCACCACCTCCTACAAGGACAACGCGCTGGTCCAGCCGCGCCCGCGCCAGCAGTTCGCCGAACTCCTCGCCCAGGGCTGGACAGATGGCTTGCGGAAAGTCTTCCCCGACGAGCCGGCGCTCTACACCTTCTGGGACTACCGCCGAAACCGCTGGGAACGAAATGCCGGCCTGAGGCTCGACCACCTGCTGCTGTCGCCCCAGCTTCTCCCCCGCCTCACCCGAGCCGGCATCGACCGCCCCGTCCGCGCCCTGGAAGTCGCCTCCGACCACGCCCCCGCCTGGATCGAACTCAGCGACAGGAAGAAGCGCTGACGCCCCCTCAGAAATCCTCGACCGTCAGCTGCCGCGCCATCACTATATTGCCGGCCATCAGCCCGCAGTCGACCGGGATCGCCGCCCCGGTCACCGCGCTCGCCAGGTCCGAGGCGAGGAACGAGATCACCCGCGCCACCTCGTCGGGCTCGACGATCC
This sequence comes from Pseudomonadota bacterium, assembly GCA_023428425.1. GTDB lineage: Bacteria > Pseudomonadota > Alphaproteobacteria > Rhizobiales > Devosiaceae > Devosia_A. The sequence goes on from JAEYYP010000054.1 coordinate 18,307, forward strand.
GCCCGAGCGGATACCATCGCTCCAGCGTCTTCAGCACGTTGGGATCCTTGGCCTTGCGCTCGTCCCAGATCGGCGTGCGCACCGTGCCCGGCAGTACGATGTTGCAGCGGATGCCGTAGCGCCCATACTCGAGCGCCAGCGACTTGGTCATCGAGATCATGCCGGCCTTGGCGGCGCTGTAGGCCGGATCACCCAGCGCATGAAGGCCGTTCACCGACCCCACGTTGACGATGTTGCCCGAGCGCCGCTCCACCATCTGCGGCAGCACCGCCTTGGCGCAGGCGAAGGCCCCGTTGAGGTTGGCGTCCATGTCGGCCCGCCAATCGTCCGGCGTCGTCTTGGCGTAGGTCGGAAACCGCGACACGCCGGCATTGTTGATCAGCACATGCACGTCGCCGAATTTCGCGAACGCCGCCGCCACCGCTTCGGCATCGCTGATATCCGCCACCGCCGGAATCACCTTGATCCCGTCGCGCCCCAGCGTATCCACCAGCGCGTTGACCTTGTCGTTCCGGTCGAGCGCCGCGATCGTCGCGCCCTCTTGGCCGAAGAACCGGCAGAGCCACTGCCCTATGCCGCCGGCCGCGCCCGTAATTGCGATTGTCTGTCCCGCGTGCTGCCCGCTCATCTCGATCTCTCCGCCCGCGCCTTAGTGGTGATGATGCCCGTGACCATAATGGCCGAGGATCGACCATTCCTCGAACGGCCGCCGGCTGACTTCCATCTCCTTGCCGCCGAGGAACACCATCTCGGGCTGCAGCAGCTTGGTGCCCTGCCGCTTCTGGCCCACTACGTCCTCGAACACGAAGTCGGACTCGACCTCGCGCAGCACCGCGATATCCGCCGCGACGCCAACCCCGAGATGCCCCAGTTCCGGCTTGCGGATGGCGAGCGCCGGCCGGCTCGTCGACATTCCGATCACCTCGGGCAGCGTCAGCCCGGAGTTCCACAGCTTGCTCATCACATGCAACAGGTCGAAGCCCGGCCCCTCGATGGCGATCACATGCACGTCCGACGAGATCAGGTCCGGCTTGAACCCCGCCGTCAGCGCCGTCTCCGCCGTCTCGTAGCCGAACGCGCCCATGCCGTGCGCGATGTCGAACAGCACGCCGCGCTCGCGCGCCGCGATGATCTGCGGCAGGATCTTGCCATCCTCGCCGATCGCCGAGTTCGGCTCCGGCCGGTAGCAGTGGGTCAGGATGTCGCCCGGCCGCAGCATGTCCACCACGTCGCCATAGCTCGGCGGCGGATGCCCAATATGGGTCATCAGCGGCAGGTCCACGGCGTTCGCCGCCTCCAGCGCCAGCTCCAGTGCCCCGAGCCCCAGGTCGCCCGTGACGATGCCGCCGATACGCACCTTCACCCCGATGATCCTGTCGCGGTTCTCCTCGATGGCCTGCACGCAGCGATGCACCGGCAGCATCGAGCGCGCCGTCGCCTCGCCCACCGACACGTCCTTGTCGAACCCGAAAATGCCGGGGAACGAGATGTTGAGGAAGGCGTAGATCCGGTAGGGCGAATGCGCCATGACGTAATCGCGAAACCCGGCATAGTTGCCCGCCCCCGCGCTGCCCGCGTCGATCAGCGTCGTGCAGGCCGAGCGCCGCGCGATCAACCCGGGATCAACGCTCAGCGACGTCGCCTTGTGATAGACATGGGTGTGGATGTCGATCAGCCCCGGCGCCACCACTAGCCCCTTCACGTCGCGCACCTTGGCGGCCGAAGCGGCGAGCCCCGGCCCCACCGCGGCGATCTTGCCGCCCTTGATCGCCACGTCGTTGACACCGTCGATGCCGTTGCGCTCGTCGATCACCCGGCCGCCCGTCAGCACGAGATCGTAGGTCGCAGTCATCACTAAACTCCTGGAAAAGGTCGCCGGGGGCGGGCCAACTGGCCCGCCTCTATCACCGGCAACATCGCGGGACTAGGTTTCGCACCTAGGCCAGCTCGACGACCCGCTTCTCGTTGATCGATTGCTCGGCCGCAAGCACGATCCGCAGGCTGTTCACCGCCGCATCCATCGAATCCGACAGGTCGATATCCTCGAGGATCGCCTTGAGGAAATAGGCCTGCTCGCGGTCGCAGAGCTCCTGATGGTCCGGCTCGTCCTGCATCGAGAAGATCTCGTCCTTCTTCACGAAGGACTTGTCCACCGGCGACACTTCGGCATGGTGATAGCGGATCGCATCGGTCTTGGTGTGCTGGTCGATATTGGCCGAGTCCGTCACCCCTTCCTTGTGCTCCTTGGGGTCGGGCACGATCGACACGGCGCCCTTGGGCCCCACCACGTCCTTCACGAAATAGGCGACCTCGCTCATCATCGGGCCCCAGCCCGCCTCGTACCAGCCCACCGAGCCGTCATCGAAGGTGACGTGCAGGTGGCCGTAGTTCGGCTTGTCGGCTTCCTGCCACAGGTGCGCACCTATGCCGTGCACCCGCACTGGCTTGGCGCCGGTCATCTGGCACATCACATCCACATAGTGCACGCCGCAATCGACGATCGGGATCAGCGAGTCGATCAGGTTCTTGTGCCAGTCATAGGTCGGCCCACCCGATTGCTGGTTGAGGTTCAGCCGCATCACCAGCGGCTTGCCCAGCGTCTGGGCCAGTTCGGTGAACTTCATCCAGCTCGGGTGCACCCGGAGAATGTAGCCGAGCACGAGCTTGCGGTTCTTCGCCCGCGCCGTGGCGACCACGCGCTCGGCGTCCTCGATATTGGTCGCGATCGGCTTTTCCATGAACACATGGGCGCCCGCTTCCATCGCCTTGATGGCATATTCGGCATGGCTGTTCGGCCACGAGTTGATCGACACCGCATCGGGCTTGGTCGCCGCGAGCGCTTCGTCGAAATCCTCGAACAGCGGATAGCCCTTCAGTTCTTCGGGAATATCCTTCGACTTGATCGAGCGGCTCATCAGCCCCACGATCTGGAAGCCCGGATTGCGGTGATACGCGCTCGCGTGGGATTTCCCCATGTTGCCGAGCCCCACCACCAGGATCTTCACAGTGTCGGCCATCGGCCCCTCCCCATCTCTTGTTCACTTGACGCCGCCGCCAATGGCCACCGCCGTCGCCAGTCCCTCAC
>JAEYYP010000093.1 GCA_023428425.1 Pseudomonadota bacterium
CATCAAGGGCGCGCGCCCGGTGGCGGTGCTCGATATCGGCTCGAACTCCGTGCGTCTGGTGGTCTACGAGCGGCATGCCCGCTCGCTCACCCCGCTCTACAACGAGAAATCCGCCTGCGCCCTGGGCCGCGGCCTCGCCCAGAGCGGCAAGATTGCCTACGAGAATATCGATCGCGCGCTGACCGCGATCCAGCGCTTCGCCCTGGTGTGCAAGCTGATGCGGGTGGGCAAGATTCACGTGCTGGCGACGTCGGCCGTGCGCGAGGCCTCGAACTCGAAGACTTTCGTCGATGCAGTCGAAGAGACGATGGGCGCGCCGGTCAATGTCCTGAGCGGTGAGGAAGAAGCGCATTTCGCGGCGCTCGGCGCCATTTCCGGCATGCCGGACTTCGCCGGCGTGGTCGGGGACCTCGGCGGCGGCAGCCTCGAGCTGTCCCTTATCACCGAAGGGCTCGACCAGACCGGCGAGACGCACGAGCTCGGCGTCATCCGCATGCAGGACGATTCCGGCAACGCCCCCCAGAAGGCATTGGCGCTGGCCGGCAAGCGGCTCAAGAAATCGAAGCTGCTGAAGGGGCAGGGGGGGGCGTTCTGCGCCATCGGCGGGACGTGGCGCTCACTGGCCAAGGTGCACCAGGTGCTCAGCGGCTATCCGCTGCACATGGTGCAGCACTACACGGTGAAGGCGGCCGACATGCTGAAGCTGTGCGAGGAGATCGTCGAGGCGGCGGCGGCGGGCAAGCCCTATGTCGGCTCGGAACATGCCAGTTCCGGCCGGCGCGACCTCGTACCCTATGGTGCGGCGGCGATGATCGAGGTGCTGAAGGCCGGCAAGTTCGACACCGTGGTGTTCTCCGCGATGGGCGTGCGCGAGGGCTACCTGTTCGGGCTGCTCGATCCGGTCGAGCGCGGCGTCGACCCGTTGGTACAGATGGCAACCGACGTGAACACTTTGCGGTCGCGGGCGCCGGGCCACGCGGACGACCTGATCGGCTTCACCTCGGCCTTCCTCGATGCCATCGGCATCGTCGAGACGGCGGACGAGACGCGATTGCGCAAGGTGGCGTGCTATCTCGCCGATATCGGCTGGCGCGGCCACCCCGACTACCGCGGCGAGCAGGCCGTCGACATGGTCGCCTATTCGTCGGCCACCGGTGTCGACCATGCCGGTCGGGCCTTCCTCGCCGAGGTGCTCGCGGTGCGCTACATGGGGCTCAAGCACAAGTCGCTGAGCAGCGAGATCATGGCTCTGAGCGGCCCCGCCTCCAGCTATCGGGCGCGTCTGATCGGTGCGGCGTTCCGCGTCGGCTACCCGATGTCGGCAGCGATGCCGGGTGTGTTGCCGCGCACCGGCTTCTCGGTGGAGAAGGGCGCGCTGAAGCTGCACCTGCCGGGCGACCTCGCCTTCCTCGACGGTGAGCACCTGCGCGCCAGGCTGGATCAACTCGCCGGCGTCGCGGTGATCAAGGCGACCGAAGTGGTGGTCGCCTAAGGCTGAGCTTGTTGCAGCACGTGCATGCAGTAGGGCGGTGGCGCTGTGGGCGCTGTGACTCTTTCAAGGCCCTGTTTGATGGCGTCCTTGAGGGGATCGTCGGCGAGACCGGCAGCAGTCAGGCCGGCGTCTGCCAAAGTCTTTCCAATGGCGGCATAGACAGGACGCATGGTGAAGCGCAGGTTGTGACCCTGTTGGTTGATCCATCGCTTCGTGCCTTGCACGCTCAGCGCCTCGCCCATCGCGTCAGCAAGTTCCCGGTACGCGGCGACGGACTGCTTACGTGTGTATGTCGCGACCTTGCCGACATGCCTCCGTCCGGTCGCAACCAGCTTGGTCATCTGTTTGCCGGCACCCATCAGGCTGATAGTACCAGAAATGTTGTCCAGCCAGTCGATGGCCGTGTTGAGGTTCCTGTACCACTCGGGATCCGTCTCCATCCGACGATCGAAATTAGGATCATTGGCTGCCCGATAGAGGTTGCCAATAGAGGTTCCACACTTCCAGGATGACGCAACTGAGCCACTCAGGCCAACGACGCATAGCGGCGCCGCGGCCCCAGCGGTGGCGACCGCGCCGCTGCACGCGGCAGCAGTGGCGGTGTAGCTAATAGCAGCAAAGCCACAATCGAAGCCAACATCTACCAGCGCCCCTTGCATGCGCTTGCCGCTAATTTGCTCCTGTGCGGCCGTTGGCGTGATCACGACGTGAGTTTGAATGACTGCGTCCGACTGACGGATGACACAGGCGCGGTCGTTAGAAATGTACGAAATCGCAGCGCCGGGCGCGCCGCTCTCCCGATCAACAAGCTGCGCCAAGTATGGAAAAAGAGCTTCCGCAGCTGGATTGATTTCCGCAGATGTCGAAGTAGCTGTCGGCATTTTCGTCCCCGATGTACTTAACTAATACATTGCGTAGGAAGAACGGTCAAAGCTGTTGAGGCGACTGCTGCGGTTGTCTGAGCACGCTAATCGGCAGGGCGCCGGCTGCACTTTAGTCGAACTTACTCCTCGTCGTCGTCGATGATGTCGATCTCGATGACGCCGCCCTTGCTGGCGGCCAGGCCGATCTTGCCGTGCTTGATGGCGAGGGCCTTGTCGCCAAAAAGCTTGCGGCGCCAACCCTTGAGGGCGGGAACGTCGGCATCGTCATCGAGGACGAGGGCGTCGATATCGTCGGAAGTGGCGATGATGCGGCTCGCTACGCCGTGCTCCTCGGCCACGGCCTTGAGCAGCACGCGGACGAGGTCGCCGACGGCGCCCTTGGGCGAGGGGCCGCGATAGCGGTCGGGCATCTTGGGCAGGTCGTTCTTGCCGAGCCCCTCGACTTCCTTGATCAGGTTGACGATCTCGGCGGCGGCGCTCGAACGGCCGAAGCCACGCTGCACGGCGCGGAGCTTGTCGAAGGCCTCGGCGGTCAGCGGACGCTGCATGGCGAGCTCGATCAGCGCGTCATCCTTCAGGACGCGGCTGCGCGGCTGATCGGAATCCTGCGCACGGCGCTCGCGCCAGGCGGCCAGGGACTTGAGGGCGGCGACGTCGCGAGGCTTGTTGAGGCGGGCCTTGAGGCGTTCCCAGGCATGCTCGGGCTGCACCACGTAGGTATGGATGGATTCGAGCACGGCAAGCTCGTCCTCGACCCAGTCCCAGCGGCCGGTATCGTCGACCTGCTTGAGCAGCGCCTTGTAGACGTCGCGAAGATGGGTGACGTCCGCGAGCGCGTAGGTCTTCTGCTTCTCGCTGAGCGGACGGGCCGACCAGTCGGTGAAACGCGAAGACTTGTCGAGTTCGACATTGGTGATCGAGCGCACGAGGTTGTCATAGGAGACGCTGTCGCCGAAGCCGCAGACGGAGGCCGCGACCTGCGTATCGAAGATGTTGAGCGGAACCTTGCCGGTAAGCTTGACGAAGATCTCGATATCCTGCCGCGCGGCGTGGAAGACCTTGCGTACCTTGTCGTTGGCGAGCAGTTCGAAGAAGGGAGCGAGGTCGAGGCCGGGCGCGAGCGGGTCGATGAGCACCGCTTCGTCTTCCGTGGCTGCCTGGATGAGGCAGAGCTTCGGCCAGTAGGTCGTCTCGCGCAGGAACTCGGTATCGACCGTCACGTAATCAAAACCGGCGGCTCTGGTGCAGAAGGCTGCGAGCACGTCGGTCGAAACAATCATGTCCATCAGGACTCTTTTCTCAACCGGACTGTGAAACGTTGAATAACAGGCGAATCCCTAGGCTTCCAGCCTCGAATCGACTGGAACGCCGGTAACCTTGACAAAGCAGCGGTCGCATGCGCTTGTCCCGCGCCTTAACCGCCTTTTCCGAGATCTGAAATGACCCAGATGCACCGTTATCGTTCCCACACCTGCGCCCAGCTGACTTCGGGTGACGTGGGCAATAATGTGCGGCTTTCGGGCTGGGTCCACCGCGTGCGCGACCATGGCGGCCTGCTGTTCATCGACCTGCGCGACCACTACGGCATCACCCAGTGCGTCGTGGATCCGGATTCGCCGGCATTCGGCGCGGCCGAGAAGCTGCGCTCGGAATCGGTGATCCGCATCGACGGCAACGTGAAGGCACGTGCCGAGGGTACGACCAACGCCAACCTGCCGACCGGCGAGGTGGAAGTGTTCATCCGTGAGCTCGAAGTGCTGGGCGCAGCGACCGACCTGCCGCTGCCGGTGTTCGGCGAGCCGGACTACCCCGAAGACATCCGCCTGCGCTACCGGTTCCTCGACCTGCGCCGCGAAACGCTGCACGCCAATATCGTGAAGCGCACCAAGGTGATCGCCGCGATGCGGAAGCGGATGACGGATATCGGCTTCGCCGAGTATTCGACGCCGATCCTGACCGCGTCGTCGCCGGAGGGCGCGCGCGACTTCCTCGTGCCGAGCCGCATTCACCCCGGCAAGTTCTTCGCCCTGCCGCAGGCGCCGCAGCAGTACAAGCAGCTGCTGATGGTGGCCGGCTTCGACCGCTACTTCCAGATCGCTCCGTGCTTCCGTGACGAGGACCCGCGCGCGGACCGCCTGCCGGGCGAGTTCTACCAGCTCGACCTCGAGATGAGCTTCGTCACCCAGGAAGACATCTGGAACACCATGACGCCGGTGATCACCTCGATCTTCGAGGAATTCGCCGAGGGCAAGCCGGTGACCAAGGAGTGGCCGCGCATTCCCTACGACACGGCGATCCGCAAGTATGGCTCGGATAAGCCGGACCTGCGCAACCCCATCGAGATGCAGGACGTCAGCGAGCACTTCCGTGGCTCGGGCTTCGGCGTGTTCGCCAACCAGCTATCATCGGATGCCAAGGTCGAGGTCTGGGCCATTCCCGCCAAGACCGGCGGCTCGCGCGCCTTCTGCGATCGCATGAACGCCTGGGCGCAGGGGCAGGGCCAGCCCGGCCTCGGCTACATCTTCTTCAAGGATGGTGCCGGCTCTGGCCCTATCGCCAAGAACATCGGCGAGGAGCGGACCGCGGCCATTCGTTCGCAGCTGGGGCTCGAGGATGGGGACGCCGTGTTCTTCGTGCTCGGCCGACCGGAGAAGATGTACAAGTTCGCCGGTGAGGCGCGCGTGAAGGTCGGGCTCGACCTGAACCTGACCGAGCTCGACCAGTACAAGCTGTGCTGGATCGTCGATTTCCCGTTCTACGAGTGGAGCGAGGAGGAGAAGAAGTTCGACTTCGCGCACAACCCCTTCTCGATGCCGCAAGGCGGGCGACAGGCGCTCGAAAGCACCGAGGACCTGCTGACGATCAAGGCCTACCAGTACGACGCCGTCTGCAACGGCTTCGAGATCGCCTCGGGCTCTATCCGTAACCAGGAGCCGGAGACGATGGTCGCCGCCTTCGAGAAGACGGGGAAGAGCAAGGCCGAGGTCGAGGAGCAGTTCGGTGGCCTCTACCGCGCCTTCCAGTACGGCGCCCCTCCGCATGGCGGCGCTGCCTTCGGTGTCGACCGCATCGTGATGCTGCTGTGCGGCGCGCAGAACCTGCGCGAAATCACGCTGTTCCCGATGAACCAGCAGGCCGAAGACCTGCTGATGGGCGCCCCGAGCCCGGCCGAACCCAAGCAGCTTCGCGAATTGGGCATCCGGCTCAACCTGAGCTGAGCAAAGCCATCCATCGAGATGCAAAGGGCGCCCGTGTGGCGCCCTTTGTTTTGGAGATGCCACACGGCAGTTAACGGACGTTAACCATCTCTTAAGCACGCGGGCGCTAGGCATTTTCTGCCTAGCTCGGGGGCCGGATTCGCGTGACGTGAAGTCGAAATACGCCAATGTGCTGATGCTGCTTGCGGCGATTGCGGCCTTCCTGCCGGTGATGGCGGTCGACTTCCTGCTCGATTCCTACGTGCGGGTGAAGGAGCGGGCGGTGCTGCAGAATGCCGCCGATGCCATCGCCACCAATGTCCAGGCCGGCGCCTATGACGCCGTCGCGTCGCTGCGGCGCGTATTGGCCGACAGCCCCTCGCTTTGCACGCCGAGCTTCGTCGCCAACGTTCACAAGCAGATGGAGCAGAGCCTCTACCTGCGGCAGGTGCTGGTAGAGAACTACAACGGCGTGCAGTACTGCGACGCCCTGGGCAAGGATGTCGAATACTCGCTGCTGTCCAAGCCGCTGCCGATCCCCAACCATACCGAGACGCTCGAGATCGCCCGGCTGGGGGGACTGGCGGCGCCGGTACTGAAGGGGACCCAGGGGTTCGGCGAGGCGCGCAATGTGTCGGCCTTCGCGCCGATGGTTGTATCGACCGCGCAGGGCCTGCTGGCGGGCCTGAAGCCGACCACCTCGGTGCGGCTGTCGCTTGCTGACGGCACGGAGGTGATGACCGCCGGCGACCCCAACGCCTTCGGCAATACTGGCGACACGGAGTTCGTGACGGTGGAGAGCTTTGCCGGTGAGCTGCCGATCAGGGTGAGTGCCACGGTGCCCTTTGCAATCGTGCGCGCCGACTACTCGGACCTCGACGCCAGCTTCACGGTGCTCTGCTGCCTGATGTGCGGGGCGTTCCTGGCGCTGGCGCTGCAATACGTGCGGCGCTCCGACGTGCCGGCCCTCGATCTGGAGCGCGCGATCGCGGCTGGCGAGCTGAAGCCCTACTACCAGCCGGTGATCAACCTTCGCACCGGCGCGCTGGCGGGCTGCGAGGTGCTGTGCCGCTGGGAGAAGAAGAGTGGCGAGGTGATCCCGCCAGGCGCGTTCATCGAGTACGCAGAAGTGACCGGGCTGGCGGTGCCGATGACGGTCAGCCTGATGCAGCAGGTGAAGGCGGACCTCGCTGACCTTTGCCGCGACATGCCGGAGCTCAAAGTCTCGATCAATCTGTTCGAGGGGCATTTCCGCGACGGCAACGTGGTCGAGGACGTGCAGACGATCTTCGGCGGCTCGTCCATCAACTTCCGGCAGCTCGTTTTCGAGATTACCGAACGCCAGCCGCTGAGCCAGATACAAGCCGCGAACTCGGTGATAGCCGGCCTGCACGCGCTCGGGTGCCGGGTGGCGATGGACGATGCGGGCACCGGTCACTCGAACCTCGCCTACATGCAGACCCTCGGGGTCGATGTGATCAAGATCGATCGCGTGTTCACCGACATGGTCAAGGAAGGCACGACGCAGGTGCCGGTACTCGATGGGCTGATCGTGATGGCGCATGATCTCGGCACCGAGATCGTGGCCGAGGGTGTCGAGACCGAGGCCCAGGCGCTGTATCTGCGGGCCCGCGGCGTGGTGCACGCGCAGGGCTACCTATTTGCTCCGGCGCTGAGGGTGGCGCCGTTCCGGGACCTGGCGCGGGCTCTGAACGGCGCCGGCAAGGTGGAAACCGCGCGCCCGATGATTTCGGCGGCCTGAGAAACGAAGCCGTCAGTTTCCCGCGCGTCTCGCCTTCCATTGTGCCCAGTTTGGTGGCACTTCATCGAGACTCTCGGGGAGGGCCTGAATGACTGCCGACGTCAACGAACAGCGCAAGGCGTTGCGCGAAGCCGCGCTGCACTTCCATGAGTTCCCCAAACCGGGCAAGCTCGAGATCCAGGCCACCAAGCCGCTCGGCAACCAGCGTGACCTCAGCCTGGCCTACTCCCCCGGCGTCGCCGCGCCCTGTGAGGAGATCGCGGCCTTTCCCGATGCGGTGACCAAGTACACTTCGCGCGGCAACCTCGTCGCGGTGATCTCGAATGGCACCGCGGTGCTGGGCCTGGGCAATATCGGCGCGCTGGCATCCAAGCCGGTGATGGAAGGCAAGGCCGTGCTGTTCAAGAAGTTCGCCGGCATCGATGTCTTCGACATCGAGATCGACGAAACCGATCCGCTGAAGTTCATCGAGGTGGTTCGGCCCCTCGAGCCGACCTTCGGCGGCATCAACCTCGAGGACATCAAGGCGCCCGAGTGCTTCATGATCGAGGAAACGCTGCGCGAGCGCATGAAGATCCCGGTCTTCCACGATGACCAGCACGGCACGGCGATCATCGTCGGCGCGGCGGTGCTGAACGGGCTGGAACTGAGCGGCAAGTCGATCGAAGAGGTGAAGATCTGCACCTCCGGCGCGGGCGCGGCGGCGATCGCCTGCCTCAACGTGCTGCTGGCGCTCGGCGCCAAGCTCGAGAACATCTGGGTGGCGGACAAGGACGGTCTGCTCACCTATCGTCGCAACGACGTGAACGACCAGTGGCGCGGCAAGTTCTGCCGGCACGACAGCGAGGCGACCTCGCTCGCCGAGGTGATCGACGGGGCCGACGTGTTCCTCGGCCTGTCGGCGGCGGGGGCCCTGAAGCCCGAGATGCTGATGAAGATGGGGCCGAGCCCGCTGATCCTGGCGCTCGCCAACCCGAACCCCGAAATCATGCCCGAAGTGGCCAAGGAGTTGCGGCCGGATGCGATGGTGTGCACCGGGCGCTCGGACTATTCAAACCAGGTCAACAACGTCCTCTGCTTCCCCTACATCTTCCGCGGTGCGCTCGACGTCGGCGCGACGGCGATCAACGAGGAGATGAAGCTCGCTGCGGTGAAGGCCATCGCCAAGCTGGCGCATGATCCCGGGCTGGAGGTTTCGCCGTCGGGGCAGCCGGCGGTGTACGGACCGGACCACATCATCCCCAACCCCTTCGACCAGCGGCTGATCCTGCGCATCGCGCCGGCGGTGGCGCGGGCGGCGATGGAGTCGGGGGTGGCGAAGCGGCCGATCAGCGATTTCGAGGCCTACAAGGACAGCCTCAACCGTTTCGTGTTCCGCTCTGGCCTGGTGATGAAGCCGGTGATCGACCGGGTGGTGGGGCAGGGCAAGCGCGTCGCCTTCGCCGACGGCGAAGACGAGCGCGTGTTGCGCGCCGCGCAGGTGATGATCGAGGACCGCATGGCGCAGCCGATCCTGATCGGCCGCCCGCAGGTGATCGAGAGCCGGCTGCAGCGCTTCGGGCTTTCCATCAAGGCGGGCCGCGACTTCGAGGTGATCAACCCCGAGGATGACCCGCGCTACCGGGACTATGTCAACGAGTTCCACGCACTGGTCGGCCGCTCCGGTGTGACGCCGGATATCGCCCGGACCATCGTGCGCACCAACACCACGGTGATCGCCGCCCTGGCAGTAAAGCGCGGCGATGCCGATGCGCTGCTCTGCGGCTTCCAGGGCCGGTACATCAAGCATGTGCGCGACATCCGCTCGATCATCGGGTTGCAGGACGGCATCAAGGACGTCTCGGCGTTGTCGATGCTGATCATGCCGCGCGGCGCGTTTTTCCTCGCCGACACCTATGTGAACATGGACCCGACCCCGGAGGAGCTGGTTTCGACGGCGCTGCAGGCGCGCGACCACCTCAAGCGGTTCAACATCGAGGCGCGGGCGGCGCTGCTCAGCTACTCGAACTTCGGTTCGCGCGACGGTGACAGTGCCTTCAAGATGCGCGAGGCCTACCGGATGCTGAAGGTGGTGGCGCCCGAGATGATCGTCGAAGGCGAGATGCAGGGCGACCTGGCGCTGAACCAGGACCTGCGCGAGCGCTACATCCCGGACACGGTGCTCAGGGGCGAGGCGAACCTCCTGCTGTTTCCCAATCTCGACAGTGCCAACCTGTCGATGACGCTGCTCAAGGAAATGAACAACGCGCTGGCAGTAGGGCCGATTCTCATGGGACCACGATCGCCGGCCCACATCCTCGCCCCCTCGACCACCAGCCGGGGAATCGTCAATATGACGGCGATCGCCGCCAGCGAAGCGGTGACGCTTTCGGAGAGAAGTGCATGATCCGGCATACGGTTATTTTCGTTCTGAAGCACGCGCACGGCTCGCTGCAGGAGAAGATGTTTTTGCGCGACGCAATGGTGCTGACCGAGATACCGGGCGTGACGAAGTTCGAGCAGCTCAAGCAGGTAAGCAAGAAGAACGACTACGAGTTCGGCTTCTCGATGGAGTTCAAGGACCAGGCCGCCTACGACGCCTACAACGTCCACCCCAAGCACGTGAAGTTCGTGAAGGAGCGCTGGGAGCGCGAGGTGGAGCGGTTCCTTGAGATTGACTACGTGGCGTTGTGAGGGGCTAGTCTCTTGGCCACAGACGAGGATCGAGTTCGCCGATATCCTTGATCTTTGAAAGTAAGTCAGGGAGAGCGCCCCTGATCGTCTGCCAAACGCGGGGCATATGCAGCCCGGCATAGTCGTGCACAACAACGTTTCGCATGCCCCGAATTTCCTTCCAGGGCCAGTCGGAGTGTTCGGCTATGAATTCCGGCGACACCTGCTCGATACGCGCCGCCGCCTCCCCGAGGATGACAAAGCACATGCTGCACGCCTTCTGCAGTTGTGACGAGGCCAGGAATTCCGTTTCGCTCGCTTCGGCAACGAATGAGGTCGCTTCTTCGGCTGCTACCTTCATGTCGTCGAGGTAGAGGGCGACCCGTTCGTCGATCATACGGGTAGGGCCTCAGCCAGAATTTTGTCTCGAATGAACCTATGCAAGCCTGACGACGTAACGACGTCTACAGGCACGCCAAGCGCCTCCTGCAGGTCTATCTGCAATCCGCCCAGATCGAACAGGGTGGTGTCAGGAAGCAGATCGACCACGATGTCGATGTCGCTACCGTCCTTGTCGTCACCATGCAGAACTGATCCGAAGACACGAGGATTGGTGACGCGACGGTCTGCTACCATCCGTCGGATCAACGCTCGGTTCTGCTCGAACACCTCGGACGGGCGCATCTCATTGTCTCCTGTCTAAAGGATAGGATACGTCCGTCGTATTGCAAGTCCGCTACTGGAACGCCGTTTCCGCGAAGCTGCGGAGCTTCCGTGAGTGCAGGCGTTCCGGCGGCTGGTGGCGGAGGATTTCCATGGCCCGCAGCCCGATCTGGAAGTGGCGGTTGACCTGGGTGCGGTAGAAGTCCGAGGCCATGCCGGGAAGCTTCAGCTCGCCGTGGAGTGGTTTGTCCGACACGCAGAGCAGGGTGCCGTAGGGGACGCGGAAGCGGAAGCCGTTGGCGGCGATGGTCGCCGACTCCATGTCGAGCGCCACGGCGCGGGACTGGGACAACTGGCGGGTGATCGAGGCCTGATCGCGCAACTCCCAGTTCCGATTGTCGAAGGTGGCGACGGTGCCGGTGCGCATGATGCGCTTGGTGGCGATGCCATGGGTCTCCGTGACCTCGGCCACCGCCTGCTCGAGGGCGACCTGCACTTCGGCGAGGGCCGGAATGGGGACGGTGACGGGCAGGTCGGCATCGAGCACATGATCTTCGCGCAGGTAGGCGTGGGCGAGGACGTAGTCGCCCAGTTCCTGGCTGTTGCGGAGGCCGGCGCAGTGGCCGAGCATGATCCACGCATGCGGGCGAAGGACCGCGATGTGGTCGGTGATCGTCTTGGCGTTGGACGGGCCGACGCCGATGTTGACGATGGTGATGCCGCGGTTGCGCGGCATGGTCAGGTGCAACGCCGGCATCTGGGGAATGCGGGTAGCGCGATGGCCCGAAGTGCCACCGCCCAGGCGGACATTGTGGGTGGTGAAGCCGCCGGGCTCGATGAACCCGTCATATTCGGGATGCCCATCCTGCATGAACTGCTGCGCCACGCGGGCGAACTCATCCATGTAGAATGCGTAGTTCGTGAAGATCACGAAATTCTGGAAATGGTCCGGCTCGGTGCCCGTGTAGTGCGCCAGCCGCTGCAGCGAGTAGTCGACGCGCGGCGCGGTGAAGTGGGCGAGCGGGTAGGGACCGCCGGGCGGCGGCACGAAAGTGCCGTTGGCGATTTCGTCGTCGGTGTCCTGCAGGTCCGGCACGTCGAACAGGTCACGCAGGGGGATGGGCAGGGCGTTTATCGCCTCGCCGTCGATGCGCTCGGTCGTCGGTATGGCGAAATGCAGCGGGATGCGCGTGGTGGATTCACCGACCTCGATGGCGCCGCCATGATTGGCGAGGATCACCGTGAACTGCTCGATGAGGTAGCTCTTGAACAGCTCCGGTGCCGTGACAGTGGTCCGGTAGAGCCCGGGGGTGTGGAGATAGCCATACGGGAGAGTGGAATCGGTCCTGCCGTAGCTTCTCGATGTGACCTGGACCTCCGGATAGAAGGCGCGGACGCGGCCCTTCGGCACCGAGCCGCGGGTGAGGCTCAGCAACTGGTCGCGGATGAAGCCGGTGTTGCGGCTGTAGATTTCCGAGAGGTAGGCCCACGCCGCGTCGGGGTCGGTGAACGCCTTCTTGGGCAGCGGCTCGGGAGTGATGGTATCCATGGTGTTCTCGGTTGCAAATGCGAGCCGCACGGGCAGCGCCTTGCAGGTCATCCTTATGGGCTATGCCGAGGTGAGGCAATTACCTTACCTGCCGTTCATGAATCTCACATTCGAGCGAGGGGACTTTTCCTGCCGCAATGGGTCACCATCTTAGGCTCAGTTCACTGGAATTCTGCAAACGACCCATGCACCGGTGAACCTCAGAGGAGTTGCTCGCCGCTGCCCCCAAGCCCTCAACAGTGCGGCGGGTGCTTCTCAGGCCCCGGTATCGGAGACGATGCCGGGGCCTCTTATTTGCGGCATGTGACGGCGGCGTGTCGGCTCAGGGATAGTAGCGTCGCAGTTCCGCGACCGAGAAGTCGACCAGCTCGCGCAGGACAGACTCGTCGATGTCCGCCAGCTTCTTCACGTACAGGCAGGACTTGCCCATCTTGTGCTTGCCGAGGCGGGACAGGAGTTCCGTCGTTCGCGCCGCGCTTTCGGGAAAGTACACGCCCATCAGGTGGATCGAGAACTCGGCCTTGCGGGGCGAAAAGGCGACGAGCGAGCTGTCGCCCTCCGTGCCGGTGGGGTAGCGGTAGTGATACCGGCCGAAGCCGACGATGGAACTGCCCCAAAGCACCGGCGGTTCGTCGGTTGCGGCTGACATCAAGGCGACGAGGCGATCGGCATCGGCGCGCCGGCCGGGCTCCAACTGGTCGAGAAACGCTGTTACGTCGGCGGCGGTCGCTTGGGTCTTGTTGGCCATTTTCTCCTCCGGTTCCACATACTGGTCCGGATGCGGCCGCCTGGCGAGGCCCCTTCCGGCAAGCTGGAGAGCGGGCTATGGTCGCCGCCGCTGAGCCGGGGAGGAACCATGCTGGTCAGAGCCATCGCCACCTGTGTCTTCGCGTTCTGTGCCGGTGTCGCCGGCGCGGCCGAGATGCTCGAATCGGATTTCCAGGTGAGCTATCAGTATGGCGGCAGTCAGCAGCAGCTGTCCGAGGATACCGTGCCGCTGTTGCCGGGCAATTCATGTTACACTTGGTGGATAAAGCTGGCGGAAGGCTCCGCTCCGCAATCGGCCGAAGAGCGACTGATCCTGCCCGAAGCGCTGGCCGATTGGGGCGACCTCGCCACCAACCCCGCAGACGGGGTCGAGATCAGCGCTGACAACACCACTGCCACCTCGACCTTCGTGCCCGAGATGTCGGCGGATGGCTGGTTCTCCAAGGGCTGGTGCGTCGCGGCCGGCGACCCGCTGGGACCGCATCGGATCGAGGTATCGATCGACGGCACGCCAGTCGACACGTTCGAGTTCGACGTGGTGCAGCCCGAAGACTATTCATGGCCGGCCCTGCACCAGCCGAATCCGCGCGAACGCAGCGTGCACGACAGCTGGTAGCGCCAGTTTCAACCGGCCCGCGGGCCGTATTTCCCAGGGGAAGACGATGACTATCTCGATGTACGCGATCACCGTTCCGGTGCTCACGCGCTATCTCACCAACCTCGATGCGATCCTTGCGAAGGCAGAGGCCAACGCTGCCGAGCGCAAGATCAAGCCGGAGGTGCTGCCTGCTTCGCGACTGGCGCCCGACATGCTGCCGTTGAGCTTCCAGGTGCAGTCGACGACAGACCGGGTGAAGTTCCTGATGGCGCGGCTGACCGGCCAGACCCCGCCGAGCTGGGAAGACACCGAGACGACGCTGGAGCAGTTGCGCGCGCGCGTGCAGAAGGCACTCGCTTATCTAGGGACGTTCTCGGAGGCCGACCTCGCCGGGAAGGAAGATGGCATGGTGACGATCCGCGACCAGCAGGTGCCGGCGCTTGATCACGCCCTGCACAACGCGCTGCCGCAGATCTTCTTCCACCTCACGGCCGCGTACGCGATCCTGCGCCACAATGGGGTGCCAGTCGGCAAGGGCGACTTCCTGGGGAGCTGACGACTGCTGAAAGCCCTCTTCGTCGGCAGCAACAGCCCAGTGACCTCGGGAGCGCTTGCCGGTTGGCTGGCGTCGGGAAATCGGGTGGCCGAGTTCTGGGCCGATGAGCCTGGGTTGGACCGACCCGGATTTGCAGCCCCGCGGACCAGCCCCGCGGGGTTGATCGCTCGCAATGGCATCAAGCTGAGGAGCGTTCCCCGGTTGTCGAAGTGGCCGGAGTTGCCGGGTGCACTGGAACAGGTCGACGCCGACGTGCTGATCACCGCTGCGACGAAATGGATCGTGCCGCAGTGCATGCTCGACCGCTTCGGACAGAGAGCCGTGAATTTTCATCCCACGCTGCTGCCGGAGTATCGCGGACCGTCGCCGTATCTGCCGATGCTGCTCGACGGTCGCGGGGATATCGACGGCGGGGTAACGCTGCATGTGCTGAGCGCCGGGATCGATGAGGGTGACATCATCGCCCAACGCCCAGTGCCGTACTTTGCATCCGGTGGCAGCTTCACCCCGTGGTACGCCGAGCTGATCTTCGCCATATTCCGGCTGGCCCGCGACGAGTTGCCTCTATATCTCGCCTCCGGCACGACGCTGACGCCGCAGGTTGGAGGACGCTATGTCAAGATGCGCGCGCCATACCTCTTGGACCCTGGGTCGAGCGCGGCAGAGATCCGGGAGCTATTGGGCCGCGCCGGCTCGACCTATGGGATGGTCGTCAGTGTCGCCGGACGTCGACGCAAGGTGATCGTGACCCGGGTGATGCGCGAGATGCCCCTCGCCGGTACCGGACCGCAACTGAACCCGCTTTCGGTCGAGCTGGATTTTGCCGACGCACGCCTCAGGTTGTCGCGCCCGACCAAATTGCAGAGGGAGCTGGCCAAGTGGGAGCTGGCGTGGCGGCTTCGTCCGCTTCAGCTGTAGCGCTCTTCCTTCCAAGGATCGGCGTGGTTGTGGTAGCCGCGCAGTTCCCAGAAGCCGAGGTGGTCCTGGGTGGCGAACTCGATGCGCCGCAGCCATTTGGGGCTCTTCCAGAAATAGAGGTGCGGCACGACAAGCCGCACCGGGCCGCCGTGGTCGAGTTCGAGCGGCTTGCCCTCCCAGCTATGGACGATCATGGCGTCGGGATGGGCGAAATCCTCGATCGCCATGTTCGTGGTGTAGCCATCATTGGCGGTGAGGAGCACGAACTTCGCGTCCGGCTTGACGCCGACCGCGCCGATCAGTTGCTCGGTCGAAACGCCGTCCCAGCGGTTGTCATAGCGCGACCAACTGGTAACGCAGTGGATGTCGGTGACCTTGCTCACCTGGGGCTGGGCCATCAGGCCGACGAAGTCCCAGGTGGCAGGCTTGTCCACTTCGCCTACGATATCGAGACGCCATACCTCCCTGGGAACGCGCGGCGTCTGCCCCAGGTCGAGGATGGGCCAGTTCTTGACGAGGTGCTGTCCCGGCGGCAGGCGCGCATCCTCGGGCCGGGAGCTCTGGCCGGTGAGAAACTTGCCGAGCTCGGCCCAGCGGGACTTGGTCTTCGTCAGCTTGCTGTCTTCTGGGGTGTCGTCGTCGGACATGGTCGCCTCGCTTGTGAATGGAGTAGGTGGCCGCCCCGAAGCGTAGTCAACCGGCCGGCACGCATGGCGGCCCAGCTGTCCGATTTTGGCCCGCGGCACTATTGTGGGGTCAGCGGGTGGTCCCCATGTGAACTGCAGACGTCGCAGTGACGCTCAACATCGGAGACCAAGATGCTGAACCCTGAAGATCGCCGCGCCATCGAGGGACTTTTCGACCGGCTCGCCGAGGCCGAGCAGCGGGCACCTGAGCGCGATCGCGACGCCGAGGACCTGATCCGCAGCGAGATCAGCCGGCTGCCCCACGCGCCATACTACATGGCCCAGACCATCGTCGTGCAGCAGCAGGGGCTCGAGGCCGCTGACCATAAGATACGCGAACTCGAGGCGCAATTGGCCCAGCGCGAGCCGGTGCGGCAGCGCAGCCCGTGGGACCGGGGCGCCAATGACGCACAGGACCAGCGGCAGCAGCGCGGTTTTGGCGGCGGCGGCTTCCTCGGCGGCGCCATGCAGACGGCGCTCGGCGTAGCGGGCGGCGTGCTGCTCGGCAGCGCCATCGGCTCGCTGTTCGGCGCGGGCGCGGCCAATGCCGCTGACAACACCGGCGACCAAGGACAAGATTCCGGTCAGGATTCCGCTCAGGACACCGGCGACAGCGGTTTCGACGGCGGCGACGATTTCGGTGGCGGCGACTTCGACATGGGCGGCGACTTCTGACGACAACGTGATGGGTTGCCCAATCACGGATTCGCCGGGCATGATCTGCCGCGATGGCCCAGATCGACACTGACCACGAGCACGGCGAGGATCACGCGAGCCCGGATTTCCGGCTCTCGACGGTTCTCGCCGAAATTGCCGAGGGCGCTGAGGACGAGCGCATTTCCATCGGTGACCTGCTGGCTGCCCTCAAGCGCCGGGCGCTGGGCGCGCTGATCTTCATCTTCGCGGTGCCCGTGGCCCTGCCTTTGCCGCCGGGCGTATCGACGGTGTTCGGCGCTCCGCTGCTTTTCCTGACTGCGCAACTGATGCTGGGAATGAAGCCCTGGCTCCCGGGGATCATCACCAATCGCTCGCTCAAGCGCGGCGAGTTCAAGAAGATCGTCTCGACAGTGGCGCCATGGCTGCACCGCGCCGAGAGCGTGATGAAGCCGCGACTCAGCTTCGTCGGGCAGCGGCCGTTCGTCTACCTGCTCGGCCTGATGTGCCTGATCCTCTCGACGATCCTGTTCCTGCCCATTCCGCTTGGGAACATGCTGCCGGCATTCGCTGTGAGCATCATCTCGCTCGGGCTGCTGGCGCGCGACGGACTCTGGATGCTGATCGGCTTTGTCACCGGCATCCTGGCCATCGTGGTCGTGTGGGGCGTGCTGTGGGCGATGATCTTCGCGGCGCTGTTCGTCGTCGGCAACGTGTTCGGCATAACCTTCTGACGCCGGTGGCCGGTCGCTACCAGTTGACCAGGTCGGCGAAGGGGTTGTTCGAGAACGTGCCGGCCTTGCGCTTCTCGTAGAAGCTGTTCCCGCCCGCTTCGAGCACGTAGTACATGTTCTTGTAGGGGAACTTGTAGCCGGCCGTGTGGAAGTGCTTCACGTCGCGGCCGAGGTTGGGGTGGCGGGCGCCGCCCAGCACCCTGTCGGCTGCCGCGTAGGCACGCGCCTTGGACGTTCCTTCCTTCATCGGCTTGTGCAGGACCCCGGGGGCGAACTGGTTCTTCTGGCCCACCACGCCGCACACCGTCTTGGGGTAGGCCTTGTCGGCGACGCGGTTCATGACCACCGTGCCGACGGCGAGCATCCCGTCATTGCTGGAGCGGTTGGACTCGAAATACATGGCGCGCGCCATGCAATCACGCGAAGACAGGCCGCCGAAGGGTGAGGTTGCGCATCCGGCCAGCGACCCGGCGAGAAGGGACCCTGCCAGAAGCAGTTTGAGCGATGCCGCCAACGATGACTCCAGAACGCAGTACAACAAGGAGCCTCGGGCTGACGCCGCCCGAGGCCCCTAAAATACCAGCGACCGGGTTAAGGGGTGGTTTGCACTAGCGCCGACGACGCGTGGAGCGTCCCGACGCGGTCACCAGCGTGAGCAGACACGCCAGCCCCGCCACCGCGACAACCGCAGGAACGGGATCGCGGCCGACCGCCCGGCTGGCGCGGACTGCCTGCTTGCCGATGGCCTTGGCGGCGACGGCGCCCTGGTGCCACGCCTCGTCGGCGAGGTCGTGACCGTAGTGCCGGGCCTCGCGCTGGGCGTTGGCGGTGAAGCGCGCCAGCAGGTCGGTGATGTGCCCGGCATCGCGGGCGAGGCTCGACACCTGACGGCTGAGCCGGCGCTGCGTGGAATGGTCGAGGAAGGGCAGGTCGTAGGCCATCTGGACGCTCCTGGATTGGTTGGGGCGCTAACGCGGCGACGGCTTCCGGGTTCCTGAATGGGCGAGGGCAGGGGCCATCCACTTCCGGGATCGCTGCCTGCCCTCTACTTAAGCGTGTGTCAGATTGCTACCAATCCATTAACGAGGCGTTAACGCACGTCCCCCGGTGGCACGACGGCGCGACGGTAGAGGTGCCAGGTGGCGTGACCCAGCACAGGGACGGCGATGGCGAGGCCGACCAGCAGCGGCAGTGCGCCCAGGATCAGGATTGCGGCGACCATGATGCCCCACGCGACGATCGCCACCGGGTTGCGCAGGACGACACGGAGGGAAGTGTGGATTGCCACGGCAGCCCCGACGTCGCGATCGAGCAGCAGCGGGATCGAGACCACCGATGTGGCCAGCACCAGCACGGCGAAGCCGAAGCCGATGGCGTTGCCCCACAGCATGAGCGACTGGCCTTGCGGGGTGTTGATCACCTCGTCGACGAACGCGGTTAGCGAGGCGGGCGACCCGGGCCCATAGAGCGACTCGTAGAGGAACTGGGCCGACATCAGCCACAGCGTGAACACGATCATCAGCCAGACGCCGAGCGCAGCGATCGAGGCGAAGGCCGGGGTACGGAAGACGTCAAGCGCGGCGCTCCAATGCGTATCGAGGCCCAGTTCCTGCCGGCGACTCATCTCGTAGATGGGCAGCGCCGCGAACGGACCGATCAAGGCGAAGCCGGTGATCAACGGAAAGAGCAGGGGCCAGGAGTTGTTGCCCGAACTCCAGACCGCGAGCGCCGCACCGACTGTCGGATAGATGAGACCGAGGAATGCCAGGTGTGACGGTTTGCGCCAGAAATCGCGCCAGCCTGCTGCGAGCGCCCCGAACAGGTCGCCCAGGGTCAGGTGACGCACCTCCGGAATGTCGAGGCGTTCACCGGCATTCGTCAGCACGTGAAAGTCTGCCATTTCCATCTCTCCTCGAATGGAACTGGCGACGGCACTTCGCGTGATAGGCGAAAGCCCGCCACCTGCGAATACGGATCAGCAGCCTACCCCCGTCGCCCATAACGGCAAATAAGCATTGCGTGATATGGTGCATCGCTTTTCAAGGGGGAAGCCGCTGAATTTTCGACACCATCCGGTGGTTGTCTATCCGCACCAGTGAAACGACGTGAGCTTCATCGCCTAGTCGGGAGAAGACGATGAGCAAGGAAGAAGCCCGCCTCAACCGCCAGTTCGACCGCATCGGGCGAAGCATTCCGGCCTCGTCCGGATTCCTAGGCTGGATTCGGCAGCCGAGTTCGCGCTGGGTGCGGATCCCACTCGGCATCCTGCTGATGCTGGGTGGCGTGTTCAGCTTCCTGCCGGTGCTCGGCATCTGGATGCTGCCGCTCGGCGCATTCCTGCTGGCTCTCGATCTGCCGATCCTGCAGGGGCCGCTCAACCGCCTGAGCTTCTGGGTGCAGCGCAAGTGGCAGAACTGGCAGCGGGCCCGCCGCGACCGCAAGGCGGCTCGCGACGCTTCGCACGAGTAGACCTACTCCAGCGTGCCCTGGCTGATGGCGGCCTCGAGAAGATCGACGGCGTGAGCCAGCTTCTCGTCGACGATGTGCAGATACTGCTTCCAGTCGTCGAGGTGGCCCAGTTCCTCATCGCCATCCGAAATGCCGCGCAACGCGATCAATGGCAGCGTGAAGCGCTGGCAGACTCGCAGCACCGCATAGGTCTCCATATCGACCATGTCGGTGCCGATCCCATCATAGGCCGCACCGGACACGACGTTGGCTCCGGTCGAGAGCGTCGCCTTCGGAATGCCCGGCACGAACGGACCGAGCTCCAGCGTGGCCGGCAGATCCAGCAGCGGGGTAACTCCGGGCTCAAAGCCCAGCGCGGACGCATCCATGTCGCGGTAGGAGACCGAGCTTGCCTGGTAGAGGCCGAGCTGCTCGAGCTTCGCCGAGCCGGCCGACCCCAGCGACACGACGATGGCCGGCATCTTGTTCGCAGCCTTGAGCTTGGTGAGCGCTTCGGTGACGGCGATGGCGGCCTCGACCGGACCGATTCCGGTCATCAGCGGATTGATCCGCGACTTGAGGTGCGGGCCGTATTCGAGAGGCGCAGCCATGACATAGAGGATGTCGGCGGCGCCGGGAGTGCGATGAACAAAGGGCATGGCCCATAGGGCATGCGTCGCGCTCCTATGGCAAGGTGCGACCGTACGTGCATTGACAGCCTGCCAAAGGCGCATAGGCTGATGATCATGATCACAGCGAATATGCCTGCCGCCGAGCTGAAACCCCGCCTGCTCGCAGAGATCGACGCGCGCCGCGACGACCTGATCGCGCTCACGCAGGACCTGGTGCGCATCCCGACGGTCAATCCACCGGGCAACAACTACCTGGAAATCTGCGAATACCTCTCCCGACGCCTGAAGAAACGCGGTTACGCCGTTGAATTGATTCGCGCCGAGGGCGCTGCCGGTGATGTCGATCGCTACCCGCGGTGGAACATCGTAGCGCTCCGGGAAGGCGGGCATCCCGGTGAGACCGTGCATTTCAACTCGCACCACGATGTTGTGGAAATCGGTCGCGGCTGGACCACCGACCCGTTCGGGGGCGAACTCCGCGACGGCCGGGTCTATGGCCGCGGCACCTGCGACATGAAGGGTGGGCTGGCGGCGTCGATCATCGCGGCCGAGGCGTTTGCCGACCTCTACCCGGACTTCTACGGCAAGATCGAAATTTCGGGCACGGCGGATGAGGAGACGGGCGGTTTCGGCGGCGTCGCCTACCTGGCCGAGAAGGGGTATTTCTCCCCCGAGCGGGTCCAGCACGTCATCATCCCGGAACCGCTGAACAAGGATCGCATCTGCCTCGGCCACCGCGGCGTGTGGTGGGCGGAGATCGAGACGTTCGGTCGGATCGCCCACGGTTCGATGCCCTTCCTCGGCGACAGCGCCATCCGCCACATGGCGGCGGTGCTGCACCAGTTCGAGGAAGTGCTCTATCCGGCACTGAGCCAGAAGCGCACGGCCATGCCGGTAGTGCCGCCCGGCGCCCGGCAGTCGACGATGAACATCAACTCGATCCATGGCGGGCAGGACGAACCGGAAGAGGGCTACACGGGATTCCCGGCTCCGGTTGTGGCGCATTCGGCCCGGATCGTCATCGACCGGCGCTACCTGATCGAGGAGAGCCCGGCGGCGGTGCGGCAGGAAGTGGTGGACCTGCTCGAGCGGCTGAAGGCCGAACGGCAGGGCTTCAGCTACGAAATCCGCGACCTGTGGACGATTTCGCCGACCATGACCGAGAAGGAAGCGCCGGTGGTGCGCTCGGTGGCCAAGGCGATCGGCGAGGTGATGGGTGTCGACCCCGAGTATGTCGTGTCGCCCGGCACCTACGACCAGAAGCACATCGACCGCATCGGCCGGCTGAAGAACTGCATCGCTTATGGGCCCGGCATCCTCGACCTCGCACACCAGCCCGACGAATGGGTCGGCGTCGATGACATGCTCGACTCGGCCAAGGTGATGGCCTTGGCGCTTGTCGACCTGCTGGGGCCGAAATGACCGCCCGGGCAGAGAACGGTGCGGAGTTCACGCAACCGGTTCACCTACGGCCGGAAGCGTCCTAGGATCACGTTCAAGGCCGTCGGGTGAACGGCCGTCAACCTGAAGGGAATATCATGCGCACATCACTGGTTGTGCTGGCTCTGGCCGGCGCCCTGGCAATGACGACTGCGTTGACTCCGGCATTCGCGCAGGCGCGCACCGACGTGAAGGTCGGCCTGGTGCTGGAGCCCCCGAGCCTGGATCCCACGGCGGAAGCCGCTGCGGCCGTCGACGAGGTCGTCTACGCCAACGTGTTCGAGGGGCTGACCCGCTTCGCCGCCGATGGCTCCATCGTTCCGGCGCTGGCCGAGAGCTGGACCATTTCCGACGACGGGCTGACCTACACCTTCAAGCTCCACGAGGGCGTCACCTTCCATGATGGCAGCGCCTTCGATGCCGAGGACGTGAAGTTCTCGCTCGATCGCATCAACGCCGAGGGTTCGCTCAACGCCCAGAAGGCGCTCTATACCTCGATCGAGAGCGTCACCGTGGTCGATCCGCTGACCGTCGAGGTGAAGCTGAAGCAGCCCGATGGCAACCTGATCTACAACCTCGCCTGGGGCGATGCTGTGATCGTGGCGCCCGAGAGCGCCGACGCCAACAAGACCAACCCGATCGGCACCGGCCCGTTCTCCTTCAAGGACCGTGTCGAAGGCGACTCGATCACGCTGGAAAAGAACCAGAGCTACTGGGGCACTCCGGTGAAGCTCGACAGCGCCACGTTCCGCTTTATTGCCGACCCGACGGCGGCCTTCGGCGCGCTGCAGGCCGGTGACGTCGACACGTTCCCGAACTTCCCGGCGCCGGAGACAGTGGCCCAGTTCGAGGGCGATCCGCGCTTCCGCGTGGTGATCGGTGCGACCGAGGGCGAGACCATCCTCGCCATGAACAACGGCAAGCCGCCGCTCGACAATGTCAAGGTTCGGCAGGCCATCGCCCATGCCATCGACCGGCAGGCGATCATCGACGGCGCCATGTTCGGCTACGGGACGCCGATCGGCACGTTCCTGTCGCCGGCCAATCCGAACTACGTCGACCTGACGGCCCAGTCCGCCTACGACCCCGAGAAGTCGAAAGCCCTGCTGGCCGAGGCCGGGATCACCGACCTGACGCTGACCCTGAAGCTGCCGCCGGTGGAGGGCTATGCCCGTCGTGGTGGTGAGATCATCACCCAGCAGCTCAACGCCGTGGGCATCAAGACCGAGACCACCAACCTCGAATGGGCGCAGTGGCTGGGCGAGGTGTTCACCGACAAGAACTTCGACCTGACGATCATCTCGCACACCGAGCCGAACGATATCGGCATCTTCGCGCGGCCGGACTACTACTTCCAGTACAAGAACGCCGACTTCGACAAGATCATCGCGGACCTCGCGGTGGAGTCGGATCCGGCGAAGCGCTCGGAGCTCTACAAGGCAGCGCAGCAGAACCTCTCCGACAACTACGCGGTCGGGTTCCTGTTCGAGCTCGCCAAGGTCGGCGTCGAGAACGCCAAGCTCAAGGGCATGTGGGAGAACGCGCCGACGCAGGCGACCGACCTCACCGCCGTCTACTGGGAAGAATGAGTGATGCGGGGCGGGCTTCGGCTCGCCCCTTCTCCTGCACCGACTTTGACCACACGCTTCACCCCACCCGCTGTCATCCTTGCGCAAGCAGGGGCCCACTTCTCCGCCAATGCAGGTGGTCAGGTGGGTCCCTGCTTGCGCAGGGATGACCGCGTTTGCTGGTTGGTCGGCGCGCGACTGCCTGTCGTGGCGGGTCGCTGATGCCCAGCTACATTCTCGGCCGTATCGTCTCGCTGGTGCTGAGCCTGGTCGCCGCCAGCATCGTGATCTTTCTCGTGCTCGAGGTAGTGCCCGGCGACCCTGCGCAGTTCATGCTGGGCCTGAACGCCACGCCCGAAGCCGTCGCGACGCTCCGGCAGACGCTGGGGCTCGATGGGCCGCTGCTCGAGCGCTACTTCTCCTGGATCTTCGGGCTGCTGCGCGGCGATTTCGGCGTGAGCTACACCTATAAGGTGCCGGTGGCGGGTATGATCGCCGACCGCATCTGGATTTCGATCCCGCTTGCCGTCTACGCGCTGGTGCTCTCGACGCTGATCGCTTTCCCGGTGGGCATCCTTGCGGCGGTGAAGCGCAATTCGGTGACCGACACCTCGATCATGGGCCTGACGCAGATCGGCGTCGCGGTGCCGAACTTCTGGTTCGCCATGCTGCTGGTGCTGCTGTTCGCGGTGACGCTGCGCTGGTTCTCGGCCGGTGGCTTCGCCGGCTGGCAGGACCCGCTGATGGCACTGAAGTCGCTGACCCTGCCAGCTATCGCGCTCGCCTTGCCGCAGGCCTCCATCCTGGCGCGCGTCATGCGGTCGTCACTGCTCGATACGCTTGGCGAGGACTATATCCGCTCGGCCCGCGCCAAGGGCCTGAGCCAGGGGCAGACGCTGTGGCGACACGCCCTGCGCAACGCGCTGATCCCGGTGCTGACCATCATCGGCCTGCAGTTCTCGTTCCTCCTCGCCGGAGCCATCATCATCGAGAATGTCTTCTTCCTGCCAGGGCTCGGCCGCATGGTGTTCCAAGGGATCACCTCGCGCGACCTGATCGTGGTGAAGTCGGTGGTGATGCTGCTGGTGTTCGCGGTGATCCTCGTCACCTTCCTCGTCGATGTGGCCTATGCCCTGGTCGATCCGCGGCTCAGGAGGGCGACGCGATGAGCGATGTCGCCCTCGAACGCCCCCGTGACAGCCTGATCCGCGCCGCCCTGCGCTCGCCGAACTTCGTGGTGGGCGCCGCAATCACGCTGGTCTTCCTGGCGCTGGCGCTGCTGTCCTTCGTGTGGACGCCGTACGACTACGTGGCGCAGAACATTCCCAACAAGCTGAAGCCGCCTTCGGCCGCCAACTGGCTCGGCACCGACCATTTCGGCCGCGATATCCTGTCGATGATCATGGTCGGGGCGCGGACATCGATCGCGGTCGCGTTCGTGGCGGTGACCTTCGCCATGGTGCTGGGCGTGCCGATCGGCCGCTGGGCCGCGGCGCGACGAGGCACGCTGCTCGATGACGTGCTGATGCGCGCCAACGACCTGGTGTTTGCCTTTCCGGCCCTGCTGATCGCCATCCTGATCACCGCGGTGTTCGGACCGGGGGCGATCAACGCCATTATCGCGGTGGGCCTGTTCAACATGCCGGTGTTTGCCCGTCTGGCGCGGGCCGGGGCGCTGACATTGTGGAACCGCGAGTTCATCATGGCGGCGCGGGTTTCCGGCAAGAGCGCGGCGCGGATATCGTTCGAGCATATCCTGCCCAACATCGCCAATACGCTACTGGTGCAAGCGACGATCCAGTTCGCGCTGGGCATCCTGGCCGAGGCAGCACTGGCCTATGTCGGGCTGGGCGTGCAGCCGCCGACGCCGAGCTGGGGCAAGATGCTGGCCGACAGCCAGACGATGATCTCGCTGGCGCCGCATGTTGCGCTCGTGCCGGGACTGACGATCGTGCTGATGGTGCTGGGCGTGAACCTGCTCGGCGACGGCCTGCGCGACGTACTCGACCCGCGCCTGCGGCGGGGGCGCTGATGGCACTGCTCGATATCAACAACCTGACGCTGTCGATCGCGGGATTCCCGATTCTCAAGGACGTGGACCTGTCGGTCGATGCCGGGGAAGTGCTGGGCGTGATCGGCGAAAGCGGCTCGGGCAAATCCATGACGGCCCTGTCGATCATGCAGCTGCTGCCGGTCGGCTCGAAGACCGGCGGCTCGATAAAGCTCGACGGCCGCGAGGTGCTCGGGTTGCCCGACCACCAGATG
>JAEYYP010000110.1 GCA_023428425.1 Pseudomonadota bacterium
GTCTCGCTCCGCTCATGCCGCCTTCGCGAACTCCACCCTTGCTTCCCGGATCGCCGGGAAGTTGGCGAAGGCCCAATCCACCATGGCCGAGAGCGGCACGAGGAAGCTCTTGCCCATCGGCGACAGCCGGTACTCGACGCTTGGCGGGGTGGTGGGGAACACCTCGCGCTCGATGAGCCCGTCGGCCTGCAGGTCGCGGAGGGTCTGGGTCAGCATGCGCTGCGAGATGTCCGGAATCTCGCGCTTCAGCTCGCCGAAGCGGTAGGGGCGGTGGGCCAGTGCGCCGATGATCAGCACGCTCCACTTGTCACCGAGCTGGTCGAGCACGTTGCGCACCGGGCAGAGTTCAGGGTTGCCGTATTCGGCCATCATCTGGCTGATCGAGGCGGCGGGCGGCAGGCCGTCTGTGGACATGGGGTGGTTCCCTCGAGGTAACCAGGGGCTTTGAAACTGCCGCCTTGCGGCACCTGTATAGGTTACTAATGTATACGTGGTCTCGAAAAGAGACAACCATTTCGGAGTAGACCCACATGACCACCCAACCCACCCTTTTCATCTCCGGCGCCGGCGGCAAGCTCGGCCGCCTGGTGATCGAGCAACTGCAGGCGCGCGGCTTTGCGGGCCGGATCATCGCCGGCACGCGCAAGCCGGACGAGTTGGACATCGCCGGTGTCGAAGCCCGCAAGGCCGACTTTTCCGACGTCGCCGGCTTCACTGCCGCGCTCGAAGGCGTCGACCGCGTGCTGCTGATCTCGACCGATGCGCTGGGTGAGGCGCGCCGCGCCCAGCACCTCAATGCCGTCGCCGCCGCCAAGGCCGCCGGGGTGAAGCGCATTCTCTACACCTCGATCCCCAACCCGGATCCCGGCAATGCCATTGTCATGGCGGCCGATCACTACCCGACCGAGCAGGCGATCAAGCAGAGCGGCATCGACTACACCATCCTGCGCACGAGTTGGTATGCCGAGAACCTGTTCGGCTCGCTGCCGCAGGCGCTTCAGAGCGGCAAGTGGTTCACGTCGGCCGGCGAAGGCCGCATCTCCTACCTGCCGCGGGTCGATGTCGCCCGCGCCGCCGCCGGTGCGCTCATCTCCGACCTGCCGGGGAGCCGGGTGCTGACCATTACCGGCACCGAGGCCCACACCATTCGCGAGGTGGCGGCGCTGGCCACCGAAGTGACCGGCAAGCCGATCGAGGTAGTGGACGTGAGCGACGCGGACGTCACGGCCGGAATGCTCGCCGCCGGCCTGCCCCAGCCGGTTGCCGAACTGCTGACCACCTTCGAGGTCGGCTATCGGCAGGGCGCCCTGAGCATGGTGACCAATGCGGTCGAGGAGTTAGGCGGCAGCAAGCCCCAGAAGCTGCGCGACTTCCTCAACGACCACAAGGCGGCGCTGACGGCCTGACCAGCGTGACTAGGCGAGGAGCTGGTCGATCGCTTCGGCCAGCGCCACGTCCTTTTGGGTGAGGCCACCGGCGTCGTGCGTGGTAAGCGTGATCGTCACCTTGTTGTAGACGTTGCTCCACTCGGGATGATGATCGGCCGCCTGCGCCAGCAGCGCCACACGGGTCATGAAACCGAACGCCTCCGAGAAATCCTTGAAGCGGAAATCGTGGCTGATGGCGTCGCCACGCTGGTCGTAGATCCAGCCGTTGAGGCGGGACAGCGCCGCCTCGCGCTCGTCAGGGGTCAAGGTGTCGGCCATGGCGTGGTTTCCTCGAAGGTGCGGGCAACGCAGGTGTCGAGCAAAGCCGGATCGGCGTGAATCGGTTCCCGCGCTTGCGATCTGAGCAGCAATCCGGCGGCTGCAACGACGTTAACGATAAGTTAACTTCGGGACATGGGACCGGAAGCATTTGGCTAGATAACCCCTTGTGTTGAAGCCGACGTTTGCTTGGGGGGAATACTCGTGGAATTCTTGATTGGTGCAGTTGCAGTGGTCGTCGCCGTGTTGCTGTGGAACGGCCTTCGTCCGCCGGGCGCGACGGTGAAGTCCAGTCTCGAGCGCGACAGGCGGCGGCGCGAGCGGGCGCAGGACGGCAAGGCTTTGAAACTGTTGCTGCTGAGCGCGCCGGCGCTTTCGACGGTGGTCTGGGACCTCGAGGCGTTTGCTGGGCCGTTGCTGGGCTGATCAGCGCCGTGGCTGCGTCGATTCGCGGACCACGAGGTCGGGGTCGATCTGGGTGACGCGCGGCTCCGGCAACTGGTCGCCGGCCGCAATCAAGCGCATCAACCGCTCGATGGCCATGTGGGTGACAGCCTCGGCAGCGTAGTCCACCGTGGTCAGCGGCACGGCGGCGTATTCCGCGAATTCGATATTGTCCATGCCGACAATGGCGACATCCTCGGGGACGCGCAGCTGGTGCCCGAGCGCCCAGCGCAACGCGCCGAGCGCCAGTGAATCGTTGGACCCGAAGATCGCCGTCGGACGGTCGGGCGCCTGCATCAGGGTTTCGGTCGCCCAGTAGCCACGCTCGACCGACAGCCCTTCCGGATCAATCGACAGTGCCGGATCGGGCACGATGCCGGCTTCGCCGAGCGCCTGAAGGCACCCCTCGCGCTTTTCGAGATTGCCGTAGCGCACCGACGCGTCGAGCAGACCGATGCGCCGATGGCCCATGTCGATCAGGTGCCGCACCGCCTTGTAGGCACCGCGGCGCTGGTCCATGCACACCGCATCGATACCCGCATCCGGGTCGCCGACCAGCAGCACGATGGGATGGTTGGCACGGCGCAGCGGCCTCAGGTGATCGAGCCGGCGATGGCTGCTGGGATAGATCAGCATGCCATCGACCTGCCGCGCGCGAAACAGTTCCACCGCGCGCATCTCGTCGTCGAGTGAATTGTTGGAGGTGGCGAACAGCGTTCCGTAGCCCCGCCGGGCCAGCGCCGCCTCGATGGACTGCGCCACGCGGGTAAGGATGGGGCTCGTGATGTCGGTGAGAACGAGGCCGATCGTCTTGGTCTCGCGGTTGACCAACGACTTGGCGATCTGGTTGGGTAGGTAGTTGAGCGCGGTCGCGGCCTCGCGGATCAGCACGCGCGTCTGCTCGGGGATGCGCGGGCTCCCGCGCAGGGCGAGCGAAACGGTGTTGGTGGAAAACCCCGTCTTGTCGGCAATGTCCTTCAGCCGAACGATCGACCGTCCCATGCGCTCTCCAGGTTGCCGCAGAACGCGCGGGGATGGCCTGCAAGAACGCTAATATGGCAGGTTGCCCGCGGGTATCCAAGTTCGGTCGTGGAGGGTCCCGGCCCGCCGGTGACTCAGGCCGGTTGCTGGTCCCAGGCGGGCCCCCAAGCCGGATTGATCTGGCGCTCGGCGCGGTCGAGGCCGGCGATGGCCGTCAGTTCGTCCGGTGTGAGCACGATGCTCCTCGCCGCGTAGTTCTCGCTGATCCGCTCGTGTTTGGACGAGGTCGGGATGACGATCAGTCCCTGGTTCAGCGAGTAGGCGAGGGCGATCTGATGAGCGGTGGCGCCGTGACGGGCCGCGATCTGCTCGATCACCGGATCGCCCGAGCAGCGGCCGCGGGCCAGCGGCAGATAGCAGGTGACGGAGATGCCGTTGTACCGGCAATAGTCTACCAGCTTCTGGTTCTGCAGGTAGGGATGCCGCTCGAACTGGTGGTTGGCGAGCACGCCGGGCCCCAGGATGGTCTTGGCCTCCTCGAGGTCGGCGATGGTGAAGTTGGAGACACCGATTATCCGGGTCAGTCCGCGCGCCTGGGCTTCCGCCAGTTCGGTGAGATATCCGGGCATGTCCAGCCTTCCGGAGGGGGTGACGGGCCAGTGGATGAGCGTGAGGTCGATGGCGTCGACGCCGAGCGTCTCGGCGCTCTGCTGGAGCGACGGGATCAGCTTGCCGGTCGCGCTGTTGACGGCATTGACCTTGGTGGTGAGGAAGACCTCGGAGCGCGCAAGCCCCGACCGGCGGAGCGCTTCACCGCACTCGAACTCGGTCTCGTAGCTCTGCGCCGTATCAAGATGCCGATAGCCCAGTTCGAGCGCATGGCTGATGGCTGCAATGCCCGCCTCGCCCCGGCGATCGAACGTGCCGAACCCGATGACGGGGATATTGCGTGTGCTGGTCAATGGCTTGCCTCCTGCTGGCGACCGGGCCGGGCTGGCGCGGCAGCCGGACACCGTTCTTGACGACTTGAGCGGCGTCCGCCGCAACAACCCGGTCGACGGCCTTGCGTCGACCTGCTAAGATTAACGGTAATACGTCAAGTAGGCTGACAGGAAAAGCGACGAAGCACCTGCGTCCGAACTTCGGGGACGGACGGCATCGCCTGAACAGCGTCCCGGCTGCCTTGGCGTCGATTATCCTCCTCCCTGACGAGGATCGGCGGCGTTCTGCTCTCCTCCGGCCGCCGCCGACTTCCGATCACACGCCGGCACCGTCCCGCAACAAAGCATAAACCATGCGCCGCGATAGCCGCCGAACCGCGTCGGGCTCCTGGCGTTTCGGCTCACAGGAGTCATGACAACGAAAGCAGGCATTAACGGCTTGCCCGCATGATCCCCCTCACCTTGGTGTAGGTCTATGTTCGAGCCAGCCCACAAGTCGCTGCCGCCAGTTGATTATGTCTCGATGATCCGGTCGCTCTACGCGGACCGGCGCGTGATGATGCTTGGCGCCCTGAGCTCCGCGCTGGTTGCCGCAGTGGCCGGGGTCGAGTCGAACTCGCTGGTGATGGTCGCCATCGCGATCGGCTTCATCGTCGTGGGCATCGTTCGGAACATCGACATGCTGGCCTTCGAGCGCCAGTCGCTGGCCGACGACGACGTCGCGACGGCCATGCGGTGGGAGACCAGGGCCACGGTCGGCGCGCTGGCGATCGCCACGCTCTACTCGGCCTGGATGGCCTACAGCTTCCTGGTGGTGAACACGCCGTTTGCCGAGATGAGCTCGCTGTCGGTGACTGTGGCGGTGCTGGTCGGCGTCGCGGGGCGCAACTTTGCCATCGATCGGCTGGTGACAGGCCAGGTGGCGGTGATCTCCATCGGCATGGCCATCGGCATGCTGCTGGACGGTGCACTCCACACCATGATGCTGTCGGTGGTGCTGATCGCGTTCGTGGTGTCGCTGCGCAAGGTTTCCGCCAACATCCGCGCCATATTGCTGCGCGCCGTGCACGGCCGCATCGAGGCCACGCGGCTCGCCTCCGAGCTCGATACGGCGCTCGAGACCATGCAGCACGGGCTTTGCATGCTCGATGAACGCGGCCTCATCCTCGTCGCCAACCGGCGCGCCGAGTCGATCTTCTCCAGCCTCGTACCCGGCAACTGGACCGGTCGTCCCTTCGCGGCGATGATCTTTTCGGCGGCGGCAAAGGGGACGCTTCCGCAGCGCTCGTCGACGAGCCTGCTGTCGATCGTCAGCGAGGGCGCCGGCGGCAAGGCGGTGCTGAAGCTGGGCGACGACCAATCCTGCGAGATCACCGTGTCGTCGCGCAGCGACAAGACGGTGCTGCTGTTCGAGGACATCACCGAGCGCGTGAAGGCCGAAGAGCGCATCAACTACATGGCGCACTACGACACGCTGACCGGCCTGCCCAACCGCGCCTACTTCACCGAACAGGTGGAAGCGGACCTGGAGCGTCGCCGCAACGGCAGCACGCAGGACATGGCGATGCTGATGATCGTCGACATCGACGACTTCAAGCATGTCAACGACACGATGGGCCACCTGATCGGCGACCGCGTGCTGGTGGAAACCTCCGAACGCCTGAGCCGGGTGCTGGGCAAGGACAGCCTCGTGGCGCGGCTGGGTGGCGACGAATACGTCGTCTACCGTGCTGGCGGCGTGGAACTGACCGACACCGTCAACGACCCGCAGCGCATCCTGGAAGCCTTCCGCGATGCCTTCGAGGTGGCCGGGGAGCTGTTCTCCGTCAATGTCTCGATCGGCGTGGTCACCGTCACCCATGCGCCGGACGGGCTGGACAGCCTGATGACCAAGGCCGACCTTGCGCTCTACAAGGCCAAGGGCAATGGCAAGGGACAGGCGCAGGTCTTCCATGACGAGATGGACACCGACTACCGCTATCGCCAGCGCCTGAAGGCCGACCTGAAGCAGGCCGTGGCCGACAATGCGCTGACCCTGGTGTACCAGCCCATCGTCGACCTCAAGTCCCGCCGGGTGGCGAGCTGCGAGGCGCTGGCCCGCTGGAACCATCCCGAGCTGGGCTCGATCCCGCCCTCGCTGTTCATCCCCATCGCCGAGGAAACCGGCATCATCTCGGACATCACGCGCTGGGTGCTGAAGGCCGCCACCGAGGAATGCCAGAACTGGCCGGAGGACGTGTCGGTGTCGGTGAACATCTCGGCCCGCGACTTCCGCAACGCCGACGTGCCGGCAATGGTGAAGGAGGCGCTCACCGCCTCTCGTCTCGTCCCCCACCGGCTCGAGGTGGAGGTGACGGAAACCGCGCTGATCGAAGAGAAGTCGGTGGCGACCAAGGTGCTGAACAAGCTGGCCAAGCAGGGCATCGGCATCGCGCTCGACGATTTCGGCACCGGGTACTCCTCGCTGAGCTACCTGCAGGCCCTGCCCTTCACCAAGCTGAAGATCGACCGGTCGTTCGTGATGGATATCGGCCAGAACCCGCGCTCGCTGAAGCTGCTGTCCAACGTCGCCCAGCTCGGCAAGGACATCAATCTGACGGTCACCGCCGAGGGTGTAGAGACCGAGGACCAGCTCAACGCCATCGCCACCCACAGCAAGGTCGACCAGATCCAGGGCTATCTGTTCGGCGTGCCGCTGCCGCGCCGCGAAGTCGCCGAGCTTATCGCCCGCATGGCGGCGCGGTCCGATGACGCCCGCTCGCTGCGACTGCCTGTCGCGGCAAACCGCAAACGTGGTTAACACCCGTTAAGGTTCTGTCGAACCTGCACAAATTCCCGACCCTTCAGACTGCCGCGCAAAACCATGCTCATGGCGCGCAGCTCGCTGGCGAAATTCGGAATTTCAATATGCCTAACGAAAGGTTAAACTTTGCATCTAAGTTGCGGAGTACCTTATGCGTTCGGAAGACGGCACGGCAGTAGCGCCAGCTGCCCCGGTTTCGAAGTTTGCCGGCACACTTATGGATATACTTGATCGCGTGGAGTATTCACGCGTGCGAATGGACGTAACCGACAATCCAATTTATCGACTACGCTACGAAGCTTACCGTCGCGAAGAATTCGTGCCGATGAACGACGCCGGAATTGTCGTCGATGACCTCGACAACGCTCCGAACGGCATGAGCTTCGGCGTGCACATCGACGGCGAGCTGGTCAGCTCGATCCGGATACATCACGTCAGCCGGAAATACCCCTTCGGGCCGAGCATGAAGAGCTGTCCCGACATATTGCAGCCGCTGCTCGATCAGGGCCAGACATTCACCGACCCGTCGCGTTTCACTGCCGACTACGAAGCCTCGCTGGCCTATCCTGCCCTGCCGTTCCTGACGCTCAGGATCGCGGTGATGGCGTCGCAGTACTTCAATGCCGACGCCTGCCTGGCACTGGTGCGCCCCGAGCACACCGCGTTCTACCGCCGCGTCTTCGGCTCGGAAGAAATGTCCGATGTGCGGGAATATCCCGGCCTCACCTTCCCGGTGCAGCTGTTCGGCGCGTACGTGAACACCAAGCTGCCGGGTACGCTGCGCCGCTACCCGTTCTTCATGTCGACCGCTGAGGAGCGCGAGAAGCTGTTTACCCGGCGGCTGGATGAGGATTTCGAGCTGCCGCAGCGCGCCAGCTCTCGGCTGGCCTACGAACGGTCGCTGCTCGAAATGCAGTTCGGCGGCATGGCAGTCGCCGCGGAGTGACCGCGGCGACGTGAGTGACGGGCGCGGCTCAGAGCCCGCCCATCTCGCAGATCAGCTTCCACTCGGCCTCGCTCACCTTCGACACCGACAGGCGCGACAGCTTGACCAGCTCCATGTTGGCGAGTTCCGGCGTCGCCTTGATCGTGGCGAGCGAGACGGGCTTCGGCAGCGGCTTCACCGGCAGCATGTCGACGCACTCCCAGACGATCTGGCCCTTGTCGTTCGGCTCGGCGGTGGAATCCGGATGCGCCAGCGCCACCACCTTCATGATGCCGACGATCTCCTTGCCGATATTGGAGTGGTAGAAGAACGCCTCGTCGCCGAGTTTCATCGCCTTCATGTTGTTGCGCGCCGTATAGTTGCGCACCGAGTGCCACTCTTCGGGCGTACCGCGCGCGACAACGTCGTCCCACGAGTTGACGTCGGGCTCCGATTTCATCAGCCAGTAAGCCATCGCGGACCCTACTTCCTGGTGTTGTTGACCCCGAGGTGCCAGCGCTTGATGGTGACGCTGTCGAACACGCCCTGCAGCACGAACGGATCGCGGTCGAACTCGGCCTTCGCGGCATCGTAGCTCTCCGCTTCGATCACCACGATCGAACCGGTCATGTCGCCATTGTCGTCGAGGAAGGGGCCGGCGAGGATCAACCGATCGCCCAGCGTCTCGAGGTGCTTCAGATGCTCGGGGCGCACCGCCTGGCGCTTGGCCAGACCATTCGGCTTGTCGTGGGCAATCAGGGCATAAAGCAAAGTCAGTCCTCCCGCTTGAGCGGCCTCGACATCAGGCCGGCGACGATTTCGTTGATGGTGGCTCGGCCTCCGAGCAGCAGGTTTACTGCATCGATGAGCGGCGCGTCGATACCGAGACCTTCGGCCAGTTGCCTGGCGACCGGAGCGGTGGTGACGCCCTCGGCGAGGCCGATTCCGGCGACATTGTCGCCACGCCCGAGCGCCATCCCGGTCTGGTAGTTGCGCGACTGCGTCGACGTGCAGCTCAGCGTCAGGTCGCCGAGCCCGGCAAGGCCGGTGAGCGTGTGGGCGCTGCCGCCCATCCTGACCACCAGCCGCGTCATTTCGGCAAAGGCGCGGGCAATCATCGCCGAGCGGGCGGAGGCGCCGAGCCCCGCGCCCTCGACCGCGCCGCAGCCGAGCGCGTAGACGTTTTTCAAGGCCCCCGCCAGCTCGACGCCGAGCATGTCGTCGGAGGCATAGGGGCGGAAGGTGGGGCCGGCGAGGGCGGCGGCGATATCGGAGGTGGCCTCGGCATCATTGCCGGCGAGCGTCACGGCCGTCGGCCGACCGGCCGCCACGTCGACCGCGAAGCTCGGGCCGGAGAGCACGAACGGTTCCGCATCCGGCACGGTGTCGTGCAGGATCTGGCTCTGCCGGTCGAGGCTGCCATGCTCGAGACCCTTGGCTGTGAGGACGACCGGCATGCCGCGCAGGGTCGCGGCATGCTGCGCGAGCGCCGCGCGGCTCGCCTGCGCCGGCACGGCGAGGATGACGATGTCGGCGCGCGGCACCTCGGCGGACGCGGCGATCAGCGGCGACAGCTGCTGCTTGCCGAGGTGGGCGGCATTGGTTCGCCGGTTGTTGATCTCGTCGATCACCTGCGGGTCGCGGGCGACGATCACCACTTCGCGTCCAGCGATGGCGGCGGCCTGCGCGAGCGCAGTGCCCCAGGCGCCGCCCCCGATCACTGCAACCCGCTCAAGTGCCATGATGCGACAATCCCATGTCGGCGCTGTCGAGCGGCCAGCGCGCCTTGGCGGAAAAGTCGAGGGTGTCGATAGCGCCGAGCGCCAGCCGCTCGGCCCCGGCCCAGGCGACCATCGCGCCGTTGTCGGTGCAAAGCGGAATCGGTGGCACGACGAGACGGGCGCCGGAGGCGGCTACGGCGGCGTTCAGCGCGGCGCCGATTGTCTTGTTGGCGGCCACGCCGCCGGCAACCACCAGCACCGGATCACGGCCGGGCAGTTCGGCGCGATATCTTTCCAGCGCCGCTTTCGCGCGCGTCGCGACGATCTCGGCCACCGTCCGCTGGAAACTGGCGCAGATGTCGGCGACGGTCTGGTCGTCGAGGGGCGCGTGCTGCTCGGCCATCAGCCGCACGGCGGTCTTCAGCCCGGAGAACGAGAAATCGAGCCGGTCTTCCTTGAGCAGCGGTCTGGGAAACCTGAAACGCTGCGGATCACCGAGCCGCGCCATTTTTTCCACCTGCGGCCCGCCGGGATTGCCCAGCCCCAGCAGCTTCGCCACCTTGTCGAAGGCTTCGCCCAGCGCGTCGTCGATGGTAGTGCCCCAGCGCTCGTAGTCGCCGACGCCCCTGACCAGCACGAACTGGCTGTGCCCACCGGAAACCAGCAGCATCAGGTAGGGAAACGCCACGCCATCGGTGAGCCGCGCCGTCAGCGCGTGCGCCTCGAGATGATTCACCGCCACCAGCGGCTTGCCGAGCGCCGCCGATAGCGCCTTGGCGGTGGTGAGCCCAACCAGCACTCCCCCGATCAGCCCAGGACCGGCCGTCGCCGCGACCGCGTCCACGTCAGCGAGCGACACGCCGGCCTCGTTGCAGGCCCTCCCGATGATATGGTCGAGCCAGGTGACATGGGCTCGCGCCGCCAGTTCCGGCACCACGCCGCCGAAGGCCGCATGCTCGTCGATCTGGCTGCGCACGACGTTGGAGAGGATGGTGGCGCGGCCATCGGAATCGCGCTCGACGATCGAGGCGGCCGTTTCGTCGCAGCTGGTTTCGATGCCGAGGACTTTCATCTTGCCTTGCCGTGAAGCTTGTTCTGCCGGGTCGCAGGGGTTAAGCCGACGCGGCTCTGGCCTATATAGGTACGGTTTGAAATGCAATCGGCCCCCTTTCTCACCATCGGCACCCGTGGCTCGCTGCTGGCGCTCTACCAGGCGCACCTCGTGCAGCGGCTGCTGGCCGAAGCGCATGGGGTGTCGCTCGACGACATAGCCATCCGCAGCTTCACCACGACAGGCGACCGGCTGACCGACCGGCCGCTGAGCGAGGCCGGCGGCAAGGGGCTGTTCTCCAAGGAGATCGAAGCCGCCCTGGCCGCGGGCGAAATCGACCTCGGCGTGCACTCCAGCAAGGACATGGCCTCGGTATTGCCTGACGGGCTGGTGCTGGCCGCCTTCCTCGAGCGCGAGGATATCCGCGATGCTTTCGTGTCGCTGAAATATGCCGCGCTCGCTGACCTGCCCGAAGGGGCGAGACTCGGATCGAGTTCCATCCGCCGCGCCGCGCAGATGCTGCGGGCCCGGCCGGACCTGGAAATCGTGCCGTTCCGCGGCAATGTCGGTACCCGGCTGCAGAAGCTGGCCGATGGCGTGGCCGATGCCACCCTCCTGGCCGTGGCCGGCCTGAACCGGCTCGAACAGTCCGACAAGATCACCGCGCATCTCGATCCGCGGGAGTTCCTGCCGGCGCCGGCGCAAGGCGCCATCTGTGTCGAGATCCGCGCCGACGATGCCCGCACCAGCGGGTTGGTCGCCCCGCTCGACCACAAGCCGACCGCGACCGCCATCGCGGCCGAGCGCGCCCTGCTCGGAACGCTCGATGGATCGTGTCGCACTCCGATCGGGGCGTTTACGGAACTGAACGATTTATCGTGCAGTTTGACGGCGGAAATCCTGAGCCCCGACGGTCGCGAGTTCTATCGCGACACAGTTGCGGGGCGTCCCGACGAGGCCCAGCGCATCGGTGCCGAACTCGGGCGTCGGCTGCTGGACGCGGCCGGGCCGGATTTCGTGCGCAGGTTCAAGGGGTAGTTTCCATTTGCGTATGCTCGTGACCCGGCCGGAACCCGACGCGAGCGAAACCGCCGCGAGGCTGGGTGCGCTCGACATCGAGGGCATCGCCTGTCCGCTGCTGGTGCACCAGACATTGCAGACCAGCCTGCCCGAACCTGCCGGCTTCGCCGCGATTGCGGTCACCAGTTCCAACGCGCTGCGTGCCTTGCGCGAGCGGGGTGTGCTCGAACGATACCTGAAGCTGCCGCTCTATGCCGTGGGCGGCCGAACCGCCGCGATGGCTCGCTCGCTCGGTTTCACGACCGTCACGCATGCCGCGGGAGGCTTCGCGGCGCTGGCCGAACTGCTCGCCCATACGCCGCTCGCCGGACCGATCTTCTACCCTGCGGCACGGGAACTCGCGGGGGACCTCGCCAGGTCGCTGGCGCCGTTCGGCCGCATGGTGATCACTACCGAGGTCTATGCCATGAACCCGGTCGACACGCTGCCACCGGCAGCGGCCGAGGGCTTTGCCGAGAACGCCATCGACGCGGTGCTGCTCTATTCGAGACGGACCGCCGAAACCTTCGTCCGCCTCGCCGAGCCGCATGTCGACCGGCTGGAGCGTCGTCACATCGGCATGCTGTGCCTCAGCGAGGCAGTTGCCGAGCCGCTGGTGGATGCCCATTTCATCCGGGTGAGTCTCGCCGAGCAGCCGAGCGAACAGGCAATGATGGGGCTTGCCTTGTCGTTTTCGCGCGATCAGAACGCATCATGAGCCAAACGAGGGGCTTTCGAGTGGAGTACGTGCCGCATGGCTGAGCGCAAATCCGGCCCCGTCAGGCCGCCGGTGATCGACCTCACCGCCAAGGCTGCAACGCGCCCCAGCAGCGACGATCGGGAAACGGTGGAGCCCGAAGCGCCGGCAGTTGCCGAAGCCGATGCCGCTGCTGCCGAGCCACCCGAGGCTCCGCGCCCGCCGCGGCCCGTAGCCCGCCTTGCCATGCCGTGGAGCGCCATCAGCATCGCCGCCATCGGGGGTGCCGTACTGGGCACCGCGCTGACCTATGGCCTGGTGAACGTCGTCGCGCTGCCCGACAACCGCCCGGTGATCGCCGACCCTTCGGTGCGATTGGCGGCACAGGACGCGGCCATCGCCGAGCTTACGACGCGCCTCGCTGCCGCCGAGGCGGCGTCGGCCGCCACGAGCACCACGGTTGCCGAGGCCGCGAGCGCGACGGCCGCCGAGCTTGAATCGCTGCGCCAGCAGCTCGATGCGCTCCCCGCGCCGGCCGCCGCGGTCGACCTCGCGCCGCTCGAAGCGCAGGTGGCCACTCTCGAAGCCAGCATTGCCGCCATCGGCGCCGGGGCCTCGGGAGCCGACGCCACCGCGCTTGCCGAGACCATTTCCGGCCTCGAAGCCGGTATCGGCGAACTCCGCGCCGCGCTCGAGGCCCTGACGCAGCGCACCAGCACGGCCGAGCAATCCATCGCGTCGCTGCGCGGCGACGTCGAAGCCACGAGGTCGGCCGTTGCGGCGCAGACCAGCATGGTCGGCGCCTCCGATATCGGCCCGGCCGTTCGCCTGCCCCTGCTGGTTTCGGGCATCGAGAGTGCCTTCGCCAATGGCAGGCCCTACGATTCAGAACTCTCCAGCCTGAGCACGCTGCTGCCCGACCTGGTGGTCCCGGACCCGATCCGTACCGCGGCGGCAGACGGACTGCCGCGCCCCGATGCCGTTGCGCTTGCCTTCACCGAAGCCGTGCCGGCCATACTTGCGGGACGCCCGGCCTTCGCCAGCGGGGACCTGACGCAGGATGCCCTCGACTGGGCCAAGGGCTTGCTGGCGCTGCGCCCGCTGGAGGAAGCCGACGGTGACACCCCCGAAGCCGTCGTCTCCCGGCTCGAAGCCGCCGTGGCACGCCGGGATTTCGCCGCCGCCACCGCGCTGCTCGGGCAATTGCCGGAGCCGATGCAGGCAGCCGCCGGCAATACCGCCAACGATATCAGCACCCTCGCAGCCGCCGACGACTTCATCGCCGCGCTGCGGACCACCGCGCTCGAGGCGCCGGCCGCCACCGAGCCGGCCGATAGCTCCACACCTGCCGAGAGCACCGAAGCGCCTGAGGACCCGAGCGTGGAGGCGACACCGTGATCAGGCTCGCCTACTGGCTGGTCATCAGCCTGCTCGTCACTGCCGGGATCGCGTGGCTGATCGGTCTGCCGGGCGTGCTCACCGTCGAGATGCTGGGCATGCGCATGCAGCCGCGGCTCGGCGTTGCGGCACTGGCCGCCATCGTCGCGGTGTTCGTCATCATCGTCGTCTGGGGCATTGTGCGCCGTGTCCTCGCGGCACCGTTCTACCTCGCTCGCCGCTCCCGCGAACGCCGCAAGGACCTGGGTTTCACCGCGCTGTCCGACGGGTTCATCGCGCTGCAGGCCGGTGACGCACTGCGCGCCCGCTCGCTGGCCCGCGAGGCACGCGGCAACCTGCCGCGCAACGCCGCGGCGCAGTTGCTCGAAGCGCGCGCCGACCTGGCGTTGGGCGACATGCACTCCGCCCGCGAGCACTACCGGGCACTGATTTCCAATCGCAAGACGGCGCTGGCGGCGCTCTCGGGGCTTTACGACCAGGCCCGGCAGCAGGGTCGCGTCGACGCCGCGCTGACCTTCGCGCAGAAGGCCCTCGACCTTTCGCCGCAGGCGCCATGGGCGCGCGAGGCGGTGTTCGACGACATGACCCGCCAGGGCCGCTGGGATGACGCGGCGCGCATGGTGACCGAGGAACAGGCCGTGACCCGCGAGGAGAAGATGCGCAAGCGTCGGCGCCTCGCGGTGGTGGAGGCCGCGCGCGCCCAGCTCGCCGAAGGCAGCGAGCCCAATGCGGCGCTCGAACACGCGCTGTCGGCGCTGAAACTGGTGCCGGACTTCGTGCCCGCCGCACTGATCGCGGCCCGCATCTACGCCAACCGTGGCGAGGCCCGTCGGGCCATGAGCCTGCTGCGACGCGTCTGGCGTGCCACGTCGCACCCCGATATCGGCGCGCTCTACGCCAATGCGGTACCGGGGGCCTCGGCCGTCGACCGGCTGAAGCGCGTCCGCGAACTGATCGACCTGCCACCCGCCAACAAGGCGGGAGCGCTGGTGCTGGCCCGCGCCGCCATCGACGCCTTCGACTGGGTGCTGGCCCGGCAGGCGCTCGCCAACTATTCCTCGGCCAATCCCTCGCAGGCGGTTTGCCTGATGATGGCCGAGATCGAGGAAGGCGATACCGGCGACAAGGCCAAGGCGCGCGACTGGGTAAACCGCGCCGTCCGCGCTCCGCGCGAACCGCTGTGGACCGCCGACGGGATCACCGCCGACGACTGGGAACCGCTTTCGCCCGTCACCGGCAAGCTCGACGCATTCGAGTGGCGGGTGCCGACCAGCGCCGTCGCCACCCGCACCAACGGCGCCCTGGCGCCGGCCGTGCCGAAGCCTGCCGAGCCCGCGCCGCCCGCCCTTGCGGGGACGCTGGAACCGGCGCGGCCGCAGCCCGAAGCACAGTCGCCACCTGCAGCGTAAGCCGGACTTGCGTCGGGCGGCAGGCTAACGTATTAGCTGCGCCCGGACGCCGCATTAGCTCAGTCGGTAGAGCATCTCATTCGTAATGAGGGGGTCGCTGGTTCGAATCCGGCATGCGGCACCACCCTTTCCGGGCCTCCGGAAGGCGTCGCGTCCAGGCCGCACGAGTCCAGCAGGCGCGTCGGTGCGGTGTTTCGCAGGCAGACCATGGACCTGAGCAGGACGTATGACGGCGACGAGCCGGTGCGCGTCAACAAGTGGCTGGCGCAAAGCGGCGTGTGCTCCCGCCGCGAGGCCGATGCCCTGATCGCCGATGGACGCGTGCGCATCGACGGTGAGTGCGTCACCGACGCGGGTCGCAAGATCCTGCCGGGCCAGACCCTGACGATCGACCAGAGCGGCGCTTCGCAACTCGATGCGCGACTGACAATCGTTT
Organism: Pseudomonadota bacterium; assembly: GCA_023428425.1. Lineage (GTDB taxonomy): Bacteria > Pseudomonadota > Alphaproteobacteria > Rhizobiales > Devosiaceae > Devosia_A. The sequence continues at coordinate 15,572 of JAEYYP010000110.1, forward strand.
ACAACAAGCCGGTGGGGATCGTCTCGGGCCAACCCGAGCCGGGAGAAATCCCTGCGGTGAGCATGATCCGGCGCGCCAATGTCTTCGGCCCCGCCCATGTCGTGCCGGACCGGGAGTCACACCTGGCGCCCGTCGGCCGCCTCGACAAGGATTCACACGGCCTGCTGATCCTGTCCAATGACGGCGTCCTCGCCAAGTCGATCATCGGGCCGCAATCCGACCTCGAGAAGGAATACCACGTGCGCGTGCGCGGCGAGTTGTTCGATGAGAAGATCGCCTGGCTGCGTCACGGGCTGGAACTGGACGGCCGCAAGCTCAAGCCGGCCAGGGTGACGCAGACCGGCGCACAATCGCTGACCTTTATCCTCAAGGAAGGCCGCAACCGCCAGATTCGCCGCATGTGCGCGATGTGCGAACTGCGCGTCGTCGACCTGCTGCGCGTCCGCATCGGCAGCCTGGCGCTGGGCGACCTTCCGGAAGGTCGATGGCGCCTGCTGACGCCCGAGGAACGCGCCGGGCTGATCGCCCTGTCGTGACGTCGTCGCGCTGGGTGACACAAGAAGAGTTTTTTTGGCCCACTGCTGCAAGGCTGCCGTTCATCCGTGCTACAACCCGGCGATAGTCGGGGTTCGGGTCGGTTCGCATGTGGCGCTCCAGCACAGGTTCAGGGTCGGGGGCGCATGACCGTGCCGTTTGACACGCTGCTCTGGATGCTGGTCGGGCTGGCGCTCGGCATCACGTTGTCCATGCTCTTGCTGGTGGGTTACGCGGCGCTGGAGCGCCGGGCCATCGCGCGACGCGGCGGGACGCCACGTCCGACGCCACCGCGGGACGAGCAGCCGACCGCACTGCGCCGGCGCGCCAAGGCGGCGCTGAGCGTTCCGATCGAGCCGCCGCCCGAGCCGTTGGAGCAGGCCATACCCGATATCCCGGAGGCCGATCCGGGGCCGGACAACATCGTCGCGCTGACCCGTGCCCTCGAGGCGCACCACGAACCTGTGGCACCCGACCTCGAAGTGCTGAACCGGCCCGTGCCGGATTCGGATTTCGACTTCGACCTCGACTTCACCCTGCCACCGGAACCCGAGCCGGAGACGCCACCGCTTCCGGAGACGGAGCCTGAAGGCGAGCCAGAGGCCGATCCCCCGTCGGAGTTGCAGCCGGAGACAGAAGCGGCTCCCGAGCCTGAGCCGGTGATCATCCTGCCACCGCCGCGTCCGGCCCCGCCACCGCCACCGCCGCCCGCCAAGCCGGCGGTGATAGAGGCGGCGACCAAGCCTGTCGCAAGGCCGGCCGCAGAGGTCACTGCCAAGCC
>JAEYYP010000171.1 GCA_023428425.1 Pseudomonadota bacterium
CACCCTAGCTCCGCTACGGGCCCGTGGCCCGAGCTTCACTACCCTCCCCACAAGGGGGAGGGAGACCAGCGCCAAAACTGGAGAGGCCGATGGCCGTTGCCGAGCAGATTGCTGCCGCCGAGGAGCCCCGGCCAAAATCCCGCCGCCGCCCCTTCGCCCTCGCCCGCTTCGCCTCCTACCTGCAGGCGCTGCCGCTTTGGGTGATCCTCGGCGTCTTCCTCCTCGCGCCGATCCTGCTGCTGGTCATCGTCTCCTTCTGGGATTACGACTTCGCGGCGATGTATCCCGATTTCCTCACCACCAACTACGAGGACGTCCTGGGCAGCTGGGTCACCTGGAAGACCTATCTCAACACGCTGAAATTCGCTGCCATCGTCTGGGCGATCACCCTCTTCGTCGGGTTCTGGATCGCCTATTTCCTCGCCTTCCACGTCAGGAAGGCGACGACGCAGACGGTGCTGTTCCTCATCTGCACCGTGCCGTTCCTCACCTCGAACATCATCCGCATGATCTCGTGGATTCCGGTGCTCGGCCGCAACGGCCTCGTCAATTCCACCCTCATCCAGATGGGCATCATTCCCGAACCGATCGAGTGGCTGCTCTATTCCGATTTCGCCGTCGTGCTCGCCATGGTGCACCTCTACACGCTGTTCATGGTCACCCCGATCTTCAACACGCTGATGCGCATCGATCGCTCGCTGATCGAGGCGGCGCGCGATGCCGGCGCCAGCGCCTTCCAGATCCTGTGGACCGTCATCCTGCCCTTGGCGAAGCCCGGCATGGCGATCGGCACCATCTTCGTCGTCACCCTGGTGATGGCCGATTTCTCCACCGTGCAGGTGATGAGCGGCGGCCAGTCGGCCTCGGTGGCGCTGATGATGAAGAACCAGATGAGCCTGCTGCAATATCCCGCCGCCGCCGCCAATGCCGTGGTGCTCCTCGCCATCGTGCTGCTGATGGTCGGCGCCATCCTGCGCGTCGTCGATATCCGGAAGGAGCTCTGAGATGCGTGAGAAACGTGGGCTGGGCTTCTACGTCCTTGCAGCCTTCTTCGGGCTCTTCGTACTGTTCCTCTATGGCCCGATGTCGGCCATCTTCATCCTCAGCTTCCAGGGTCCGTCGGGCGGCCTCACCTTCCCGCTCAACGGCGTGTCGCTGCACTGGTTCTTCAACCTGTTCGAGAAGCAGGCGGTGGGCGATTTCGGCGCCAGTTTCTCGCGCTCGCTGCTGCTCGGCCTCATCGTGATGGCGGCGACGGTGGTCGTGGCGCTGCTCGCCGGCCTCGCCTTCCGGCGCAAGTTCGTCGGCGCGACGCCACTCTTCTACCTCACCATCGCCAGCCTGGTGGTGCCCTCGATCATCGTCAGCCTCGGCATCGGCGTGCTGTTCCAGCAGGTCGGCATCCGGCCGGTATGGTTCGGCTCGGGCTACGGCGCGCACCTCACCTGGGCGCTGCCGTTCGGCGTGCTAATCATGTTCGCGGTATTCAATCGCTTCTCGCCCAGCTACGAGGAGGCCGCCCGCGACCTCGGCGCCTCGCCCTGGCAGACCTTCTGGCACGTGCTCCTGCCGATGATCGCCCCGAGCCTGATCGGCGTCGGCCTATTCGGCTTCTCGCTCAGCTATGACGAATTTGCCCGGTCGCAGCTCACCATGGGCACCTACAACACGCTGCCGCTCGAGATCTACGCCATGACCACCAATGTCACGACGCCGGTGCTCTATGCGCTCGGCACCGTGACGACGCTCTTCAGCTTCCTCATCATCGGCGGCACCGTGGCCCTGATCGCGTTCATCTCCCGCAAGCGGTCCGCTTGATGCGCCTTCTCATCATCAACCCCAACACCACCGCCTCGATGACGGAGAAGGTCGGCCACGCCGCCACCCTCGTCGCCTCGGACAGCACCGAGATCGTCGCCCGCAATCCCGCAACCGGCCCGGCCTCGATCCAGGGTGTCGAGGATGGCGAGGCGGCTTTGCCCGGACTGTTCGAGGAGATCGACAAGGCAGAAGGCTTCGATGCCATCATCATCGCCTGCTTCGACGATACCGGCCTCTACGCGGCGCGGCAGCGCACCAGGGTCCCGGTGGTCGGCATCGGCGAGGCCGCCTATCACTACGCCATGCTGGTGGCCGAGCGCTTTTCGGTCGTCACCACGCTCTCCGTCTCGATCCCGGTGATCCAGGAAAACATCATGCGCTACGGGCTCTCGGCCCGCTGCGGCAAGGTGCGTGCCAGCAATGTGCCGGTGCTCGAGCTCGAACGTCCCGGATCGGTGGCGCGCGAGACCATTTCCGACGAGATCGCCACCGCGCTCCTGCACGACAATTCCGACGCGATCGTGCTCGGCTGCGCCGGCATGGCCGACCTCGCCGCCGATCTGTCAGCCCGCCACCACGTGCCCGTCATCGACGGCGTAGCCGCGGCCGTGAAGCTCGCCGAAGGGTTGGTGACAATGCGGCTCAGCACCTCGCAGTCGGGGCCGTTCCGGCGTAGCCTCGCCCAATGAAGCTCGATATCCGGCCCATGAGTCGCGCCGATCTCGAAGCGGCGCTCGGCTGGGCCCGCGAGGAAGGCTGGAATCCGGGCCTCGACGATGTCGGCCCCTTCTTCGCGCAGGACCCTTCGGGCTTCCTCATGGGCTGGCTGGGTACGGTGCGGGTCGGCTGCATCTCCGTGGTGAAGTACGGCGACGACTTCGCCTTCCTCGGCCTCTACATCGTCCACCCGGCGCATCGGGGCAAAGGCTACGGCAAGGCGATCTGGGACGCTGGCATCCAGAGCGCCGCCGGCCGCACCATTGGCCTCGACGGTGTTCCGGCCCAGCAGGACAATTACCGCAAGTCCGGCTTCGCCTTCGCCTATCAGAGCGCCTGCTGGGGTGGCACGCTGCGCGGCCTTGTCGCTGCCCGCTCGTATGTCCGTCCTGTCACTCCCGACGACTTTCCGGCCGTCGCGGCGTTCGACCGCCTCTGCACGCCCGCCGCGCGCGAGAAGTTTCTCGCGGCCTGGCTGGCCCCCTCGCCGACGCGGCAGACCGAGGGCTATTTCGACGACGATGGGCAATTGCGCGGCTATGGCACCGTCCGCCGCTGTGTCACCGGCTGGAAGATCGGCCCGCTCTTTGCCGAAACCCCGGCCATTGCCGAGGCGCTGCTGAGCACCCTTGTCACCCCGGCCGGCACCGACCCCATCTTCATCGACGTGCCCGGACCCAACGTCGCCGCCGTCGAAATGGTCCGCCGCCTCGGCTTCACTCCGGCCTTCGAGACGGCACGGATGTATCTGGGCCCTGCCCCCGTCCTGCCGCTGTCGCAGGTGTTCGGCGTCACGACGCTGGAACTCGGTTAGGATCAAGGACTTCGCCCTTGGCGGGGGCTTGACGTTCTCCTGCCACTTGCCGACCCCGCCGGTGCAAATGCTCACGTTAGCATCGCAAGAATGCTCCTATCTCCCATCGGGCACGTACATCATCGGCGAATTTGTCAAGATACACTCCTCTTGCTTCGTCGTCCGAGCACCCCTTGATTCGTATTACTTATGTGGCAAGGTTCGCCCGCACCGCCCTCCGGGAGAGAGGGAGGGAAGCGGATCTCGGGAGGGTCCGCGGTGCGAAACAAGCCGCCGAGGGGGCGGCAAAGGGAGGACTAAATGAAGACTCTGATCACCCTGGCGGCCGCACTGGCCGCCGGCGTCGTCCTGTCGTCGGGCGCGCTTGCCCAGGACAAGCCGAAACTCGCCTTCGTCGTGAACGCCTCGTCCGACTTCTGGAAGCTTGCCGAGGCCGGCGTGAAGAAGGCCCAGGCCGAGCTGCCCAACTACGAACTCGAGTTCAAGTATCCGGCCCAGGGCACCGCGGCACTGCAGAACGCGCTGATGGACGACCTGGTCGCCGCCGGCACCGACGCGATCATGATCTCGTCGGCCGATCCGAAGAACTCGATCGACGCGTTCAACCGCATCGCGGCGCAGGTTCCGCTGTTCACCACCGACTCCGACGCACCCGATTCCGACCGCATCGCCTATCTCGGCTCGTCCAACACGCTGGCTGGCGTGCAGGCGGGCGAGGAGATGGTGAAGGCGATGGCCGGCAAGGAAGGCAAGTGCATGGGCTTCGTCGGCTTCCTCGGCGCCGACAACGCCAAGGAGCGCATCGCCGGCTTCCGCCAGGCGATCGAAGGCAAGGGCATCGAACTGGTCGACGTGCGCGGCGACGACGTGGACTTCACCCGTGCCCGCACCAACGTGGACGATGTGATCGTTGCCAACCCCGACATCAACTGCATGGTCGGGTTCTACTCCTACAACCCGCCGAAGATCTACGAAGCCCTGCAGGCCGCCGGCAAGCTGGGCCAGATCACCGTCGTCGCCTTCGACGAAGACCCGGTGACCCTCGGCGCCGTGAAGGAAGGCTCGTTCGCCGCCACCGTCGTGCAGCAGCCCTTCGAGTGGGGCTACCAGGGCATGAAGCTGATGGCAGCATGGCTCGAAGGCGACAAGTCCGGCGTGCCTGCAGACGAACTGATCATCGTGCCGACCGCCGTGATCAACCAGGGCAATGTCGATGCCTTTTCGGCCGACCTGAAGGCCAAGATCAGCGGCAGCTGATCCGCATCCTCGCGGGTGGCGTCCGGCTCCGGCTGGCGCCGCCCGTCCCTGATTGGCTTTGAGCGGGTTCCGCGCGGTGCTAGTCTGGCGCCCGGCGGGAGACGGTGGGGAAGTGTCCAATGCCTGACGGCGGTGGCGGGGAGGCCGTGCGCCCCTTTTTGCGCCTGAGCAGCGTCCGCAAGACCTATCCGGGGGTCGTGGCGCTCTCCGGCTTCGACATGACCGTGGCGCCCGGCGAAGTCATCGGCATCGTCGGCGAGAACGGCGCCGGCAAGTCCACGCTCATGAAAATCCTCGGCGGCGTCACCAAGCCCGATTCCGGCACGGT
>JAEYYP010000230.1 GCA_023428425.1 Pseudomonadota bacterium
TCCAGCTCTGCCTCAAGGAAGGGCTGACGGTTTACCGCGACCAAGAGTTCTCGATGGACGAGCGCTCGCGCCCGGTGAACCGTATCGAGGATGTGCGGCTGCTGCGCCAGGCCCAGTTCCCCGAGGATGGTGGCCCGCAGGCGCATCCGCCGCGCCCGGACCACTACAAGGAAATCAACAACTTCTACACGACGACCATCTACGAGAAGGGCGCCGAGATCGTCCGCATGCTGGCGACGCTCCTGGGCGAAGACGGCTTCCGCAAGGGCATGGACCTCTATTTCGAGCGCCATGACGGCGATGCCACCACCATCGAAGCCTTCATCAAGGTGTTCGAGGATTCTTCGGGGCGGGACCTGCAGCACTTCCTGCAATGGTACCTGCAGGCCGGCACCCCGGAGGTTACCATCTCCGACACGTACGACGCGGCGAGCCAGACCTACACGCTGACCCTCAGCCAGGAGACGAAGCCGACGCAGGGACAGCCGGACAAGCAGCCCATGGTGCTGCCGGTGAAGTTCGGGCTGATCGGGCCGAACGGTTCGCCGATGAGCTGGGGCCGAGTCTCCGGGGCGGAGCTGCGCGGCGACGACCTGCTGGTGATCGACACGGCGTCCGCGACCGTCACCTTCACCGGTGTGCCGAACCGGCCCGTGCCGTCGCTGTTCCGCGGCTTCTCGGCGCCGGTGAAGGTCAAGTCGTCGATCACCGAGGCCGACCAGCTCTTCCTTGCTCGCCACGACCAGGATCCGTTCAACCGCTGGCAGGCGCTGCAGGATGTCGCCGGTCGACTGATGATCGACGCCGTGCGCGGCACGCCGTGGACGGCCTCCCAGTCGGGCGCACTCGCCGAGGCGCTGGAGGAAACGCTGGGATCGAAGGAACTCGACCCGGCCTTCAAGGCGCACGCCCTGAGCCTCCCCAACGAGCTGACGATCGCGCGGACCATCGGCGAGAACATCGACCCCGACCGCATCCACGAGGTGCGCGGCATGCTGATCCGCGACATAGTCGGCCGTATCGCGTTGGCGCTGGAGCGGGTCTACCTCACCAATGACAGTCGCCTGGCCTACTCGCCGGATTTCCAGCAAGCCGGCCGCCGGTCGATGAAGAACACGGCCCTCAGCCTGCTCGTTCACGCGGCGGCCGAGGGCGGTGCCAAGCTGGCGCGCGAGCAATACGAGCGGGCGACCAACATGACCGACCGCCTGGCAGCACTCGGCGCTATCGTAGGGGCGTGGACGACCGACGCCGAGCCGCTGCTGGCGGATTTCCGGGCGCGCTTCACCGGCGATCCGCTGGTGCTCGACAAGTGGCTGTCGCTCAACGCGCAGTCGCCCGATGCCGGCACCGTCGACCGACTGAAGGCGATCCTCGCGGAGCCCGATTTCCCGCGCAACAACCCCAACCGGCTGCGGTCGCTGGCGGCGGTGTTCGGCATGAACAATCCGACCCAGTTTGCTCGTGCCGACGGCGAGGGCTTCCGCTTCCTCACGCAGTTCGTGGCCGACGTCGATGGCCGTAACCCGCAGGTTGCGGCTCGGGTGCTCACCGCCTTCCGTATCTGGCAGAGTTTCGAGCCGGGGCGGCGCGAGGCGGCTCGGCTTGCCATGCAGGCCCTGAAGGATGCCGGCAACCTCAGCCGCAACACGGCCGAAATCCTCGACCGCACGCTGGCCGGATGATGCTGCTCAAGCGGCCGAACCGATCCACCCGGGACGGTTCGGCCGGTTAACGAGGCGTTACGGTTGGAAGAATTTTTCTTCGCGGCTAAGTGATTCTGCCGACTCGGCTTTTCGGCCCGCGCGCACGAGGCGCGTGGACAGCCCTATTGCTTCAAATCACGAAGCAGATTCAAAGTCCTGTGCAGGGGCAGTGGGTCCGGGTCGCCCCCAATAATGAGACGGAGAATTACATGCGGTCGACGGAGCAATCCGGCGCCGGCGGCGGACGACTCCGCACGCCCGTGCCGGCACCAACGATGCGAGGCCCGGTGGGGCTGATGCATCGGCTCAGCGCCGCGATAGCCGCCTTCCGCTCGCCTGCCCCGGTCACGCCTCCCTTCCCCGATGCCGAAGCACTGATCGCCACGCTGCCGTTCGGTGTCGCGTGCTGGGGCGCAGACGCCCGGCTGGTCGCTGTGAACGAACGTTTCGCCGACCGGCTGCGTGTCACCCTCGACATGTTGCCGACGGGAGCAGCCTACAACGAGGTGATCAAGCAGCTCACCATCGGCGGCTCGATGCAGCCGGTCCGCGAGGACTGGCAGAACCGCCTGCTCGAACTGCAGCGCGAGGACGGCTCGACCCTGCTCATCGAGGAGCGCCCGCTCGGGACCGGCGGCTTCATCACCCTGGTGATGGACGTCACCGAGAGCCGGCGTACCAACCAGCTGCTGACCTCCATCAAGGAGGACCAGCGCCGGCTCGCCCGCCGCTTCCACGAAGAGAAGATCCGCGCCGAGGCGGCGAGCCGGGCCAAGACCAGCTTCCTCGCCCATCTCAGCCACGACATCCGTACACCGCTCAACCACATCATCGGCTTCGCCGACATGCTGCGGCAGCAGCCGTTCGGACCATTGGGCGACGGGCGCTACCTCAACTACGTCGAGGCCGTGAAGGGCTCGGGGGAGCGGCTGCTCGGCTTCTTCGCCAATATCCTCGAACTGGCCGAGCTAGAAGGCGGCCGCCGCGAACTGAAGCACGACCGCTTCACCGCCGACGAGCTGCTGGTCACCATCCTCCGCCGCTTCTCGACACAGGGCCAGCGTGCCGGCATCACCATGGGGCTCGGCAGCGCCTGCGATGCCATCCTCACCGCCGACCGTTTCGCGCTCGAACGCATGGTGGCCAACCTCGTCGAGAACGCCATCCGCTTCACGCCACGCGGCGGCAAGGTGACCCTCGCTGCCTACGCTGCCCATGACGGCGTGGTGCTGGAGATCGTCGACACCGGCATTGGCATGAGCCCGGACCGCCTCGAGTCTCTCTCGCAACCCTTCGTCTTTGGAGACGCCGCGCTTACCCGAGACCGCGATGGCGCAGGCCTGGGCATCGCGATCAGCCGCGCCATCGCCGAGCTGAGCGGCGGGAGGCTGGCCATCGACAGCCGCCAGGGGCTGGGGACGACGGTGGCGGTGTCGCTGCCGCTGCTGGCGGAGGAAGAGGCGCGGGCGGCTTAGAACACGCGGATTGGGCCGGGATAGCGTAGAAGTTCAGCGTCGATTGTGACCAGTTCGATACCCTCCACGATGGCCTGAGCCAGCAGCATCCTGTCGAACGGGTCCCGATGGATCATCGGAAGAGACATGACTGCGACGGTATGCTCGCCACGCACAGGCAGCTCAACATACCCCGCACCGACTAGTGCGTTCCGAAGGGCGCCCGGATGGATGTTGAAGTCCCTTCGACCCTGCGATTGCTTGATTGCGATCTCCCAGATGCTCGCGGCACTAAAGTAGAGTTCGGTTTCCGGCAGCGCCATCAGTGCGTCCACTGCGGCCGGCAGCCGTTCACGCTCGTTCTGCGACCACAGAAGGATATGCGTATCGAGAAGAACCCGGCTCATTTGCCGTAGAACATCTCTTCGATCTCGTCCTTCATGAAGCCCTTGAGGTCCTCGGGGATCGTCAATTGACCACGCAGATTGTTGAAACGCTTCGACGTATCGACGACGGGCTGTTCAACGGGGACCAGCTTGACCAGCGGCTTGCCCGCCTTGGCGATGATGACGGTCTCGCCTTCAACAGCGCGCTCAACCAGACGGGACAGGTGCGTCTTGGCTTCATGCATGTTTACGGTAGCAGCCATGGTCGCCTCCGGTTGACTTAGCTTACCAACTTAGTCCACCCGGCTCGCTACTTCAACCCAACCCCTTGGCCTCCGCGTACCAAGCCTCTCCTGCAGCTCTCACCTCCGCTTCCATCTCGCTGATATCGCTCGCCAACCGCTCGAAGTTGGGCGTGTTGGTGCGCTGTGCCAGGAGCTCTCGAAACGCCTCCGTCCATCCCTCGTCCTTGAAAGGGTCCGCGAGGGCGGCGCTCATGACCTGCAGGATGGTGGAGTAGAGCGTCAGTATCTCGGCGAGGCGCTCTCCCTGCGGCACCAGACCAGTTTCGCCGAGGCGGCGGAGCACCTCGTCGGTCGGGGCCTGCGGGGCGGCGACCGTGCCGCGCGCCACGAGTTGCGCCGACTGTGCAATGAACTCCAGGTCGACCAGGCCGCCGGGAGCCAGCTTCAGGTCGAAGGGATGGCGGGGCGGGCGCTCCTTGGCCATGAGCGCGCGCATCGACAGCACGTCGTCGATGGTCTTCGGGACATCACGCGGCCGGGAGAGGATTTCGGCGATTGCCGCATCGATCTTCTCGCCGAGGTCGCCATCGGCCTGCACCACCCGGGCGCGGCTCAGGGCCAGGTGCTCCCAGGTCCAGGCGCTCTCGTGGTGGTACTGGTTGAAGCCGCTCAGGCGGGTGGCCAGCGGGCCTGCGTTGCCGGACGGTCGCAACCGCATGTCGACCTCGTAGAGCACGCCCTCGGAGGTCGGGGCGCTGACCGCCGCGATGAGGCGCTGAGTCAGCCGGGCGAAGTACTGGCTTGCCGCCAAAGGCTTCTCACCGTTCGACTCATCGGCGCCGTCAAGGTCATACAGCATGATGAAGTCGAGGTCGGAGCGGGCGGTCATCTCGCGGCTCGCCATCTTGCCGAACGCCAGCAGCGCCACCGTCGCGCCCGGAACGACGCCGTGGCGTTTCACGAATTCCACCCGCACCGCCTCGAACAGCTTCAGCAGCAGCGCCTCGGCGAGCGTGGTGAACTGCTCCCCGGCCCGGCGCGCATCGAGCGTGCCGGCGAGCAGGCCGGCGGCGATCAGGAACATCTGCTCCTGCCCGAGGATGCGGGCGCGGTCGATCACGTCCTGGTAATCACGCGCGTCGGCGAAGAAACCCTCGATCTTGTCGAGCAGCGCCTCCTTGCGCCGCACGATATCGGCAAAGGCCGGATCGATGAGCGAGTCCATGACGTGGGCGCGATGGATCACCGCATCGGCCATGCGGGGGGCCGACGCCATCAGCGCGACCAGCAGGCTGCGGAGGTTCTCGTGGTTGCGCAGCAGCGAGAACAGTTGCACCCCGGACGGCAGACGCGAGAGGAAATCGTCGAAGCGGCGCAGCGCGTCGTCGGGGTTGCCGGCCTCGGATATGGTGCGCAGCAGTGCGGGAAGCAGCTCGGTGAGGTGGGCGCGGGCGGCGGCGGCGCGGGTGGCGGCATAGCTGCCATAGTGCCACTTCTTCACCGTCGCGATGGCCTTGGATGGCTCCTTGAAGCCCATGCCGCTCAGCGTCTCGACGGTGTCGGGATCGTCGTCGGTGCCGGTGAACACGAGGCTTCCCGTGCCACTGCCCAGCGTCTCCCCCTCGGCGAAAAGATCGGCGTAGTAGCCGACAACCAGATTCAACGCCGCGCGGTAAGTGCTTTCGAACGCTGGCGTATTGTCATGACCCATAACCGTGGCGATCACCGCGATACCGGCCTCGGTCTCGGGCATCATCTGGGTTTGCTCGTCGCGCAGCATCTGCAGCCGGTTCTCCACCGCCCGCAGGAACCAGTAGGTGCGGGTGAGGTCATCGGCGGTCTGTTGCGAGATCCAGTTGGCCCGCGCCAGCGCCGCCAGCGCCTCGGCGGTCGGCCGCACCCTGAGCGACAGGTCGCGCCCGCCGGCGATGAGCTGCTGGGTCTGGGTGAAGAACTCGATCTCGCGGATACCGCCAAGGCCGAGCTTCACGTTGTGACCCTCGACCCGAACGTCGCCGACATTCTTGGCGATGTTGATCTGCCGCTTCATCGCCTGGATGTCGGCGATGGTCGCGAAGTCGAGATGCTTGCGCCAGACGTAAGGCGCCAGTTCCTTGATGAACGCTTCGCCGACGGCGAGGTCGCCGGCACAGGGACGCGCCTTGATCCAGGCGGCGCGCTCCCAGTTCTGCCCACGGGCCTCGTAGTAGTTGAGCGCTGCCTCGATCGGCAGGGCGACGGGCGTCGCACCCGGGTCGGGGCGAAGCCGCAGGTCGGTGCGGAAGACGTAGCCGTGCTCGGTGCGGTCCTGCATCAGGTTGGCGAGCCGCTGCACGATGCGGCTCATCAGCTTCGTTTCCTCGCCCGGCTCGGCGGCTCCGACCTTGTCCGGATCGAAGAAGGCGACGATGTCGATGTCACTCGAGTAGTTGAGCTCGCGCCCGCCATGCTTGCCGAGCGCGAAGATGGCGAGGCCTGACTGCGCTGCCGTGGCGTTCTTCAACTGCCCACGCCCGGCGGCGAGGCGCATCAGCGTATCGAGGCCGGCCTGCAGCGCCGCATCGGCGAGGTCCGAGAGCGCGGCGGTCGATTGCGCCGTGGTCCACCTGCCTTCCACCTCGGAGACGGCGGCGAGCAACGCCACGCGGCCCTTGGCGATGCGCAGTTCGCGGCTGATCTCGGCCTCGTCGGCAGCATTCTCGCCGGCCCGCTTCACACCCAGCAGCACGGCCTGAAGCGCCGTGTCGGGGGCGATGGCGCGGCTCGCCGCAAACCAGTCGGCGTGACGTTCGGCCAGCCCCTTCAGGTAGGGCGCCAGTTCAAGCAGGGTATCGAGCGAAACGGTCATGCGCCAACCGATAGCGGCGCGCCTGCAACGGAGCAAGGAAACTGCGGGATCACGTGCATTTGCCGACTTTTCAGCGACAGGCCTTTCGGTACATTCGCGCTCGCCCCGCATTGCCCATGAGCGTCACCATGAAACTGCGCCTTGCTGCCCTCTGCCTCGCCCTTGTCGTCGCCGTCACGCCGGTTGCCGCCGCCCAATTGGGCGGGATGGGGGCGGCCATCCACGGCGATGGCTTCAACTTCTCGAAGCCCAACCTGGAGAAAGCGCCGATCAAGCAGATCACCGTGGGCAAGCTGGCCGTTACGCTGCAGCGCACAAAGCTCAAGGATGTGCAGAAAGCGTTCGGCGGTACGGTGCAGACGTCAGGCGAAGGCGCGTCGCGCGCCGACTGGCTCTGCTACGGTGCCGACGGCAGCAATGTGTGGTTCATCTCGAACGCCCTGGGTGGCTACGAGTTCGTGATGATGGTCGCGGCCGAGGCCAGTCCCGCCGCCAAGGGCTGCGACGCGGCGCCGGCCGCCCTGACCACGCCCGATTTCGGCATCCCCGGCCTCGGCGCCGCGACAGCCGACCTCAAGGCCGCGTTCGGCGCGGCCTCGGGCAACAAGCTCGCCTACCGGAACGACCGGCCGGGCGGGTACACGAACGTGGCCCAGTATATCGGCTACGTGCTGAAGGGCGGGAAAGTGTCCGGAATCGGCGTGGGCGAGACGTCGGTGCAGACGGACCACTGAGGGGGGACCCCCCGCCACCATGCTACGCGTGGTCCCCCTCCCCCGCTGTCGCGGTGGAGG
>JAEYYP010000283.1 GCA_023428425.1 Pseudomonadota bacterium
ATGGTCTACCACACCAATCGCGACGAGACGCTGACCGCGCTCCGCGCCGTCGCCGACGCTGCCGACCTGCCGGTGATGATCTATTCCAATCGCATCGGTTACCGGGTCGATGTCACCAACGACATGCTGCTCGAACTCAGCGAGGACAAGCACTTCGTCGCGGTCAAGGAAAGCTCCGACGACATCCGCCGCACCACCGAGGCGGTGCACCTGCTCAAGGGCAAGATGGCCGTCTTCACCGGTGTCGACAACTACGCCTTCGAGGCGCTGGCCGTCGGCGCCGTGGGCTGGATCGCCGGCCTCGTCACCGCCTTCCCGAAGGAAACGGTCGCGATCTACAAGCTGATGATGCAGAAGCGTTACGACGAGGCGCTGGAGATCTATCGCTGGTTCCGGCCGCTGCTCGACCTCGATGTCTCGACCTACCTGGTCCAGAACATCAAGCTCGCCGAGGCGCTGGAAATCGGGACCAACGAACGCGTCCGCCTGCCGCGCAAGCCGCTCTCCGGCGAACTGCGCGCCAAGGTCGAGGCAACCGTGCGTCATGCCATCGCGACCCGGCCGACGCTGCCTGCGTTCGACTAGGCTGCGCGGCTCAGGCCGCTTCCGAGGCGGAGAGTTGGGCCTTGGCCTTCTCCGCCTTCATTCTCCGTCGCCCGAGGTAGAGGGCGACGAGTATCGACAATGTCGTGAACATGGCTCTCCCTCAGTCCGGGAGACACCGTAAGGGCGATACCTTGTATACGGGTAAAGCCGTACGGTTAGCCGGGCGTCTGGAAAATCCCTAAAATCCGCTGTTTTCGCGCTACTTGATCGCGCCGAAATCCTGCGACAGCCGCCATTCCCGATAGCGCCGGCGTCCATCTTCGAGGTGCTGCCGCATGGCCAGCCGTGCCTCATCCGGCTTGCGGTCGGCCACCGCCGTCAGGATGCGCAGGTGCTCGACCTCGATGTGACCGAGGAACTCGGTCTTGCTGGCCTCGTCGACGAAGCTCGCGCCCAGCGTGCGCCGCGGGATCAGCCGCTCCCCCATCTCGTCCACGAACAGCCGGAAGCGGTTATTGTTGGTGGCATCCGCGATGGCGCGGTGGAAGGCCCGATCGGATTCCGTCGCCAGCGATCGCTCCTGCATCGATCGCCGGAACTGCGTCAGCGCCTGCTCCATGCGCAGCAGGTGCACTTCGGTCCGACGCTCCGCCGCGAGGCCCGCGGCCTCCACCTCCACTGAGACGCGAAACTCCATGAAGTCGAGCACATCGCCGATTTCCTGTGGCGCCGCCATGAACATCGGCACCGCACCGACCTCGCGCGGCTTCGACACATAGACGCCGCTGCCGCGCAGCGACCGCAGCCGCCCCTCGGCCTTCAGGCTGGCGATCGCCTCGCGGACCACGGTCCGGCTGACAGAGAACTGCTCGCACAGCTGGTCGGCCGGCGGCAGCTTGTCGCCGGGCTTCAGCCCGTCGGCCTCGATCAGGCGCATCAAGTCCAGCTTCACCCGGTCGGTGAGGTGCAAAGTGGCAGACATTTGTGGCCTACGCGCGAAAATAACATCGCCTAACAACGCGATCCGCGACGGAAACTCCAGCGAAATTCACCGCCGCGCTTGTTGCGATCGTCAATCTGTCATACAACTTTGAAGAAGTCATAGAACAACGAGGGGAATGCCATGTATGTCGGTACGCAGCTGGGGGGAGACCAGTTCTCCAAAGTGGGTGACCGCTACCTTAGGCAGCTGGCCCAGCTGGGGGTGAAGCACGTCTGCATCGACCCGGAGGGCGACCCGTGGCAGTGGGATCGCGACATCCTCATGCGCCATTCAGAACGCGTTCATAGTCATGGCTTGATCTTGGACATGGTGCAGCTACCGCTGCCTTCTTCCGGCATCGAGCGCAACCACCAGGCCCCGGGCATCGTGCTCGGCAAGCCGGGTGAGCGGGACCGCGAGATCGACGGCATCTGCCGCATCATCGAGGCTCTGGCCGAGGCCGGCATCGGTGCCGCCAAGTACAATTTCAACGTGCTGGGCATCCCCCGCACCACGTCGGAAACCGGCCGCGGCGGCGCGGTGATGTCCACCTGGCGCGCTGACAAGGCGACCGATGGCGACACGCTGACCATCGCCGGCAAGGTTTCGGCCGACGAGTTCTGGGAGCGCATCACCTACTTCCTCGAGCGCGTCGTCCCGGTGGCGACGGCCGCAAAGGTCCGCCTCGCCTGCCACCCTCACGACCCGATGACGCCCCCGGGTTACCGCGGCTTCGAGAAGCGCGTGCTGGGCGACGCCGAGGGCCTGATGAAGTTCGTGCAGATTGCCGAGAGCCCCTACCACGGCCTCAATTTCTGCCAGGGCACAGTGGCCGAAAGCCTCGAGAATCCGCGCGAGGAGATCGGCGAGATCATCCGCTGGTTCGGCCAGCGCAAGAAGATCTTCAACGTGCACTTCCGCAACATCAAGGGCGGCCGCTACTCCTTCACCGAGGAGTTCCCGGATGCCGGCGACATGGACATGCCGGCCGCGCTGAAGATCTACAAGGAGGTCGGCTACGACGGCATGATCATGCCCGACCACGTGCCGCATATCGATGCCGACAACTACTTCGAAACCGCCTTCGCCTTCTGCTTCGGCTACATCATCGCCCTGTTCCAGGCCAATGGCTGGGATCCCTATGGCGCAGGCTTTTCCGGCGGTGCGCGCTAGCTGGCGCTAGACGGCGGGCTTCAGTCCGCCGTCTCGAGCGGCCAGACCTCGATAACTCCTTGTGCGACCGCGCAAGGCGACTTCGACACCATTTCGATAGCCTCCTCCAATGTTGCCGCGTCCAGAACGCCAAAACCCACCACTGGCAGGTCTGACCGCATGTATGCGCCCTGGTTGGCGACGGTTCCGGTCGAGTCGGGGTTGCGGACCTGCACGGGCGCTCCTGCGATGCCCATCACAGCTCCTCGTCGTATGAGTGCGGCGTCATTGGCATGGGCGGCGTCGCGCACTTCAGCCGGGGTGCGGTCGTATCCGGCTCGGTCACCATAGCCGATGGTAATGAACTTGGGCATCGCTCCCTCCGCGTTGGAGAGGGAACGCCAATCTCCGGGATCGGTTCGCGCGTTCTTCAGGCCACCATTGCCTTGTCCGAATGCGCCTCGATCAGGGCGCGCAGCACCTCGCGTTCGGCAGGTTCGAGGTCGGTGAGCGGCGAGCGGACCTTGCCGGCGCCGTGCCCGACCAGCTCCGCGCCGGCCTTGATGATCGAGACGGCGTAGCCCTTCTTCTTGTCGCGCAGGTCGATGAGCGGCAGGTAGAAGCTCTTCATCAGGCCATCGATGGTCTTGCTGTCCCGCTCGCGCACCGCCTTGTAGAAGCGCAGCGCCAGCTCGGGCACGAAGTTGAAGACGGCTGACGAATAGGTCGTGACGCCCATCTCGAGATAGGGTTGGGCGAAGACCTCGGCCGTGGGCAGGCCACCGATATGCACCACGCGGTCGCCGAGCCGGTAGTGGATGCGCTGCATCAGCTGCACGTCGCCAATACCGTCCTTGTAGCCCATGAAGTTGGGGCAGGTCTCGGCCAGCTTCTCGAGCCCGGCCGGCGACAGCTTGGTATTGTCGCGCGCGTAGTAGATGACACCGATACCGACCGCCTTGCAGATGGCCTGCATGTGGGCGATGACGCCGGCTTCCTCGGCCACCATGAGGTAGTGCGGCAGCACCAGCAGCCCGGCGGCGCCGGCCTTCTCGGCGCGCTTCGCCAGATCGACGGCCATGCGCGTGCCGTAGCCGACGCCGGCCAGCACCGGCACGTCGGCAGCTGAGTTATCCACTGCCGTTCGGATCACGTCATCATATTCGTCGTCGCCGATCGAGAAGAACTCGCCGGTGCCGCCCGCGGCGAACAGTCCCGCCGCGCCATAGGAGGAAAGCCAATGTAAACGCCGTGCATATCCGGCCCGGTCGAACTCGCCGTCGGGGCCGAAATCCGTGATCGGAAACGACAAAAGTCCGGAGCCGATCTTCGCCTTGAGCTGTTCGTAATCCATGATCTTCTGCCAAAAATTAGTATGATAACTCTGCTGATTGCACAGCATGACCTGTCTGTCAACGCACCGTCGACACTGGGTCAGCCTCGCTGACCTAGGGAAGAAGTATGATTGGTTGTTGACAGCGCCATGAATGCCCTACAGATTGCTTAACGTACCGCAGCGACAGGCAAACTCTGGAGAGGGGCACCTGACAAGACTGCGGACGGAAGCAGGCCGGAACGACCTCGGGGGAGGGCGACGTGGACCAATTGGTTTTTGCTGCGACTCTCGCCTCGTCTGCCGCGCATGCGTTGGCGGCATCGGCCGAATACGACCTCGCAGGCGCAACGGCGCGCCCTGCTCCATTCCATCAGGATAGCTGCTGCCGGCACGTCGTGCCCGCATGCCGGGAGGCCCGGCCGGCGCGATCCGCATAGGTTTGCGTGTGCCGGTTTGAGGGATCGGCGCCCGCGACAACGAAATCAAGAGGAGGACGAATAATGGACGACAAGAACTCAGTCAGCCGCCGCGCGCTTCTGCAGGGCATGGCTGCTACCGGCGCGGGCATCACCCTCGCCGCGGGCGGCCTGCCCGCCTTCGCGCAGGATGCGCCCAAGCCCGACGAGGCCCTGCCCGTCGGCGCCGCCGGCAAGCTGACCGTCATCCACCGCACCGAGTATTTCGAAGCGGCCCAGACGGCGTTCCGCGATACCATCCAGGCCTTTGCCGACGCCAAGGGCGTCGAGCTCGACATCTCGACCACGAACCCCGAGTCGTTCGGCGACTTCATGGGCAAGATGACCGCGGCGGTGAAGGCCGGCAATGCGCCGGACTTCGCGTACACCTCCAACGTCTCGATCTCCCAGTTGCACCTTCTCGACCTCGTCGAGGACGTGACCGACGTCGTTGACGAGGCGGTGAAGCGCTACGGCAACATCATGCCGGGCCTCAATGCCGCCAAGACGGCGCAGTTCGACGGCCGCTGGAAGGCGATCCCGCTGATCGGCACCACCACCGGCTATTTCGCCCGTGGCGACAAGCTCAAGGAAAAGGGCATCGACCCAGCCTCGCTGAAGACCATCGTCGACCGCCGCGAGGCCGCGCTGGCCATCTCCGGCCCGGATTTTTACGGCTGGGGCTTCACCCCCAACCAGTCCGGTGACGGCTTCGGCTTCCTGATCTCGGTGGTCCAGGCCTTCGGCGGCTCGTTTACCGACGAGACCGGCATGATCGTCAAGTTCGACACGCCGGAGACCGTGGCGGCGTTCGAATTCCTCGGCGAAACCTACGACCGCAACGGCAAGTACGCCGCCATGCTGCCGCCCGGCGTCGAAAGCTGGAACGACGTCGGCAACAACGAGGCGTTCCTCGCCGGCCAGATCGGCTTCACCCAGAACGCCTTCTCGGTGTACGCCCAGGCCAAGCGCGACAACAACCCGGTCTACCCGAACATCGTGCTGCTTCCCGCACCGACTGCCATCAACGGCGACAGCCGTGACGGCGGCAACGTCGGTGGCTGGATGACGATCTTCAAGGGCTCGCCCAACGCCGCCCTGGCACGGGAACTGGCTCTCGACCTGCTCGACCCGGAGAACTTCGGGAAGATCGCGGCGCTGGGCAGCGTGCTGTTCACGCCGGCCTACGAGAACCTCTGGACTGAGGAACTGCTGGCGGGCGACCCGAACCTCGCCGTGATCAAGCAGCAGGTGAGCGTCACCGACCCGTTCCTCGGCCAGTCCTGGCCGGCGAATCCGAACGCAGGCGTCGACGCAATCCGCGCCCAGGGCGTGCTGGAGCAGTCGGTCGGCAACGTCATCGCCAAGCGCATGACCGCTGCCGAAGCCGTCAAGGACGCACACCAGAAGATGGTGGACCTGTTCGAAGAAGGCGGGATCATGCAGCCGTAAGGTTGCCTGACTGAACCGTGGAAGGG
>JAEYYP010000330.1 GCA_023428425.1 Pseudomonadota bacterium
CGTCCGTCGTCAAGAAACCGGCGGCGTGCCGCCGGGTCAGTGGCTCCTCGGGAGGAGGATCAGTAGTAGCCGGCCGCACTCATCTCGCGGTCGACGGTCTGCTGCGCCTGGGCCAGCGCGTCATCGACGCTGGTCGAGCCGGCGAGCGCCGCCGAGAACAGCTGGCCCACCGTGGTCGCCATGCCGGCGAACTCGGGGATCGCGACGAACTGCACGCCGGTGTAGGGCACCGGCTTCACGGTCGGAGCGGTCGGGTCGGCGGCGTTGATCGAGTCGAGCGTCATCTTGGCGAAGGGCGCTGCGGCCTGGTACTCGGCGTTCTCGTAGAGCGAGGTGCGAGTGCCCGGCGGCACGTTGGCCCAGCCTTCCTTGGAAGCGACGAGTTCGGCATAGGCCTTGTCGGTCGCCCACGAGATGAACTTCTGCGCCGCGTCGGCCTTCTGCGAGCCAGCCGGGATGGCCAGCGACCAGGCCCACAGCCAGTTGCCGCGCTTGCCCATGCCGGTATCGGGAGCGAGCGCGAAGCCCACCTTGTCCGCCACCGAGCTTTCCTTGGCATTGGTCACGAACGAGGCGGCGACGGTGGCGTCGATCCACATGCCGCACTTGCCCTGCTGGAACAGCGTCAGGTTCTCGTTGAAGCCGTTGGAGGAGGCGCCCACCGGGCCGGCATCCTTCATCAGGTCGACGTAGAACTGCAGCGTGTTCTTCCACTCGGGCTGGTCGAACTGCGGCTTCCAGGCCTCGTCGAACCAGCGCGCGCCGAACGAATTCGACATCGCGGTCAGGAACGCCATGTTCTCGCCCCAGCCGGCCTTGCCGCGCAGGCAGATGCCGTTGATGTCGTTGGCGCGGTCGGTCATCTTGCGGGCCGCGTCGGCGATGAAGTCCCAGGTCGGGGCGTCCGGCATGGTCAGCCCGGCCTTCTCCATCAGGTCCGTGCGGTACATGATGAAGCTCGATTCACCGTAGAACGGCGCGGCGTAGAGCTGGCCGTCGGCGCTGAGGCCGCCACGGATCGCCGGCAGCAGGTCGTCGACGTCGTAGTTGTCGCCGAGGTTATCGAGCGGCAGCAGCCAGCCGTTCTTGGCCCAGATCGGCACTTCGTAGGTGCCGATGGTCATCACGTCGAACTGGCCACCCTTGGTGGCGATGTCGGTGGTGACGCGCTCACGCAGGATGTTCTCTTCCAGCGTTACCCACTGCAGCGCGATGTCGGGGTTCTTGGCGGTGAAGTCGTCGGTCAGCCCCTGCATGCGCACCATGTCGCCGTTGTTCACGGTGGCAATGGTCAGCGTCGTCTGCGCGTAGGCTGTCGAACCGAGCGCAAGCACGAGCACGCTCGAAAGAAGCGGAAGCAGTCTCATCATTGTCCTCCCATACGCGAGCATTTGTCTCGCTCATGGGCAATTACTCATGAACTTTAGGATAATGTCAAGCGGTGCGAAACGCGGAATCCGGGCATGCCCGTTCAGCCGGCGCTCAGGCACTGTTCATCAAGGCGTCGAACTTGGGGCAGATAGCTGGCTATTCGGCCGACAGGATCGCTTCAGCCGTGAGCTCGTCAGTGATCAATCCATTGATCAGCCGCCGCCCGAGAGCCGCCCGAATGCCGGGCATTTTCCTCTCGCCGACGGCAATTGCCACCACCGTCGAAGTCTCGCGCGATGGCAGCGGCGCCGACGCCACCCGGTCGTTGGTGATTCCGTCGATGAACCGGCCCTGCGCATGGAAGGCCCAGCCGACGATCTCCCCGACCGCCCCCGCCTTCTGCAACTGCTTGACTTCGCTCGCAGAAATGAACCCATCCATCACCAGCGGCGCCTCCGGCCCGAGGTCGCCTATGCCCACGAAGGCAATGTCCGCCCGCTGCGCCAACGCGTGCGTTTCCTTGATCATCGGCTGGCTCAGCAGCATGTCGCGCTCCGCCGCCGACGAGGCGATCACCGGCAGCGGCATCGGAAAGCTCCGCGCCTTGACCGCCTCCGCGATGTTGAAGATCACGTTGTAGAACGCTGCCGAACCGTCCGGCGCAATCGACCCGGTCAGCGAGACGATCTTGTGCTGCGGCGCCTCCATCGGCGTCAGCTGCTCGATCGCTGCCTTCAGCGTCCGTCCCGTGCCGATCGCCATAACGGTCGGCTTGTCGGCCCTGAGCCACCGCTCGATCTGGGCCGCCGCCGCGATCGCCACCCCGTGAATCGCCCCCGGCGCATCCGGGTCCGTGGGCACAACCTCAGCGAATTCAAGGGCGTAGCGGTTCGTGAGTTTCTCGCTCAGTTCCATGCAGCGGCCGATCGGATGGTCGAGCCGCACGCGCACCAGCCCCTCCGACACCGACAGCGACACCAGCCGCTGCGCCGTCTGCCGCGACACACCGAGCTTGCGCGCGATCTGTTCCTGGTTGTTGCCGGCGACATAGTACAGCCACCCGGCCCGCGCGGCATCGTCGAGCCTGTTCCCCTGAGTTTCCTGCCGCTGCGCCATCTGCCCTAAATCCTTGTTCGGCCAGATACTCTGCCAATCGGCGGGAAACCTGCAAGCGCGAACTATGGCTGGGTGGGCAGCGGGAGCCGCGGGCCGCTCGAGTCCCGGCTGACGATCCGGTTCGCCACCAGCACACGCAGCGGCACCTCGCGCGGCACCCGCTCGTTGATGCGGTCATCGAGGATGCGCACGCACCCTGCCCCGATCTGCTGACCGGGCACCTTCACCGTCGTCAGCTGGGGCGAGATCTGGGTCGCGGCCGAAAAATCGCCGAATCCCACCACCGTCGCATCCTCCGGTATGCGGTATCCCAGCCGCAGCAGCTCCGAGATCACCGTCACCGCCAGCCCGTCATGTGCGCAGAAGAACGCCGTCGGCCTGAAACCCTCGGCATGCGCGGCCCGCAGGTGTTCGGTGAAGCGCACCTCCCGCTCGAACGTCATCTGCCGGAAGTGCACGTCGGCGCGATTCTCCAGCACCTCTCGCAATCCGTAGTACCGCTCAATACGGCCCCGATACCCCGGCGTCCCGTGCACGTAGACGATGCTCCTGTGGCCGAGGTCGATGAGGTGCTGCGCCACTGCCGATCCGGACTCGTGGTCGGTACCGCCGACGAAATCCACCTGTTCGAGCGGCTGCAGCCAGCCGGTCCGGACAATGGGAATGCCGAGCGCATAGACGCTCGCATAGGTGCCGCGATCGTGCGGCCCGACCATCACTGCCCCGTCACAGGTCCTGACGAATGCCTCAACCTCTTCAGTCAGGTGCGTCCAGCGCATGCGCACCTGATAGCCCCGCCGCTGGGCCTCCGCCTGAACGCCGCTCTGGATCAACAGGTGCAGCTCGGAGTTGATCAGGTCGGTGTCGTGGAACACCAGCCCCAGGGTCTTCGTCTCGATCGCGGCGAGCGGCCGCGCGTAGCCGAGAGCGTCGGCCATGTCGCGCACCCGCTGCCGCGTACCCTCGCTGACGCCGCTCTTGCCGGCGAGCGCCCGCGACACCGCAAACTTCGACAGGCCGAGCCGCGCCGCAATCACCCCGAGCGTGACTCTTTCCAACAACCTACCTCGCGACTAACGTTACAAAACTATGCATCGATTTCGACTAACCCTGCATCAGGAAATGCCGATTCACAAGCGCGATGTGTAGTCAGTCAGCAATCCTGACTTGGATATTTGTAGCAGTTCAGCGACATAACGCTTTACCTAACAAATTCGCCTTGCAAGCTTCCTGTCAGCTAACGACCGCCGAGGAACGGTCGCAGCTCTGGGAGGGAGACAGACCAATGAACGGTATCAGCCGCCGGGCATTCATTGCCGGCAGTACGGCTTTTGCAGGCGTCGTTTTCGTCGCGCCGCAGGTATTCGCACAGGCCACGGAGTCCGCATTCCTGCAGGCGCAGGTCGATGCCGGGACCCTGCCGCCGGTGGCGCAGCGCCTGCCCGAAAACCCGCTCGTCATCACCCCGTGGGAGAGGGTCGGCCAGCAGGGCGGCGACTGGAACCATGCGCTGGTGGGCGGCGGCTCTCTCTCCATGCTGGTGCGCTACCAGGGCTACGAGCCGCTGGTCCGCTTCACCTCCGACTGGTCCGGCATCGAAGCCAATGTCGCCGAGAGCTACGCGGTGAATGCCGAAGCGACCGAGTACACCATCACGCTGCGCAAGGGGCACAAGTGGTCCGACGGCCAGCCCTTCACCACCGCCGACGTCCAGTTCTGGTACGACGCCTACTTCACGGACAAGGAAACCACGCTGGGCGGCAACGCCTGGTGGTCGGCCGGCGGCGAGCAGGCCAAGCTCGAGGTCGTCGACGAGCAGACCTTCAAGGTCATCTTCAAGGCGCCGAACGGATTCTTCCTGCAGCAGCTTGCATGGGCCCAGCAGGATCAGTTGACCCGTACGCCGAAGCACTACCTCGAGAAGTTCCACATTCGCTACAACCCCGAGGCCGATGCGCTCGCCAAGGCGGCCGGGCTCGAAAGCTGGATCGCGCTGTTCCAGCAGGAAATCGGCATGCTGGACGACAACGTGTTCTTCCAGAACGCCAACCGCCCCACGCTCAACGCCTGGGCCTTCCACCTGCCCGGTGGCAGCGCCCCCGGCCAGAACACCGAGACCACCATCGCGGTCCGCAACCCCTACTACCACAAGGTCGATACCGCCGGCACGCAGCTCCCCTATTTCGACCGCGTCGTCTACCAGATGGTCGCCGATCCCGAAGTGCTCCTGCTCAAGACGCTGCAGGGCGAGATCGACATGATGGACCAGTACATCGGCACGCCGACCAACAAGCCGGTGCTGTTTGACGGGCAGGAAGCAGGCGGCTTCAGCTTCTACACGCTGAAGGAAACAGCAGCCAACGTCATGGCCTTCCAGTTGAACCTCAACCACCTCGATCCGACCAAGCGCGAGCTGTTCAACAACATCGACTTCCGCCGCGCCCTGTCGGTTGCCGTCGACCGTCAGGCGCTGATCGACGCCGTATTCGTCGGCCAGGGTTCACCGGCCCAGGCCTCGATGCGCGAAGGCGATCCGCTCTACAACGAGCAGCTCTCCAAGCAGTACACCGAGTTCGATCCCGACAAGGCGAACACGATGCTCGATGCCATCATCCCGAACAAGGATGGCGAGGGCTATCGCCTCGATGCGGAAGGACGCCGCGTCTCGATCATCTTCGAGATCGACCAGACCCGCACCACCTTCCTCGACATGTTCGAGCTGGCCACCCCGATGTTCCAGGCCATCGGCATCGATGCGCAGATGCGCACCATGGACCGCTCGCTGTGGGAAACCCGCGTCCGCCGCGGTCGCGAGTACGATGCCACGGCGCACCAGTTCGGCGCCAACTCCGGCATCGCCGCGATGCTCGATCCGCGCTTCTATGTGCCGATCAACAACAACTGCTTCTACGCTCCGGGCTGGGCCCTCTACTACACCCAGCCTGGCAACGCCGATGCCATCGAGCCGCCCCCGGCGGTCAAGGCTCAGCAGGACCTCTACCGCAAGCTGGTGGGCACCGCCGATCCGGCCGGCCAGCAGCAGGTGATGGCCGAGGTGCTGCAGAACGCCGCTGACTTGTTCTTCACCATCGGCGTCAGCCTGCCGGCCGATGGCTACGGCATCGTCAAGAACGACATGGTCAACGTGCTCAAGGAAATGCCGAACTCGTTCGGCTGGCCGACTCCCGGCCCTGCCCGTCCGGAGCAGTTCTTCAAGGCCTGACTCCCGGGCTGAACTGACCTCCCTGCCGGTCCGCCCCTTCCCAAGGCGGGCCGGCCCCTGACCCCTACGGAACACTCGTCATGCTCGACCCAAAGGCGCACCCTGAATCCAACCTGCGCACACCCGACTGGTACAAGTCGGCGACCCGCTGGACGCAGTTGACCCTCGTCGAGGATGACCCGATCCGCTTCGATCCGGCCTTCTGGATCGACGTGTTCAAGCGCACCCGCTCCAACGCCACCTGCCTGAGCGCCGGCGGCTACATCGCCTACTACCCATCCAAGGTGCCGCTGCACTATGTGTCGAAGCACATCGGCGACACCGATCCCTTCGGCACGCTGGTCGATGGTGCCCGGCGGCTTGGCATGCACGTCATGGCCCGCGTCGATCCGCACGCCATCCACCAGGACGCCGCCGACGCCCATCCCGAGTGGATCGCCGTCGACAAGGACGGCAACAAGCGTCGCCATTGGGCTTTTCCCGAGGTGTGGGTCACCTGCGCCTACTCGGACTACAACTTCAAGTTCATGCCCGAGGTTCTGGCCGAACTCACCCGCGACTACGACATCGACGCCATCTTCGCCAACCGGTGGCAGGGCCACGGCGTCTGTTACTGCGACAGTTGCAAGGCCAGTTTCCGCGCCGCCTCGGGCTACGACCTGCCCCGCGACGCCAACCCCGAGGATCCCGTCTGGATGGCTTGGGCCGCCTGGCGCCGCACCATCCTCACCCGCCTCGTCGTCGAGTGGGATGCGGTGATGAAGGCCATCAAGCCCCACACCAGCTTCATCCCCAACATGGGTTCGGTCTCCCTCATGGAGTTCGATCTCGACGTCATCGAGCGCTACTGCCCGTTTCTCTGCGTCGACGATCAGGGCCGCCGCGGCACCGAGCCGATCTGGATGGCCGGCCGCAACGGCAAGCGCATGCGCGCCACCTTCCGCGAGCGCCCCGCCATTCTCATCACCTCGATCGGGCCGGAGGAGGCCCATCGCTGGAAGGATAGCGTCACCACCGGCCCCGAGATGCAGGCGTGGATCGACAGCGGCACCACGCAGGGCCTGCTGCCCTGGTTCACCAAGTTCAACGGCGTCGTCCCCGACACCCGCTGGGTGCAGCCCGTCGCCGACA
Organism: Pseudomonadota bacterium; assembly: GCA_023428425.1. Taxonomy (GTDB): domain Bacteria; phylum Pseudomonadota; class Alphaproteobacteria; order Rhizobiales; family Devosiaceae; genus Devosia_A. Next base: position 6,842 of record JAEYYP010000330.1, read on the forward strand.
GCTTTGCCCTCCACGCCGACCTCGAGCCGGTGCTCTCGACCATGACGCCGGCCGCCGAGATCGCCATCCTCGACCCGGCCACCACCCTCCGCCACCACGGCCAGGAGACCCGCGCCATTGCCGAAGCCGACGACCTTGGCATCTACCACGCCCTCGTCGAGGCCCGCCTTCCGTTCGAGATGCTCTCCGACCAGGCGATGACCGACGCAACGCTCGATCGCTTCAAGGTCCTGATCCTCGCCAACTCCACCTGCCTCAGCGACGACCAGATCGCCACGCTCGAAGCCTATGTTGCCCGCGGCGGCAGCCTCGTCGCCGCGCACGAGACGTCCACGCGCACCGAAGCCAACCACCCCCGCAACGCCATCGGCCTCGGCACCCTGCTCGGCGTCACCCTCACCTCCCCCGCCCGCGGCCCGGTGAAGAACACCTACGTGTCGATCAACGGCAAGCACCCGATCTCTGCCGGCTTCGATGGCGCCAACCGCATCATCGGCGGCACCCGCCTCCTCGCCGTCGATGCGGTCGCCGATGCCGAGGTGCCGTTCCTCTATGTCCCCGATTTCCCCGATCTGCCCATGGAGGAGGTCTATCCCCGCCTCGCCCCGGTCGGCGCCGCCGTGGTCGCCCGCACCCACGCCAGCGGCGGCCGCACCGTCTACTTCCCGTGGAACATCGGCGCGATCTTCAAGGAAGTCCTCGCCGAGGACCATGGCAGGCTCATCGCCAACGCCGTCCTCTGGGCCCTCGGCAAGCGCCCCGATGTCGTCGTCACCGGCCGCGAAGTGCTCGACCTCGCCGTGCGCGAGAACGCCGAGGGCACAGCCATCGTGCTCCACAACCTCAACAACCCCATGATGATGAAGGGCCCGATCCGCAGGGTCTATCCGGCGGGCCACCAGATCGTCAGCGTCGCCATCCCGGAAGACCGCAGCTTCGGCCGCGCCACCCTGCTGGTCGCCGGCACCGAGGCCACCGCCCGCGTCGCCGATGGTCGCGTGGAGATCGAAGTGCCGGGCTTCGAGACGCTCGAAGCCGTCCACATCACCTGGGGCTGACGGAGCCGGCCCCATGCTGCGCTACATCATCAAGCGGCTGCTCTACATGATCCCGACGCTGATCGGCATGTCGATCATCGCCTTCCTGATCATCCAGTTGCCGCCGGGCGACTACCTGACGTCGATGCTGGCCTCCATGGCCGACAGCGGCGTGAACGTCGACGAGGCACAGATCGCCCGCTACCGCGAGATCTACGGCTTCGACGACCCCTTCATCGTCCAGTACTGGAAATGGATCAGCGGCATCATATTCCGCTGGGATTTCGGCTACTCGTTCGAGTGGAACCGCCCCGTCTGGAGCCTCATCACCGAGCGCCTCGGCCCGACGCTGTCCGTCTCCGTCCTCGCCTTGCTGTTCGTCTGGGCCGTGTCGCTGCCCATCGGCATCTACTCGGCCATGCGCCGCCATTCGCTGGGCGACCACGTCTTCACCTTCCTCGGCTTCCTCGGCCTCGCCATCCCCAACTTCATCCTGGCGCTGACCCTGATGTACGTCGCCTACCGATACATGGGCCAGACCGTTGGCGGCCTGTTCTCGCGCGAGTACGTCGATGCCCCCTGGAGCTGGGCCAAGTTCGGCGACCTGCTCGCCCACCTGTGGATTCCCATCATCGTCATCGGCACCAGCGGCACCGCGGCGCTGATCCGCATCCTCCGCGCCAACCTCACCGACGAGCTGAACAAGCCCTACGTCGTCACCGCCCGCGCCAAGGGCCTGCCCGAATACAAGGTGGTACTGAAATACCCGGTGCGCATCGCGCTAAACCCCTTCGTCTCCGCCATCGGCTGGGTCCTGCCCGAGCTCATTTCCGGCGTCACCATCACCGCCATCGTGCTCAACCTGCCCATGATGGGCCCGCTGCTCCTCCGCGCCCTGACCGTGCAGGACATGTACCTCGCCGGCTCGATCATTCTGCTGCTCGGTATCCTCACGCTCGTCGGCATGCTGATTTCCGACATCCTCCTCGCCATCCTCGATCCGCGGATCCGCTTCAATTGACCCACGTGCACATTGAAAGCGATAGCGCGACGGAGACCGGCCCGGCCATCACGCCGATCCGGCAGCAGAAAGGTCGCGAAACGTCGGTCGCCGGTCCATGGACCCTCATCTGGCTGAAGTTCGTCCGCAACAAGGTTGCCGTCTTCGCCGGCTTCCTTATCCTCCTGATGTACCTCGTGGCCGCCTTCGCCGAGTTCCTCGCCCCGGCCCTGCCCGAGACATCGAAGCCGCAGTTCACCTACGCCCCGCCGCAGGAACTCAGCCTCTTCGTCACCGACCCCGACGGCTCGTCGCGCTTCCTGCCGCACGTGAAAGGCTACAGGCAGGAGGTCGACCAGGCCTCGCTGCGCCGCATCTTCACCATCGACCCGGAGAAAGTCGTCCCCATCGGTTTCTTCGTGAAGGGCCCCGCCTACAAGCTCTGGGGCCTCATCCCGATGGACACCCACCTCGTCGGCCCGCTCAAGTCCACCGACACGATGTACCTCCTCGGCACCGACAAGCTCGGCCGCGACCTGATGAGCCGGCTGATCTATGGAACCCGCGTTTCCATGTCGATCGGCCTCATCGGCGTCGCCATCAGCCTCACCCTCGGCGTCGTCCTCGGCTCGCTCTCCGGCTTCTACGGCGGCTGGGTCGACCTCGGCATCCAGCGCGTCATCGAGGTGATCTCCTCGATGCCGACCATCCCGCTCTGGCTGGGTCTCGCAGCTGCCGTGCCGCTCACCTGGTCGCCGCTGCAGGTCTATTTCGTCATCACGCTGATCGTCTCGCTGTTCGGCTGGACCGGTCTCGCCCGCGAAGTCCGCGGCCGCTTCTTCGCGCTCCGCTCCGAGGATTTCGTCACCGCCGCCCGCCTCGACGGCTCAACCGAGCGCCGCCTGATCTTTCGCCACATCCTGCCGTCGCTCACGAGCCACATCCTCGCCGTCGTCACACTCGCGCTCCCCACCATGATCGTCGCCGAAACCGCGCTGAGCTTCCTCGGCATCGGCCTCAAGGCTCCGGTGGTGAGCTGGGGCGTCCTGCTGCAGGAGGCGCAGAACGTCCGCACCATCGCCACAGCGCCGTGGCTGCTGCTCTGGCCCGCCGGCGCCGTCGTCCTCACCGTCCTCTCCTACAACTTCCTCGGCGATGGCCTCCGCGACGCCGCCGACCCCTACGAGAGCTGACGACGATGGCGATCCCTCCCTTCATCGCGACACCCGCGACGCCCCTTGTGGGTAGGGCCATCGCATATGACTCGGGCAGGCTACTGGCCACCCTCCCCCTTGCGGGGAGGGTACCGAAGCTTGGGCGCGCCAGCGCTCGTAGCGGAGGTAGGGAGGGGGTACAACCGAGGTTGGGGGCCTCACAACCCGCCTCGGTCGCACCCCCCTCCCAGCTCTGCCACGTCGCTATCGCTCCTGGCGACGCTACCTCCCCCGCAGGGGAGGAGGTGAAGGTCGGGTTTGGTCCACCCTCGTGTCAGGTAGCGCTACGTCCCGCCGCCCCCCTTGTGGGTGAGGTAGCGCAGCTTGGCGGCTTGCCGGCTAGCGGAGCTAGGAGGGGGGTATGGGCATGAGCGACGACGTCATCCTCTCCGTCGACAACCTCTCGATCGACTTCAACCTTCGCACCCACATCCTGCACGCCGCCCGCAACGTCTCGTTCGAGCTCCACCGCGGCAAGACCCTCTGCCTCGTCGGCGAGTCCGGCTCGGGAAAGTCCGTCACCGCGCGCGCTCTGCTCCGCATCATCGACAAGAACGGCGGCATCACATCCGGCCGCATCCTCCTGCGCGGCGACAAGGGCGAGACCGATATCGTCCGGCTCGACGAGCGCAGCCGCGAGCTGCTGAGCATCCGTGGCGGCCGCATCGGCCTCGTCTTCCAGGAGCCGATGAGCTCGCTTTCGCCCGTCCACACCATCGGCAGCCAGATCATCGAGGCACTGCGCCTGCACCAGGCGATGGACAAGCGCCAGGCCCGCGCCGCCACTATCGAGCTGCTGCGCCAGGTCGAAATCCCCAACCCCGAAACCCAGATCGATCGCTACACCTTCGAGTTCTCGGGCGGCATGCGCCAGCGGGCCATGATCGCCATGGCGCTCGCCTGCAACCCCGACATCCTCATCGCCGACGAACCAACCACCGCCCTCGACGTCACCACGCAGGCCGAAATCCTCGACCTCATCAAGCGGCTGCAGGTGAGCCGCGGCATGGCCATGCTG
>JAEYYP010000005.1 GCA_023428425.1 Pseudomonadota bacterium
CCGTAAAGGCACCCGAGCCGGCCGAGGCCGCACCGCGCGGTCGGACCGCCCCGAACGGCGACGCCCGGCCGCCTCGTCGCGAGCCGCGTCAGCAGCGCGACGACGCGCCGGACTGGTCCGACCGCAAGGTCGATGGCATCGATGCCGATTCGCCGTTCGGCACCGACGGCCCCATCCCCGCATTCCTCTTGCGCGCCACGAAGATCAGCTGACCCCGGTTTTGCGGTAAAACGTCGCAACACCCAAAAATGTGATGGCGCGCGCGTCGCGAATAGCTCCACGACCGGCATTTTTTACTTGCCGTTAAGTGCAGCGCACGACACTGCGCCTCAGAAATTCTCGCGATTTGGACGGATGGCGGGCACTGGTGTCGGATCAGGAATACACGCGCGCCGTTGGCTACGCCACTTCAGCAATTGAGTTGCTCAAACGGGCGACAATCCCGCCCTATCCGCACTTCTATGAGCTGCTCTATGTGTACTCGACCGGGGTAAACCCGGAGCTGAATGCGCGGATCAATGCCATTCTCGCCACCGGTGCTCCAAGCGTCGAGATGGCCGAGCGTCTCTACGCCGAGTTCCTCTCCAGCCAGGATGCCAGCGAGCGGCTGACGGGTGTCTCGGCACGCATGTCGAACCGCATCGAAGCGATGCATCAGGCGATCGACACCGCCATGGCGACAGCCAACGCCTATTCGGCAACCCTGCAGACCGCCAATGGCGACCTCGCGTCAGAGGTGCCGGCCGTACGACTGAAGCAGATGGCCACGTCCCTGCTCTCCGAAACCCGGCGCATGCAGAACTCCAACATAACGCTCGAGCGCACGCTGGAGGCATCGCGCGCCGAAATCGCCACGCTGCAACGCGACCTGGATGATGTGCGCCGCGAGGCACTCCTCGATCCGCTGACCAAGGTGCACAACCGCAAGGCCTTCGACGAGGGCCTGCTTCGCGCCGTGGCCCAGGCTGCCGAGAACGGCAAGCCGCTCTGCCTGATGCTGATCGACATCGACCACTTCAAGCGCTTCAATGACACTTGGGGCCACCAGACCGGCGATCAGGTGCTGCGGCTGGTCGCCATGACCGTGAAATCGAACATCAAGGGCAAGGACATCGCGGCGCGCTACGGCGGCGAAGAGTTCGCGGCGATCCTGCCGGATACAGACCTCGAAGGTGCTTTGCACCTCGCCGACAACATCCGCCGCGCCATCCAGGCCAAGGAACTGCTGAAGCGTTCCACCAACGAGAAGCTCGGCCGTGTCACGGCATCCTTCGGCGTGGCCATGCTCAGGGCAGATGATGGTCCATCGAGCCTCATCGAGCGCGCAGATCGCTGCCTGTACGCCGCCAAGGCCGCCGGCCGCAATAGGGTGATCGGCGAGGATACGCTCAAGGTCCGGCAGACCGCCGCCGCGTGATCGCCACGCGACGGAACCGGCACGCTTAGCGCAGCTCTACACCCAGCGACCGCAGGGCATCCCAATAGCCAGGGTAGGTCTTGCCGACACAGGCAGGGTCGAGAATTGTGATGCCGTTGACCCGGAGGCCCGCGAGCGCGAAGGCCATCGCGATGCGGTGATCTTCATAGGTCTCGATCCGCGCCGGCAGGCTCTGACCGGCCAGTCCGGGATCGGACGATACCACGAGTTCGTCCCCCTCCTCGTGCGCCAGCCCCGGCTTGATGCGGCTCAGCTCCGTCGCCACGGCCGAGATGCGGTCGCATTCCTTTACGCGGAGGTTGGCGATGCCGACGAACCTTACCGGCGTCTCGTTGAATGCCGCGAGGACCGCGAGGGTTGGCACCGCATCCTGCATCTGCGAGCCATCGATCACCGCGGGCATGTGCGGAAACATGGCGATGAGCTTGGCTGCTTCGGCGTCGGGCTGGGTGAATGCCTCCATCGGCACACCGAGGTCGATGCTGCCCCCCGTGAGGACTTCGGCGGCCCAGAGATACGTTGCCGCCGACGCATCGGGTTCGATGACGTAGTCGGTGGCGCGGTAGCCTGTGGGCTCCACCCGCCAGGTCATCTCATCGACCTGCTCGGCCCGCGCCCCGAAAGCGCGCATGGCCGCAAGCGTGAGATTGACGTAGCCGCGGGCATCGAGGTCCTTCCCTGTCAGTTGCACCTCGATCGGCCCATCACCGAACGGAGCGGCCATCAGCAGGGCCGATACGTACTGGCTGGAGAGGCCACCATCGATGGTCACCCTGCCCCTGCCAAAACGTCCGGTGCCGTTGACGACCACCGGAGGACAGCCTGTCTCGGCGGTTGCATCGATGCCGAGCGATCGCAGCGCCGCGAGCAGCGGCTCGATGGGGCGCTTGCGCATCGACTCCTCGCCATCGACGACAGCCCGGCCGTTGACCAGCGACACCGCGGCCGTGAGGAAGCGGGTAGCGGTACCTGCATTGCCGAGCATGAGGGGCTCGGTCGGTGCCTTGAGGGTCCCATCCGAAGTGACGACGAACGTGGTTTCGTCCGGCTCCTCGACGCCGACACCCATCTGGATCAGCGCCCTCGCCATGAGCGCAGTGTCCTTGCTCTTCAGCGCGCCGGTAAGGCGGCTCGTCCCTTTCGCCAGCGCCGCGAGCAGCAGCGCGCGGTTCGTGATGGACTTCGAGCCGGGCGGGGTGACGCGCCCCACCAGCGGACGGGCAGGCGGAACGATCGTCAAAGCATCGAGCTTTGAGGGGGCGGTGGCCATCACGGGAATACTCCATCGGCAGCGGCGTCAGCGCGCCGCACTCACGCCGGACAATACCCGGCTCCATCCATGTCTTGGTGATGGCCCGGCCTTGATCCGGGTGTGAGATTGAAGAAAGCCCTTTCCGTGTAGCGAATAACCCTGCTGTTCGCCAGAGGCCTTTCACCATCCCGACCGACGGCGTACGAGAACAGTCATGTTGCCCGAGGAGCTGCCCATGACCACCGACACTTCACTGCACCATCAGCTCCAGCAGCTCGTTTCCGAGGGGCGCAACCCGCGCACGACCGACATCGACCTGATGTCGAGCCTTGAGATCGTGAGCGTCATGAACACCGAAGACCGGTCGGTGCCCGATGCTGTGGAGAAGGCGCTGCCGGACGTCGCCCGGGCCGTGGACGCTATCGTCACCGCCTTCAACGAGGGCGGCCGGCTGATCTACATTGGCGCAGGAACCAGCGGCAGGCTCGGCGTGCTCGACGCCTCGGAGTGTCCGCCGACCTACGGAGTGCCTCCGACCATGGTCGTGGGCTTGATCGCCGGTGGCCCAAATGCCCTGACCAATGCCGTCGAGGGCGCCGAGGATGATGCCGATGCCGGCGCGGCGGATCTGGCGGCCATCGACCTTACGGCCCGCGACGTTGTCGTCGGTATCGCGGTCAGCGGCCGGACCCCCTATGTCATCGGAGCGCTTGACCGGGCCAAAACCGTGGGCGCGACCACGGTAGCGCTGACCTGCAATCCGGACTCGCCGATCGCCCGGATGGCCGACGTCTCGATCGCGCCGGTCGTCGGCCCCGAAGTGGTTACGGGGTCGACGCGTCTCAAGTCGGGCACGGCGCAGAAGCTCGTGCTAAACATGCTCTCGACCGCCAGCATGGTGCGGATCGGCAAGACCTACGGCAACCTCATGGTCGATATGGTCGCCAGCAATCGCAAGCTCGTGGCTCGCGCCGCCCGCATCGTCAGCCAGGCGACGGGAGCGCCGATCGCGGCAGCGGAAACCGCACTCGTGAGCGCCGACAACGACAGCAAGCTCGCGATCCTCATGCTGCTGACCGGTCAGGATGCCGGCACGGCGCGGACGGCACTGGCGGCGACCGGCGGCGTGTTGCGCCGCGCCATCGCTGGCCCGGCGCAATAGTGGCGTGACCTACTTCAGCATTCCGGTCTGCACGGAGCCCTGCAGCTGACGCTGGAAGACAATGTAGGTGATCAGCACCGGCACAACCGTGATCACCACAGCCGCAAACAGCGCACCGAAATTGACCGCATAGCCTGCCTGCGAGGCGAACGACGCCATGCCCTGGCTCAGCACGTAGTTGGCCGTGTTGGTGTTGAGCGCGATCGGCAGCAGGAACTGGTTCCAAAGACCCAGGAAGTTGAAGATCGCGACTGACGCCATGCCCGGCGTCGCCATCGGCAGCATGATGGTGAAGAAGATCCGCCACGGCCCGGCGCCGTCGATCATCGCGGCCTCGGCAATCTCCTGCGGCAGCGTCCGGAAGAACGAGTAGAGGAAGAACACCGTGAACGGCAGCGCAAACGCCACATAGGTGATGATCAGGCCGGGGAACGTGTTGAGCAACCCGAAGCCGCGCAGCGTCTGGAACAGCGGCACCACGGCGAGGAACACGGGGAAGGTGAGACCCGCCAGCATCAGGTAGTAGATGATGCGGCTACCCTTGAACTCGTAGCGCGCCAGGTAGTAGGCGCACATGGCGCCCAGCAGCATGACGATCACCAGCGAGAAGCCGACGACGATGACGGTGTTGAAGAAGTAGCTGCCGATGTTCGCCGTGGTCCACGCCGACACGTAGTTGTCGAAGTTGAACGCGGTCGGCAGCGTGAACGGCGAGGCGAAAATCTGCTGGGTGGTCTTGAACGAGCTCATCAGCACCCACAGGAGCGGGGCGCAGATGACGACAACCCAGCCGATCAGCGCGACGTGCGAGGTGGTGGCGACGGTCTTGTCGGTCCAGATGGTCTTGCGCGCGGCCGGGCGCTCGAGCTGGCTCGCCGGTGCTGCGGGCTTCGCCTTGGGCGCCGCGCGCACGACGTCCGGGGCAAGCGTCTTGCTCACCGGGCCGGACTTGGCCGGACGCCCCGTCCACCAGAAGACGAAGAAGACGATGGCCGCGAACAGCAGGGTAATGATCGCCAGCGTCGCGCCCATCGAGGTCGCGTAGCCGAACTTGCCCTTCTTGAAGGCGGTGTTGAGCAGGTGTTGCGAGATGACGACTGTCGAGTTCGCCGGCCCGCCCGAGGGATTGAGCGCCTGCATGTAGACGAATGCATCGAGGGCAAGGATGCCCAGGTAGACATAGGCCGTGCGGATATTGTCGCGGATCATCGGCACGGTGATCGAAATGGCCGTGCGGAACCGCCCTGCCCCGTCGACGCGTGCCGCCTCGTATACCTCGGCCGGAATGCCTTTGATGGCCGCGATGAACAGCACCATGTAGAAGCCGACCATCGACCAGGCGATGACGAAGATCGAGGCACCCATGGCGGTGCGCTCGTCGCCCAGCCAGGCGAAGGACTTGAAGAAATCGAACCCCATCAGCGTCAGGATGCCGTTGAGCAGGCCGCTCGACGGGTCGTACATCTGCGCCCACAGGATGCCGATGACGATGGCAGGCACGGTATAGGGGAAGAAGGAGATCACCCGGTAGATACCGGAATGCTTGAGCCCCTGGATCTCGCCCTGCGTCGATCCGCCGATGGTGACGAGCGTCGCCAGCGTCAAGGAAAGCACGATGACCAGCGGCGGCAGGATCAGCACCAGAACGACGGAGTTGTATACCGCCTTGGTGAAGACTGGGTCGCTGAGCAGGGTGAGGTAATTGGTCAGGCCCACGAAGTTCATGTTCTTCGAGAAGCCTGACCAATCGGTCATCGAGTAGTAGAAGGCCTGCACGAATGGCGAGATCACAAAGACCACGTAGATCGCCAGAGGGAGCCCGAGGAACACCAGCATGAAGCTGGTGTTCTCGAAGCTCGGCAGTTTCCACCGGCGGGTCGTCGTGGCCGGTGCCCTCGCCATCGTGCTGTCCATTACTTCACTTCGACTTTCGTGACGGAGGGATCGTTGTAGACAGCGTCGGTGATCGCCTGCAGCGCAGCGGTGAAGGCCGCCACGTCGAGCTTGCCATCAAGGAAGCTGTTCCACACGACGAGTTCGTCCTGGTTCGTGCCGTAGAGGCCGAACGACTTCCAGGCGAAGATGTCGGTGCCGGCGTCGGCAAGCAGCTTGCTCTGCGAGACCAGCGCGGTGGAACCGAAGCCATCGGCCGGCACGGTGTCCTTCACGACGGTCGGAGCGAGCTTGTTCTTGACGAAGTTCGTCGCTGCTTCCTTCGAGAGCATCGTGCGGAGCAGTTCCTTGCCACCGGCCAGGTTGAGCGCTCCGGCCGGGATGATGAACGGCTCGCCCGCTTCCGCGTGGATGGCGGTCTTGGGAAGCTTGTCGTTCTCGTCGATCGACAGCTCCGGCATACCGGTCATCCGGAAGCCTTCCTTGGTCGCCGGCTTCATCTCGTTCTCGATCCACGAGCCCGACGGGTAGAGCAGGAACGCCTGGTCGTTCGACCACTGCGCCTGGGCAGCGGTGAACTGGGTACCGGCGCCACCCGGCTTCATCATGCCGCCCTGGATGATCTCGTAGAGGGCAGTGAAGACGGCCTGGAACGACGGATGCGACCAGAAGCCCGGGGTGAAGTTCTCGACGGCCAGACGAACCTCGTCGCCGCCCGCCTTGATGGCCGAGGCAACCGCGGTGGTCCGGTAGTAGGTGGCGGCTTCCTTGCCCCAACCGAACAGGTAGATGCCCTTTTCCTTGGCAGCCTTGCCCAGTTCGATGGCTTCGGCCCAGGTGGTCGGCGGGGTCCAGCCGTTCTCTTCGAACAGCGAGGCCGAGTACCAGATGCCGTAGACGGTCATCACGTAGTTGAGCGCGATGAACTTGTCGCCGAACGTACCGGCCGCTTCGACGCCACCGACGAGGGTGTCACGGATCGTGACGCCTTCGAGGTTCGGCGCATCGAGGACGGTGTCCATGCTCTCGAGCTGGTCCAGGATGGCTCCGAAGCCGATCTGCTGGGCACCCGAGTTGTCGATCAGGTCCGGCGGGTTGCCACCGAGGAAGCGCGGCTGCAGTTCCTGGGCGATCTGGGTGGACGGCGACACCTTGACGGTGACGGTCGGGTGGTTCTGCTGCATCAGGTTGGCAGCGAACTCGACGTAGTCGATGCCATAGCCGCCGTTGAAGATAACGGCGTCGACGGTCGAGCCTTCAGCCACGCCGAACGGGTTGGCCGCATCCTGCGCGAACGCGCCGGTGGAGCCGAGCAGGCCCGCGAACGGCGACGCCGCCACGAGGGCCGTTGTGCCGCGCAGGAATGTGCGGCGATCGAAAGTCCTATTCATACCTAGTTCCCTTCCCTTGGTAGTACTTGGTCGTCATTCAACTCCACGGCGAGCGGAGCAGCAAGAAGCTTACGCTTCCCCGCGGATCCGATTGCCGTAGAGATCCTGCAGAGCACGGTTGTGCTCGTCGCCGCCCGGGATGTTCGCTGAGAGGAACACGGGCGGTGTCTTGCCGCGCTGGCGGATCGTCTCGGCGACGCCGAAGGTGATCCGCTGCGCGATGAAGGCGGCGGTGATCGAGGAGACGGCGCCGATGCCGATGCCACCCTCGAGCTTCATGGTGCTGTCGCCGAACGGCGCCAGGTTGTCGATCACCACATCGGCGACTTCGCTCAGGCGCTTGCCGCTCGGGTGCTTGGGGGTGACCTTGCTGGTGTGGTCGAGGCTGGTGACGGCGATTACCTTGTGGCCGCGCGCCTTGGCGGCCAGCGCCACGCCGAGGATCGAGCCGTTCACGCCCGAGTTCGACGCGATGAGGAAGATATCGCGCTTGTCGATCGGGAACAGCGCCAGCAGGTTCTCACCGATGTTCGGATCGCGCTCGAACTCAGCTGCACCGAGGTCCGAAGCAGGCCGGCCGCCGCGCAGCACGAGGACGCGCAGTGCGATGCGGTTGGTGGCGATGAGGCCACCGGCGCGGCCCGCAATCTCCATGGCAAAGGCTTCCGAATGACCGGTGCCGAATGCCTGCATGACGCCACCGGCATCGAGCGCATCGGCGCAGAGCCGCACCGCCTCGTCGATGGCAGCGTTCGGTTCGGCCAGCTTGGCGAGCCGCGTCTGAACCTCGTTGAAGAACTGCGCAGTCAGGTCGGTCATAATCTACTCGTTTGCTTGGACAACTGGGCCGAAGCATCGTGCTCGGCTGAAAACGGCATGGAGTTGTTGCGGGCCGGACGGCGACGCGGCGCCACGGCAGCACCGGACGCGGCCAGCAGCCGCGTGGTCTTTTCGAAGTCCGATTGGGCGACCAGCAGGTAGAGCAGGTCGACCACGTACAACTGGCAGAGCCGCGCCGACAGGTCAGCCGGCTGCAGATAGCCGTGCGGCGAAGCAACCAGCAGGATGTCGTCGGCGACCTTGGCGAGCGGCGAGTCGGGGTTGCCGGTCATCGCCACGGTGTAGGCGCCCGCGGCCTTGGCGACCGTCAGCATCTGGATGGTTTCCTCGGTGCGCCCGGTATTCGAGATACCCATCGCCACGCAGTCGGCATCGAGGATTGCGGCGCTGGTCAGGCCGTTGTGCACCTCGCTCCACGGATGCACGTTGATGCCGATGCGGTAGAGCCGCACCTCGGTCTCGAGCGCGGTGAGCGCGCTGCCACCGACCCCGTAGACGTCCAGGTGGCGCGACCGCACGATCCGTTCGGCCACCCGCATGGCCGTACTCATGTCGAGCACGCTGGCGGTGGTCTGCAGCGAAGCCACATGGGTATTGAGCAGCGAATTCCGTATCTCGTCGGGCGGATCGTCCGGCCCGAACGAGCGGCCGATATTGCCGATCCACGCCGCCTTGTCCCCGCCCCGGCCGACATCCTCGGCTATCCCTACCCGCAATTGCGAGTAGCCGCCGTAGCCGATCATCCGGCAAAAGCGGGTGACGCTGGCGGCGGAGGTGCCGGCGCGTTCGGCCAGATCGGTGATCGAGAGATTGAGCGGGGCCTTCGGATCGTCGATCAGCACAGCCGCAATTTTCGCCATCGTCGCCGGCATCTGAGACTGGTAGGTCTCGATGCGGCTCAGCACGCCGAAGGTTTTTGCGATGGCTGTCATCGTAAGCTTGAGGCGCCCCGTGAAAATGCCTATCAGGCAAGAAGGCAATTTGGTGAAAACAATTCTTAGCCAGCTACTGTGCCGCTGGCAAGCGGGTGTATGACGGAATGATCACAGCTTTGCTCGCCATCGATATCGGCGGCTCCACCTCCCGCGCGACGATCGTGGACCTGGAGGGAAACTGCCTCGGGCAGGGCCGCAATCGCGGCGGCAATCCGGGCTCCAACCCGCCGATGGAAGCTGCCGCCGCCGTGGTCGCCGCGGCCGAATCGGCAGTTGGACAGGCAGGTGAACCATTGACCATCAACGTCGCGATGCTGGCCATGGCCGGGGTCCGCAACGCGGACAGCCTGCGCATGATGGAAGAAGGCTTCCGTCGGCTGGGCCTGACGGGTCCGATGGTCCTGACCGGCGATACCCACGCCATGCTGCCATCGGTCAGCGCCGCTACAGAAGGATACTGCATCTTCTGCGGCACGGGTTCGGGCGCCGTGAAGGTCCGCAACGATAAGGTGGAGACTGTCGCCGACGCCGCCGGATATCTCATCGGCGATCTCGGCTCCGGCTTCTGGCTCGGCCATCACGCCGCGATCGCCGTCTGCTCCGAGCTCGATGGGCGGGGGCCGCCGACCGCCCTCACCCCCGCCATCCTTGGTTCGCTAGGCATCGAGTTCGCCCGCGACGTGGCGTTCGACGGCCGCCCGACGCCGCTGCGCCACTTCATCGATGCCGTCTACGCCATGCGCCCGATCGAACTGGCAAAGTTCGCACCGCACGTCATCGCCAATCGCGACGACCCGATCGCCGCAGGGTTGCTGGCTCAGTCCGAAGCGTTCCTGCTCGCCGATTTCCGCAAGATCTTCGACCCTGAGGTTCGCGGGCCTGTCGTTCTGGGCGGCAGCGTCGCAGCCCATCTGAAAGGCCTGCCTGCCGAAATCGCGAAGGTGCTCGAAGGCGCCGGCCACGAAGCCGACATTCGCCTCGCCGGAGACGGGGCCATCGGTGCCGCTGTGCTGGCCCTGCGTCACCAGGGCGTCGTGGTGGACGAGGCGATGCTGCAGCGCATCACCGCCTCGATGGCCGCCCGCGCGACCAGGGGCTAGGCCACCTCGACTGCGTGCATGCGCAGGTCCAGCTGTCTTGGCAACGGGTGGGCAACGAGGTCGGCCCTTGCCTCCTCCGCCGTGGCGGCACGCCCGAGGCTTGCCTCGAGCCGGCCGCGCCGCAGACGCAGCCACAGGTCACTCAGCAGCGTTTCGCCTTCGCGGATCGAGGCGTACTGGCGGCTGAGCAGGAGGCGTTCGAGTTCATCGAACTGTCCATCGTTCGCGGCCACCACTGCCCTGGCGAGGATGATCCGCTCCTTGTCGCGGATATCATCGGGCAGGCTGTCGACGAACGCCTTCAGTTCCGCCGCGCGATCCTGCTTCATCAGGTAGGCGACGATTTCAACCGCCAGTTCCGGCGGCGCCCCGCCAGCTTTCCAGGCCATGAGGTAGCTGCGCACGGCTGCATCCACATCACCCGCGAGCAACGCGTCGAGCCGATAGGCCGACCAACTCGGCTTCAGCGCCAACGATGCCGATACATGCCGCGCGGCGGCCGCCTTGTCACCAGCGTCCAGGTTGGCGATCGCCAGGGTCAGCTCGTGCATCCAGGTCGCGCCGTGTTCCGCCGCGTGGGCTTTCACCTGCTCGATCCACAGGGGCGACACGACAATGCCGTTGGGCGCCACGTCGCGCTGCTCGGCAGGAATGCGCGCTCCGCTCGCCACGCTGTCCCATAAGTCGGGCAATGCCGAGGTGTAGAAATCGAGGCCGCTCGCCAGAGGCCGACCGAGCAACTGCTCCTGTCGGGCGCCCCAGGGCTCGCCCTCCGACAGGCGGGTGTCGAGCGGCAACCGGGCCTGCTCGCGCAGGAAGGCGTCGACACGCGCCAGCTCATCGGCGGGAACCAGCGTATTCAGCGCTCCCGCGGCATGGGCAGATGCGGCGGTGAAGTCGGCATCATGAGCCTTCCCCGCCTCGAGCTGAACCGGGACATACGCCTCGGTCCATTCGAGTTCCTGCCCCGCCGCCAGCTCGAACCTCTGGTTCTGCGTAGGTGCTACGCCGCTCTGGATTTCGAGGTAGTTGCCCTCACCCGGCCGCGCCAGGAAATCCATCCAGTTCTGCCCGCCCTGCGCGCTGCCGAAATAGAAGAATTTACGCCCTTCCATCTCGGCCGTGCTGGTCTGCAGCAGCCCATAGCCGCCCCTGTCCACGGACGCGATGAACTTGCGCGGGGCGCTCGGCGCGCGGAAGAACACCGAAGTCGCGTTCTCCCAATTGTCCGGATAGGACGCATCCCAGTCGGCGCGCGGAAAGTCGCACCGGCCGAGATTGTTGCCCGGCCAGATATGCTCGATCGAGTACTCGGCGGGCGCCAGCACCCGCGTCCCCTCGCTCATCGGCGCGGCCACATTGGTCCACCAGTAGGCGAGCTTCATCTTGTCGTTCGGGTTGACGATGCGGCCATGGGCGAAGAGCTGCGCGGAGTCCCTCGGCATGAACAGGTCTACCTGCCAGGTCGCCTCAACAATACGGTCGAACTCATAGATGCGCAGAATCGGCCCATCGGGAGTTTCCCGCACCCCGGCAAAGACCGGCGCGCAGGTGAACGGCGTATGCCCGGGGATCAGCCCGTTCCACTCGATACCACCAGAGAACCACGCGTTCAGGGCCGCCAGGTTGGCCGGCTGGAACACCGGATTGCGGAACACCAGGTCGCGCCCGGTCGCAAGGTCCTTGAGCTCAAGCAGCCTTCCGCCCAGCGAAGGCGCCACCACCGCCTTGAGCCGCCCATTCTCCAACACCAGCACGTCGAGTTCGCCGGGCTTCAGGTCGCGATCATAGTCGTCCGATACCTGGTAGGGCAGGATCGAATCCTCACCCCACTGGAAGCCGTGGCTGCTCTCCTCTGCCGAGAGCCCGAAGTTCGGCGGCGTCGGCTTGTTGGGCATGGGCTGTTGCCAGCGGAAGCGCGGCAAGTTGCTCGGCGCGCCGAGTCGCGACATGGGGATCGACAGGCGTTCGCGGCGGACAGTGGTCATGGCGTCAGTCCTTCAGGATCAGTTCGATCACCGGGATCACCACGTCGGGCTTCTTCACCGGCAGCAACAGGGTCAGCGTCGTCTCGCCACCCGGCGGCATGAAGTGCGTATCGGCGCCCTCCTTCGGCCATTGCACCTCGCTCGCGTCGTTCAGCAGTTGCGCGTACTTCACCTTCCCGGCCAATCCGTCGAGCAGCAGGTACTGGTTCGGCCAGTTGTAGATGTGAGCGTAGAGCCGGTTGCCCTTCTGCGTGTAGCGCACACCGCTCGGCGGCACGAAGTCGGACCGCCCTGCCCCATAGATCGCGCGCCCATGGAGTCTCAGCCACCGACCATACACCTCGAGCGCACTGATCGCCCGCTGATCGAACGTGCCGCGTCCGGTGGGGCCGACATTCATCAGCAAGTTGCCGCCGAGCGACACGCCGTCGATGAGTATCTGGAGCAACTGCTCGGGGCTCTTCCAGCTCTCCTCGTCCCGGTAGTAGCCCCAGGACCCTGAGAAGGTCTGGCACATCTCGAAGGTCGCGGGCTTGCCGTTGACCATCGGCGGAGTGCGCGGCGTGTACTGCTCCGGCGTCACCATGTCCGGCATGGCGTCGGTCAGGCCGTCGAGGTTCAGGCGGTTGTTGACGATGATGTCGGGCGCAAGCTTCCGAACCAGCTTCAGCAGCTCGACGCTCTCCCAGTCGTCGCGTCCCTTGCCCGGCAGGCCTTTGTAGCTTCGGTCCGGGTAGCTGAAGTCGAACCAGATGATGTCGATCTTCCCGAACTCGGTCAGCAGCTCCGTCACCTGGTCGCGCAGATACTGCGCGTAGCGCTTCATGTCCCGGCCCTTGTTGAGCTCGGCCGCGTCCTCGCGGTTGCGCAACGGGTGGTACATGTCGATCGTGAAGTCGGGATGGTGCCAGTCGGGCAGCGAGTAGTAGAACCCGATCTTCAACCCCTCGGCCCGGAACGCCTCGACGAAGGGCTGAAGGATGTCCTTGCCATAGGGTGTCTTCGTCGCCTTGTAGTCGGTAAACTTGCTGTCCCACAGGCAGAAGCCCTCGTGGTGCCGGGCGGTCAGCACGACATACTTCATCCCCGCCTCGCGTGCCCGGCGCGCCCATTCCTTGGGGTCGTAGAGATCCGGATCGAAGTTGTCGAAATACTTCTGGTAGCCTGCGTTGTCGATTTCCTCGCGGTTCTTCACCCACTCGTGCCGCGCTGCGAGCGCGTAAAGCCCCCAGTGGATAAACATGCCGAACCGGTCGTGGCGAAACCATTCCTTCTTCTCGTCGGCGAGGAACAGGGTGGAGATATCTTCGGTCATGGGAGCATCCTGGCGCGGTCGAAAGAGCCGGCCAGTGGCGTAGCACGACCACGGCATCGCGCAAGCAGACCACTTGCCCTCAACGCCAAAGGCCCGCATTGCGGGCCTTCGTCTTTAGTCGGTGCCGGAAAGTCAGACCGTGGCCGCGCGGGCGTCCGCCAGAGCCTTGAGGTCCGCGGGCTTGAGCTGCACGCTCTCACCACAGCCGCATTCGCCGGTCTGGTTCGGGTTCTTGAAGGTGAAGCCGGACTTGAGGATGTCCTCCTCGAAATCCATCACCGTGCCGAGCAGGAACAGCGTCGCCTTGGGCTCCACGTAGACGTGGACGCCCTTGTCCTCGACGTGGTCGTCTCCCTTCACCGGCTCGGCCACGTAGGCCAGCGTGTAGGACTGCCCGGCGCAACCCGCATCCATGATGCCGACGCGCACGCCGACGACGGGCGTCTCGCTGTCTTCCATGATCTCGCGCACCCGCTCGGCGGCGGCATCGGTGAGGCTCATGATCTTCAGGGGCATCGGCTCAGACCTTCATCGTAACAAGACGATATATAGACCTTGCGGCTCTGGATTACCACCAGTTCAGCGCAACCTGCGCTTCCTCGCTCATGCGCGAGGCATCCCACGGCGGATCATAGACCATGTTGACGGTGACGTTCTGGATGCCCTCCACCGACATCGCCGCGTTCTCCACCCAGCCTGGCATTTCGCCGGCCACCGGGCAGCCCGGCGCGGTCAGCGTCATGTCGATGGCCAGGTTGCGGTTATCGTCGAGATCGACCTTGTAGATGAGGCCGAGCTCATAGATGTCGACCGGGATTTCCGGATCGTAGACCGTCTTCAGTGCCCCGATTAGATCCTTGGTGATGCGCTCGACTTCCTCGGCCGGCATGTCGCCGGAGACGTTGGGGGTGATGCGCACCGCCTCTTCGGCGACCGGAGCGGGAGCCACCGGATCGCTGCCCGCAAGTGGGCCATTGTCATCAACCATGTCCGTCACGAGAAGAAACTCCGTGCCTTTTCAATGCCCTCGACGAGCGCATCGATGTCGTCCTTGCCGGTATATAGGCCGAAGGAGGCCCGGCAGGTAGAGGTGACCCCGAACCTTTGCAGCAGCGGCATGGCGCAATGCGTGCCGGCCCTCACGGCGATGCCATAGCGGTCGAGGATGGTCGAGACGTCATGGGCGTGCGCGCCCTTGAGTTCGAACGAGAAGATACCGCCCTTCCCCGGAGCCGTCCCGATCAGTCGCATCGAATTGATCCGCTGCAGGCGTTCGAGCGCATAGGCGGTCAGTTCCACCTCATGCTCGTGCGCCGCATCCCGTCCGACCGATTCCACATACTCGATCGCGGCGCCCAGCCCGATCGCCTGCACGATCGGCGGCGTGCCGGCCTCGAAGCGGTGCGGCGGCTCGTTGTAGGTGACGGTATCGCGGGTGACGACGTCGATCATCTCGCCGCCGCCGTTGAATGGCTGCATCTCCGCCAGCAGGTCGTACTTGCCGTAGAGCACGCCGATCCCGGTCGGGCCGTAGAGCTTGTGGCCCGTGAAGACGTAGAAGTCCGCGCCGATATCCTGCACATCGACCTTGAGATGCACCGCGCCCTGGCTGCCGTCGACCAGCACCGGAATGCCGCGCGCGTGGGCGATCTCGACGATCTGCTTGATCGGCGTGATGGTGCCAAGCACGTTCGACATGTGGGTGATCGCGACCATTTTCGTCCGCGGCGTCAGTGCCGCTTCGAACGCCTCGAGGTCAAACGAGCCGTCATCGCGAACATCCACCCACTTCAGCACCGCGCCCTTGCGTTCGCGGTGGAAGTGCCACGGCACGATATTGGAGTGGTGCTCCATGATCGACAGGACGATCTCGTCGCCCTCGCCGATCCGCGCGCCACCGAACGACGCTGCGACAAGGTTGATCGCCTCGGTCGCCGAGCGGGTGAAGATGATCTCCTCTGTCCGCTTCGCGTTGAGAAAGCGCGCTACTGCCTTGCGCCCCTCCTCATAGGCCTCGGTCGCCCGGTTGGCGAGCGTATGGAGACCGCGATGGACGTTGGCATAGGCATGCCGATGCGCCCAATCCATCTTGTCCAGCACCTGGTTCGGCTTCTGCGCCGAGGCGCCGGAGTCGAGATACACCAGCCGGTTCCCGAAGATCTTCTCTTCGAGGATCGGAAAGTCGGCGCGAACCTTCGCGAGGTCGAAGCTCATTTTGCCGCCAACCAGCCTTCGATGACGCCGGTCAGCGCCTCATTCAGCGCTTCGTCCTCGATCGGATCGACGAGTTCGGCGAGGAAGGCGCGAACCAGCATGGTCTCGGCCTCGGCCTTCGGGATGCCTCGGCTGACGAGGTAGAACATGTGGTCTTCATCGAGCTGGCCGCAGGTCGAGCCGTGGCCACAGACGACGTCGTCGGCATAGATTTCGAGCTCGGGCTTCGACAGGATTTCCGCCTCGTCCGAGAGCATCAGCCCCTGGCTCATCAGCTTGGAATCGGTCTTCTGCGCATCGCGCGCCACGACGAGACGACCCTGAACCACCGCCTTCGAGCGACCGCGGGCGATCGACTTGAACAGCGGCTTCGACGAGGTATTCGGCACCGCGTGCTGCGCATCCATGGTGATGTCGGAATGCTGGCCGTCGGAAACCAGGTTGAGCCCGGTGACGTCCGCCATTGCACCACCACCGGCGTAGCGCGGGAACAGGTGAGTGCGGCTCAGTTGCGCCCCGGCGTTGATCACCAGCGTCCGCAGGTGCGAATCCTCGGCGAGCACGTACTCGTTGGTGGCGAAATGCGTCGCCTTTGCGCCCATCAGGTTGACGGTGATGTGGGTGACGTTCGCACCCTTGCCCACCTGCAGGAAGGTTGAGTGGTTGCCGAGGTGCGCTTCATCGCTGCCCGAATAGACTTCGAGGATCGTCGCCTCGCCGCCATCGGCGACAAACACCCTCGCCGCCGAGGCGGAATGGCCCGCAGCGCCTTCGATGCGACGATCGATCTGGATCACCGTGTCGATGGCACCAGACAGTTCCAGCGTCAGCGCATCGGTCGCCAGCGCAGTATTGAGACGCGTAACAATGTCATCACGCGTCGTCAGCACGCCGCCACTGGTCTGCCCGACGATCACGCCGGCCGGCGCGGCCTCATGCCCGTGCACCTTGCCGTTGACGATCGACAGCCCGAAGGCACCGGCAACCGCAAGACCCTGTGCTGTCGCCGAAGCGGTCGCCGACAACTCCGGCACCGCGCGAAGCAACTGCTTCAGGTCGGTATAGTGATACGCTTCGACGCGCCGCGTCGGCAGACCAGCAGCCGCCAGCCGCTCCGCTTCGGCATTTGCGCCGACCGCGTTCAGCTGCTCGATGAGCTTGGTCTCGGCCGGGCCGAGACGAACTGGAACTGCGCTCACGCTGCCTTCTCCCCATCGAACCCGGCATAGCCCTTGGCTTCAAGCTCGAGCGCCAGTTCCTTGGGACCGGACTCAACCACCTTGCCGTCCGAGAACACGTGCACGACGTCAGGCACGATGTGGTTCAGCAGGCGCTGGTAGTGGGTGATCACCAGCATCGAGCGGTCGCCGTCGCGGAGCGCGTTCACGCCCTTAGACACCACCTGCAGCGCATCGATGTCGAGGCCGGAATCGGTCTCGTCGAGCAC
>JAEYYP010000029.1 GCA_023428425.1 Pseudomonadota bacterium
CGCGATTGGCTCGCTGAGGACGAAGTTGCCGATCGGGATGGGTGGGTCGCTGGCCGAAGTCGCGATCGACAGCACGCCCTCGACGCTGGTGACTGCACGGCCCGAGGCATTGCCGACTTTCAGGTGCACCTGCCCCACCCCGTCGCAGCCCTCTGTGGTCACATCGGCGAGGATCGGCACGGTGTCGAGCCGGGCCTCATTGCCCGCAGTCAGCCAGCCAACCACGCCGGCAGAGCCAAGCACGAGCACCGCGCCAATGATCCAGAACCGGTTCAAGTCAGCCAGCAAGAACGACTGATTGCACTGCGGCCAGAACCACTCGGCGGCGCTTCTTCACGTCTTGCGCGAGGATCAGTGCGAGCTCGGGGCGTCGCCCCAGCCATCGGGCCGGATTTCCGCGACCATCAGCCCCTTGGGTCCGTTGCCGTAGCGTACCAGCACATGCTGGCCGGGCCGCAACTCGGTAATGCCAAAGCGGCGCAGCGTTTCCATGTGGACGAAGATGTCCGGAGCACCATCGCCGGCCGACAGGAAGCCGAAACCGCGGATGCGGTTGAACCACTTCACCTCGAGCCGCTCGAGCTTGCTGGTCGGCTCGACTGTCACATGCGTGCGCGGCGCCGGCATCTGCGCCGGATGCTTGGCGGTGGATTCATCCATCGAGAGGATACGGAAGGCCTGCAGGCCGCCGGGACGCGCCAACGCCTCGCAGACCACGCGGGCACCTTCATATGCCGTCTGGTAGCCGTCGCGGCGCAGGCAGGTGACGTGAAGCAGGACATCGGCGCGGCCATCGTCCGGAACGATGAAGCCAAAACCCTTGCCGGCGTCGAACCACTTGATCGCGCCGACAACCTCGATGACGTCCAGGCCGGCGTCACCGGTTTGGATATTTGTCGCGCTGCCATCCCGCTCGGTGTCGCTAGACCCGAATCCCAGATGATCGCCGTCCGACGTGAACTTGGCCCCCATGCCCTCAGCCTTTTCGTACTCGCCCCGCCGCTTACGGGGTACGCTACAAGCGAGCCTCACTCTGTCCGATTCACCGGCACTCGTTAAGAACCGATTATGCTTTTGTTAAGCTAATTGCAGAATGGCCACACCTTGGTCGCGGTTGCCCCGGGCGGCAGCGGCCCCTACTGTCCCGCCGACCTGAATCGAGGCGAGGAAAACACGATGAAATACCTGCATACCATGGTCCGCGTGACGGACGTCGAGCAATCGCTGCGCTTCTATCGCGACGGCCTCGGGCTCGAGGAAGTGCGCCGCACCGAGAACGAAAAGGGCCGCTACACCCTGATCTTCCTCGCGCCTCCGGGCCAGCACGAGACGCCGGTCGAGCTCACCTTCAACTGGGACCCCGAGGTCTACACCGGCGGCCGCAATTTCGGTCACCTGGCCTACGAGGTCGACAACATCTACGATTTCTGCAAGCACATGCAGGACATGGGCTACACCATCAATCGCCCACCGCGCGACGGCAACATGGCGTTCGTCCGCTCGCCCGACAACATCTCGGTCGAGATCCTGCAGAAGGGCAGCCCGCTGCCGCCGGCCGAACCGTGGTCGTCCATGCCCAACACGGGCGCCTGGTAAGGGCTCGTTCACCACGCCGCTTAGGCGTCAATTAGCTTAAAATTACTAGCTTCCCGGTGAACCGCCGCGCCCTCGCGCTGGCCGCTTGCCGGGAAGTTTCGTATGTTTCGACTGATCGTGGCGCTGTGCCTTGCTTCACTGCTGGCAGGCTGCTTTTCCATGGGTGGCTCGCCGGCAACCTATAACGGTTTCATCCAGCGCAACGGCATGTACCTAGCCTCATGGGACGTCGACAATTCCTGCATGTCGCCCAAGCTCAAGTCGATGCTGGCCTCCTTCGAGCGAAAGTTCGGCAAGAAGGTCGTGCTGACGTCAGGCTATCGCGACCCGATCCGCAACATCCTCGCGGGCGGCGAGGATTCGAGCTTCCATATGAAGTGCATGGCGGCCGATATCTTCATTCCCGGCGTCGACAAGCGCCAGCTCATCGCCTTCGCCATGAAGAACCCGCAGGTCGGCGGGCTCGGCTGCTACCCCGCCAGCAAGTACATTCACGTCGACGTCCGCGACCGTCCGCGCGGTCGCAACCGGCCTGTGACATTTTCCGGCTGTTGAGAGCGGAATTTCCACTTGCCAGCCCGGATGAAGCTTTCTATACGGACCCCACTTCCGGAGGCGCCCTTCGTCTATCGGTTAGGACGGCACCCTTTCACGGTGCAGAGAGGGGTTCGACTCCCCTAGGGCGTACCACTTCTCCTCAGATCTATGGTGATCGGCAGCCCTTGTGCGCTGCTCCGGAACTGCGCGGGCCGTCCCGCCTGGCGAGCCGGCCCGACCAATGCGTTCCCCCTGTCACTGCGTTGCGAGCATCTCCTCGAATCGCTCCCGAGCCCGGAACGGCAGCCGCGCGTCAGCGATAACCGCGGCGTCGGCCGCATCGTCTCCGACCACCACCAGGGCCACCATGCCGATGTTGAAGTGCTTGCGGCACTCGATTCCGTAGGTGCCGGGGGCATCGAACGTCACGGTCACCGTCTCGTTGACGCCGCCCTGGAAGGGCTGCGCGCCAACTGGCAGCATCCCTGGGATGGTCTCGGCGTTCTGCATCGGCGCCGACGGCACGAAAGTGACCGTATCACCGACGGCTACCCGCGTGATGGCCGGCTCGAACACAGTCGGCCCCGCAGCCCCGCCCAGCAGCATGCGAACCTGATGGTCGGCTGCGAGGGAAGGAGTCGCGAAGAGCATGAGAGCGAGGGCGACTGAAGCGATGCGCATTTTGACGTCTCCGTATCTGTCCCGATGCCGGGCACGGCAGCGTCATGCACCCACCGCGGACGTTGATCGTTGCGCCAAATCAAACACGCTTGACGATCCGGCCCCGGCCCAATAAGAGCAGGGTCATTCCGCGCGGCGCCCTTCGTCTAGCGGTCAGGACACCGCCCTCTCACGGCGGGAACAGGGGTTCGATTCCCCTAGGGCGCGCCACTTTCTTCCTTCATTTTCGCCGTCATGCAGCCCTGGCAAGGGCTCGACGCTTGCTTGATTGGAACGAACATGACCCGCACAGCCATTGGCACCTTTGCCGGATTGCCGCTTACCCCCGCCATCGTCACCGAGCAGTTCGTGTTCGTCACCGGACAGGTCGGGTCGAGGCCGGATGGCACGTATCCCGCCGACATCACCGAGCAGACCCGCACGGCACTCGACAAGATGGCGGCACTGCTCGCGGCGGCGGGGAGTTCGATGGACCAGGTCGTGAAGACCACCGTGTTCATCACCGACCTGGCCGATTTTCCGGCGATGAACGCGGTCTATTCCACCTACTTCCCGCACGAGCCCCCTGCCCGTTCGACTATCGGCTGCCGGCTGGTCGATGCCGGGGCACTGGTCGAGATCGAGGCGATCGCGCTCAGGGGCGGATGACGCTGGAAACGCTCATCGGCCGCTCGCGGGGAATCACCTGAGGCTGGCGTTGCGCCACCCGAGGCGTCGGCGGATCTGCGGTCACGTTGACCTGCACCGTCATGCCCAGATAGTCGCGCCGATCACCGATGAAGCTGCCGCTCAACGGCTTCGCCTGTTTCGGCTCGCGCGCGACGCCCACGCGTATCAGGTCCTTGCTGCCGACGATGCCGTTGGTGGGGTCGAACTCGACCCAACCGGCGCCCGGCAGGAACACCTGCACCCAGGCATGCGTGGCGCCGCCGCCGCGCAGGGTCGGGCCATCACGCGAGGGTACGTAGATGTAGCCGGTGACGAAGCGGGCGGCGAAACCCAGCGAGCG
Source organism: Pseudomonadota bacterium (assembly GCA_023428425.1). GTDB lineage: Bacteria > Pseudomonadota > Alphaproteobacteria > Rhizobiales > Devosiaceae > Devosia_A. Next base: position 3,824 of record JAEYYP010000029.1, read on the forward strand.
ACACGCCTCGATCATCAGCCAGGCGAAGTCGCGGCAGGTACCCTTGCGCGTGCCCAGGGTCTGGAGCGGCGGCTGCGTGCCAGGATCGGTGCGGCGCGAGTAGACGAAGCTCTCGCGGATGCCCATCGTCATGGTCATGAGCAGATGGCCGGTCTCCGTCTCGAGTCCGCCCCGGGTGAACCGCTTGGCCCAGGACTCGATCTCGGGTGAGGGATCGTGCACGCGCATGTAGGCGGCGAGGTCAGGCAGCGTTTCGGCGTCATATTCAAAGGGCCAGAGCTTGGCGCGTTCCTCAGTGCGGAAGCGCGGCACCATCTGGGGCGTATGGTCCAGCGTGATCGAGGTCTCGAAGCGCAGTTCCGCGGCGGGTTCCGAGAACTCGACATGCGTGACGCAATTGCCGAACACGTCGTGGACCCAGTAAGTCCCCGCCGGCTCCGGCGACACCTTGAGCTCGGCGCTGAGCAGTCGCTGTTCGTGGCTGTCACGTGGCCGAAACAGCAGCCGATGCTCGCCAAACCGGACCGGCCGCGCATAGGCATACGACGTCACGTGCCGGACCCGCAGGATGCTCATTTCAGGTCGTCCCCGTAGCTGCCCTTCCCTTAAGTCGGCTGAGCCGGTCCGGTTCCACGGAACCTTCCGGCTCGCCGGCTATTTGGGTGCGACCCATTGGATGCCGGACATGCGCTTTTCGATAGACTGCCAGCTCGAGTACACCGCCGCCGTGGACACCACGCTGATCCTCAACATCGAGGCGCAGCGCGGCGGCGGCCAGCGCATTCTGAACGAGACGCTGACCCTTCCCGATGTCGAGGGCGATGCCCATGAAGTGCCCGAGACCGGCAATCGCTACCGCCGCCTGATCCTGCCAGCCGGAACTCACCGGATAGCGTATGCGGCCGAAGTCGAAACCCGACCGGCCATTGCCGAGGTGTCCGGTATCGGCGAGATGCCGGTGGCGCAGTTGCCTTTCGACGTCATCCCGCACCTCTATCCGTCGCGCTATTGCCAGTCCGACCGGCTGGGAAGGTTCGCGTGGCGACAGTTCGGCGATATCGCCACCGGACACGAGAAGGTCGAGGCGATCTGCAACTGGATCTACGAAAACGTCGACTACCTGGCCGGAACCAGCGACGGCAGCACCTCCGCCTACGACACCTTCACGTTGCGGGCCGGCGTCTGCCGCGACTTCGCGCACCTGGGCATCACCTTCGCCCGCGCCCTCGGCATTCCGGCCCGATTCGTCTCCGCCTATGCCCTCGAACTGGTGCCGCAGGATTTTCACGCCGTGTTCGAGGCCTGGCTCGACGGGCGCTGGTACCTGTTCGATGCGACCCGGCTCTGCCCGATCGACGGCATCGTCAGGATCGCCGTCGGGCGCGACGCTGCCGACACTGCCTTCGCGACCTATTTCGGCCAGTTGGACGGCCCGCCGAAGAGCATTACAGTCAGCCGTATAGACGGGCCATCTCCAGAGGAGTGGACAGTGGACGCGGTAAGCTTGTCGGCACGCTGACGCTTAAGCTTTCACTTTACGGTTGACAGCCGTGTCGTCGCCGTCATACTTAAATCCATGCTTAACCAAGAACGATCCCTCGACGCCATGTTCCAGGCCCTTGCCGATCCGACGCGGCGGCGTATGGTGGAACGGCTCAGCCGAGGGTCGGCGTCGGTAAGCGAGCTGGCCGAACCGTTCAGCATGTCGCTGCCGGCGGTAGTCCAGCACCTCAAGGTGCTCGAGGAAAGCGGGCTCGTCACGACCCGGAAAGTCGGTCGTGTCCGCACCTGTACCATCGATACCGGATCGCTCGGCATGGTCGAGCAGTGGATCACCGATCGCCGCGTCGGCTGGGAGAAGCGCCTCGACCGGCTCGGCGCCTTCCTCGACGCCCTGCCCCCCGACAAGTCGGGGGGCTGAGCCATCCAAACCATCGTCACAACGCTGCCGGGCCATTGGCCGGCCACGGCTCTGCTCATCGCAAAGAGGACTTCACATGACTGATCGTTCAATCGCCCATGGCAGCTTCACCATCGACCGCACCTACCCGCACCCGGTGTCAAAGGTGTTCTCGGCCTGGTCGAACCCCGAGTTCAAGCGCCAGTGGTTCGGCTCGCCCGACCCGGCGAAGCCCGGCCATATCTTCGAGTTCCGCGAGGGTGGGCGCGAATACAACGCCGAGCGGATGGGCGACACCGACTTCGTCTTCGATGTCACCTATCGCGACATCGTGCCGGACAACCGCATCATCTACACCTACGAGATGCACATGAACGGGCAGCGCATTTCGGTCAGCGTCGCGACTATCGAGTTCACCCCGAAGGATGGCGGCACCCGCATGGTGCTGCGCGAGGATGGTGCCTTTCTCGATGGGCTCGACACATCGGCGCAGCGCGAAGCGGGCACGAACTACCTCGTCGATCAGATCGGGCTATGGCTCGATCGGCAGTGACCTACTCGGCCGGCACCGCCACCCTGGCTCGGTGGTGCCGGCCGATCGGCACGATCATCGGCGTCTCCGAGATCGGGTCGATCACCACCTCGCTGTCGATGCCGAAGACCGTCTTGACCACCGCCGGGGTCATCACCCGGGCCGGTGCGCCTTCAACCACCGTGCGCCCGCCCTGCATGGCGACGATGTGGTCGGCGTAGCGGCAGGCGAGGTTGAGGTCGTGCAGCACCGCGACCACCGTCCGCCCCTGCGAGCGCACCAGGTCCGTGAGCAGGTCCAGCACCTCGACCTGATGGTTGATGTCGAGGAAGGTGGTCGGCTCGTCGAGCAGAAGTATGTCGGTGCGCTGGGCCAGCGCCATTGCGATCCACACCCGCTGCCGCTGACCACCCGAGAGCTCATCGACCGGACGCTGCGCCAGTTCCAGAGTGTCGGTCGACTGCAGCGCCGAGGCCACGGCCGCGTCGTCGGTCGCCGTCCACTGGCGGAACCAGCCCTGGTGCGGATAGCGGCCGCGGCCGACCAGGTCGGCCACCGTGATGCCGTCGGGCGCCACCGGCGTCTGCGGCAGGACGCCGAGCACCGTCGCGACCTCGCGGGTCGACATCTGGTGAATGGCCCGACCGTCGAGATAGACCGAGCCCGCACTTGGCGCGAGCAGGCGCGCGAGGCCGCGCAGCAGGGTCGACTTGCCGCAGGCATTGGCGCCGACGATCACGGTGAACTTGCCCGGCGGCACGGCGATACTGAGCTTATCGACGATCGTGCGCTCGCCGTAGCCGAGCCGGACGTCGGTTGCCGAGAGCTGGTGGTTGTCGCTCATGTCAGGTCCTTTCAGCC
>JAEYYP010000036.1 GCA_023428425.1 Pseudomonadota bacterium
GGATCGAACTGATCCCTGTCCAGGAGACCCGCACATACGTGAAGCGGGTCGTGGGCAACTACATGGTGTACCGGGCCCGGCTGGGGCAGGACGGGATGAGCATATCGGAGGTCCTGCGGAAGATTCCGGGGTGATGCGGCCGTTGCCGCTTGCCCTCGCTCGCCGCTCTGGTAACTCCATGTCCCATGTTCGGCCTCTTGCAGCAGCGTAGCGTGCCCGACGACCATCGGGCCTTTGCCAACCTGCCGGTCACCCGCTACTGCGTCGGGCCGGCCAGCGAGGCCATTGCGGTGCATGTCGCCGGGCGACCGGGTGCCGGGCGAACGCCCCTGCTGTGCATTCCCGGTTATCACCGCAACATGGCGGACTTCGCCGAGTTCGCCCAGCACTTCCGGCGGCGCATGGGCGAGGACTGGCCGGTCATCCTGGTGGACCTCAAGGGCCGCGGCCGCTCGTCCGACCGCGGTGACAAACGGGCCTACATCTCAACCATCGATGCCGCAGATCTGGTCGAGATCGTCGCCGCACTGGCGCTTGATGGGGTGATCCTGCTCGGCCAGGGGTATGGCGGCCAAGTCGCGATGGCACTTGCCGCCGATCGGCCCAACCTTGTCGCCGCAGCCGTGTTGATCGACGCCGGCCCGGTGTCCGATCCCCGCGGCCTGGTCAGGCTGCGCAACAACCTGAAGGATCTCGAAGGCCCGCGCAGCGAGGCGGGATTCCGCGCCATGCTGCGCCGCATGCTCGCCACCGACTACCCGGCGGCCCCCGAAGCGTTGCTCGATGCCCTGGCGGCGCGCACGCACACGCTCGACAAGCGCGGCAAGGTACGCGCCCTGTTCGATCCTCACCTGACGAAGATGCTGGAAACGTTTGAGCACGACGATGTGCTGGTGCCGCAATGGCCCCTCTACGACGCGCTGCGTACCGCGCCGCTGATGCTGATGCGCACGCAGCTGACCGAGCAACTGCGCCGCGAGACCTTCGAGGAGATGATGCGACGGCGGCGCGACGCCGAAGGCTACATCATCGAGGGACAAGGTTCCCCGGCCCTGCTCAACACACAGGAAGACGTCGAACCCATCGCCGAGTTCGTCCGCAAGCTGACCAAGCGGAAGGCCCCGCGCACCGCCTGAGCTTACTTCTCGGCAGCGCGCTTCGGTCGGAGAACGGCGGACAGTTCGCGCGCCTGCTCGCGCCAGAGTTCGCGGCCGATACGCCCGGGCACACCCAGATGCCCCTCGATCCAGCCGATATTCTCGTTGGTGAGTGCGCCGATCTGGTCGAAATGGTAGATGCCCAGCTTGTTGAGGGCAGTTTCGATGACCGGCAGCACCCCGATGATGTGGGTCAGGTCATCCTTGCGGCCATCGCGCGGTCCGTCGAGGCCCGCCGGCCGACCAGCCTCGACTTTCACTTCCGCCACTTCGGCGACCACGGCCTCGGCAGTCCGCCGCGCCGCCGTCACTGCCCGCGCGGAAGCCGCCACCGCCTGGTTGGCGCCTTCCGGAGCCTCCACGCGAACGCTCCGCCTCGGCGCGGTTCGGCGTGGCGTCCAGTTGCCCTCGATAGCCCGCATCGCGGCGTCCTCATCGAGCGGCTCGGCGCTCGGCGTGGCTGCAGACGGTTCCGGCTCCGGTTCGGGCTCCACCGTAGCAGGCGCCGTATCCGCCGCCGGTTCGATGGCAGTGGGCGCGGTGGCGGGCGCCGGCACCATCGTAGCGGGCTCGGGCTCGGCAGGCTCAACAACAGTCGCTTCACTGCCAGCAGCCGGCGAGAGTTCCATGGGACGAGCGGACGCGACCACTTCGGGCACCGGGAGGGCTTCGGCGAGAACTGCCCCAACCGGAGCATTGGCCGCGAAAGCGGGAATCGGGATTGTGTCCGATTTCGCTTCGGCCAGCTTTGCAGGCGCCGGAACGTCCTGCCCGTCGGCAGGGGCGGTCGGGGCCGTCTCCTCGCTCGATAGTGTGGGCTCCTGCTCGGCGTCCAACCCGGCAGTGGCCTCAGCCGCAGGGGGAACGACAGGTTCAGGCGGCAGTTCGTCAGGTGCCAGCAAGTCGGAGGCATCGACGATCGCCACCGTCTCGCCACCAACGACCATATCGGCAGGACGGCTGATCGTTGGCTCAGGCGGGCTTGCAGGAAACGGAATGACCTCGGCGGTCCGGGGCGTCTCGCTCGCCGCGACCGGCGCAAGGGGAGCCGGAGCCGGGCCGTGGCGCGGTGCCGCCACTTCGACGCCGGAGGTCGTGTGGCCTGCAACGTGCGCCGGCTGTATGCCGATTCCTGCCGAGGGAGACGGAACGACCGCTGTGGGAATAGCGGCAGCGGGTGTCGGGATCGAGGCCGGCGAAGGCTTTACCGGCTCGATCGGGGCTATGGACGGCTTTTCGTCGGCGAGCGCAATCAGCGTCGCGGTAAAATCGGGTACCGGCACCTCGGCGGGCTCGGGCACGATCGGCGCCGCTGCAACCGGCAATGGCGAAATGACCGGAGCCGCCACAAGCGGCGTCGTCATAGGTGACGTTTCGGCGGGGGACATCGTCGCCGACGTCGGCCGTTGCCCCTGCCGCAGCGCCACAATGCGAGCCAGGCTGCCAATGACGGCGCCGACGAGGAACGCGACCAGAAGCAGGGTCGCAACGGAAAGCAGGTGCACCGGGTTTGTCATGCCCTACCCCTTCCGCTTCGAAATGGAGAACCAGCCGGTGAGCAGCCCGACGAGCAGCGCCGCGCCCATGAAGGGCCAATAGACTTCGACCAGATAAGCTACCCAATCCAGGTTCATGCGAGCCTGCTACTCATCAGCCAGAGTGAATGCGATGCGCCGGTTCGCCTGCTTGCCGGCACGGGTCTCGTTGGTTTCCACCGGCAGGCTCTCGCCATAGCCGACGGCATAGAGTCGATCGGGCGACACGCCGCGAACGATCAGCGCATCGACGACCGCCTCGGCCCGCGACACCGAGAGCGCAAGGTTGGCATCGGAGTCACCGTCCGAGTCGGTATGTCCCTCGACGTTCACGATCGTTTCCGGGCAGAGCGCCAGATAGGCGGTCAGTTCGTCGATGGCACCGGTCGAAGCGTCGGCTAGCCGCGCACTGCCCGATTCGAAAAGGATGGCGTTGCGGGCCTGCAATGCGCCGACCTTCTGCTCGCACACCATCAGCGGCGGCAACAGCGTGACGCTGGTCTGCCATCCATCGGTGCTGGGGATAGCGGCCAGCGCGGTCAGCACAGACTGCCGGTCGGCTTCGTTCGCTGCGCGGCCACTGAAGACCCAGGTCTCGCCGTCGAGACCGAACTCGCCGTCAGCCAGCAGCATCAGGGCTCGCGTCCCGGCCTCGGCGTTGGGAATGAAGTCTGCAGGCAGATTCTCGCCGACCTGCAGCGCATCGCTCGGCTCCGTGCCGGCAATGACCGCCAGGAAGCGGCGCATCGGATCGGCCGGTACCATGCCCGCAAATGCGACCGAAGCCCCCGGCTGCTTGTCGGCTTTAAACAGGTAGTTCCGGACCGCAGGAGTGGCGGGGGGAGTCTCGGGCTGCGGCGCCGCTTCGGCGACTTCGACCGTCTCAGGTTCGCGTGCAGTATCAGACTCGACCGGCGGCACTTCGGCCGGTTCGGCGACCACATCGGCGACCGAGGGCTCGTCCGGGACACCATCGTCGGCGGTGTCATTGGCCGGCAACTCTGCGACAGGTACTTCAGGCTCTTCGATCAGATTGGCCTCCAGCGGGTCCGCCAGTTCGATCGACCATCCATCCGTGTTGGCCAGCGCCGCCCGAGCCGCCTCCGCCGCGACTGGCGTCAGAGGCTGGCCGGCGACGGACCAGGCCGCACCATCATAGGCGACCTGCCCGCTCTGCAGTGCGGATAGCGCATCGAGCGCCGCGCCGACACCGGCGGCAAAGCCGGCCGGCTCGCCCGACCCGACGAGGGTGGAATCGGTCGCGACCACTCCCACACGTGCGGCGATCGCACGGCGCAGTTCGTCCGTCGGGACATAGCCGGCGAGCGTGAACGCGCCATCGGCCGACTTGCTCGCCGACCAGGTGAATGGCGACACCACCGGCGCGGCGTCCGCTGCCTGGATCGACACATGCCATCCGGACGTGTCGGCGGCAGCGACGAGCTGGCGCTCGATGGCGTAGCGGGTCGCGGCGCTGTCGACGTTTCCGGTGAGCGTCCAGTTGCCGGCGGAGAGGCTGACGGAGCCTTGCTGCATTCCGAGGAGTGCGTCGAGGCCAGCAAGGGCATCGCGCACGAAATCCTCTGGCGCACCCGCACCGACCCCGCTGCTGTCGGCAACGGACACCCCCGCATGCACGGCAACGTAGCGCCTGAACTGTTCGCTGGGGGAGAAGCCGGAAATCAGCACCGTGCCATCGGCCGACTTCTGGGCTCGCCATGCGTAGGGATCGATGAGCGGAAGGGCCGGCTGCGCCTGCGGCTTCGGCAGCGTCACTTCGTAGAGCCAGCCGGCTGCCCGCAGCCCGGCAGAGTCGAAACGCTGTCGCGCCGTGAGTGCCTTGGCCGGTGTATCAACCGCACCAGTGATCGACCAGGTGTTGCCGTCGTAGCTGACCTTGCCCACATCAAGGAGACTCAGCACCGCGACGGCACGACCGACGCTTGCCGCAAATCCTTGCGGTCCGCCATCGGCCAGCACAAGCCTGTCCTCCGCGTCGCCAGGCACGGCGCCGAGCAATGCATCGCGAACGTCCTCGCCCGGCACATAGCCTGAGAGGACGTAGGGGCCGTCGGCCGGCTTCTCCGCTGTGAAGGTGAACGTCGTCGCCATCGGCGGCCTTACCGACACGTCACCGAGAGTTACCCCCTGGGGGGCGCCCAGTTGCAGGCGCGTCTGCACCTCTCCGTAGTCGGCGAGGGTTGCCGCGCGGGCGTCTATCGTGATCACCGTCCCGTTGATCGTGGCGCTGCCTTCGCTCATTCGACCAAGCACATCGAGGATGTAGTCCAACCCCGAGACGAACCGCTCCGGCGCTCCGCGACCGAGCTCGAGACTCGACGCATCGACCCCGTTCGTCGCCTTGAGCCGGTCGAGAGTCGCCTCGTCCGGCACATGGCCATCGAGCACGATGCCGGAATTGCTGCGCTCGGCGCTGAGCCAGTAGTCAGCGATTACCGGGGCGCCCAACGTGACCTGGGCCCCTGACGGGGTCATTGCGATCCGCACGATTTCGGCTGCGGCAGGATCGGCAGGAACTCCGTTCAGAGTTAAGGTCGCATCCGAAATCGTGGCGCTACCGCTCTCCAGTTGCAGCAGATTCTCGACCAGGAGCCTGGCGTTGGCATCGAACCCCGAAGGGGCGCCGGACGCCAGGGTCATGCTGGTTGCAACGGCCACGTCGGAAGGAGCGAGCGCCGCGATGTCGCTGACCAGTTGCTCGGAAGGCGTGACGCCGGACAGGCTGAGGCGGGCGCCATCGAACGCGGCGTGCCACTCGAACGGCGCTGCCAGCGGCGCCTGCACTTCGCTGAAGCCGACCTCGACACCGTCGGGATAAGCGGTTGGCCCCGTCAGTTGTTCATAGTCGGTGCTCGAGCGCGCCCGGCCGGAGAGCGTGAGATTGAGATCGGCGAGCGCGACCTCGCCTTCGTCCAGTTGCCGAGCCTTTTCGACCACCAGCCGGGCGGCAGCCAGCCAGGTCCCGCGGGCGGGCGCCCCCGACATCAGTCGCAAGGAGTCCGTGGCCCCCTCCCCGGCTGCGCTGAGAATTTCGGCGCGCGCCGCCTCATCAGGCAGGCCACCGGTCAGCGCCAGCCGACCGTCGGCGACGGTAGCGACAAACGGAAACGGACTTACATATTCGGCAAGGACGACCCTGGAGGCGACGGAGCGTACACCGTGCACGGCGGCGAGCTTCGCGGTCGCATCGTCGATCATCTGCTGGGTGGTGGCAGTCCCCGAAAGGGTCGCATCCTGGGCATCGAAGCTGACGTTGGCCCAGGCGTAGGCAGGATCGGCAAGCTGCAGCCGGCTGCGCGCTTCGAGATCGAGCGGTATAGCCGCTCCGGACGTGAGCACGGCCGCGGCTGTTCCACCAACTACGGTGAAAAAGGCCGGAATGCCCCACTTGAGGATAGTGCCGCTCATCATGTCCCCGGATCAGCTCGTCTGGCTATGCCCACGCCCCACGTTGAGCCATAGCGGCAATCGTTGAATCGGAAAAGTGCGCCAACTGTTTGTCGGCCGTGCATTTTCGCGTGTTCACGGATGCTGCGCCTTCAAACGCAGAAAGGCCCGGCAGAGCCGGGCCTTTCCGATCTGTTCGAGACAGAAAGCCTTATTCGAAGGTCTTCTTGAACTCGGTCTCGATCTTGTAGGCGTCTTCCGAGTTGACGGTGCCCTTGATCGACGAGGTGAACCCGCCGCCCGGAGCCCAAGCGAGCTGAGCCGAACCGTAGAAGAGGTCAGCCCAGTCGTCGTCGAGGTAGCCGACTTCGCCGGTGATGGTGATGCTCTCGGTGACTTCAGCAGTCACGCCAGCGGCCACCTGGTAGATGTCGTTGCCCGAGCTTTCCTCGAGGTAGCGACCGCCGACATTGAGCGTGACGCCATCGGTGACAGCAGCCGCAACCGACGCGCCGACGCCCCACTGGTCGTTCGAGTTGGCTTCAACCGAGCCAGCGATCGTGAACATGTCGAAGGTGGCCGAAGCCGAACCGAGCACGTTCCAGTAGTCGCCAAAGGCGTCATCGGTGCCGAACGCGCCGGCCAGGACGACCTTGAAGTTGTCGAACGTACCGGCGAAACCGGCATGGACGCCCCAATCCTCGATGTCGCCATCGAGAACGCCACCAGCGGCGAACGTGGCGTGAGCCGACATGCCGTCGCCCTTGTAGGCGATCACGCCAACAGCGGTACCAGAAGCGCCATCGGGAACGTTCGAGCCGTTCAGGTTCTCCAGACCGGCGCTGACCGAGATGCCGTTGCCGAGGTCAGACGTGACCTGAATGACGTGGCCACCATCGGGAAGATCGGTGTCCGAACCCCAGCTGACGCCCTTGTCGACCTTCTCGGAGATGAACAGGCCGAGCCAGTTCAGCGGCTCGTCGTCGCCCTTGTTCATGATCGAGCCCTTCTTGCCCGCCATGATCACGGTCGAGTCGCCGATCGAGACATAAGCTTCGTCGAGGACAACACCGCTGGTGTCCGAGCTGCCAACAACGGTAGCGCCGGCATTTGCCACAGTGCGGTTGTTGACTTCCTTGAGCTTCAGGACGGCCTTGGCCGGGCCGAAGTCGGAGTCGGCAGTGGCAACGAACTTGATCCAGGCGTCGAAACGCGAGGCCCAATCGTTCTCGTCAGCGTCGGCTGCCATCCAGGTCACAGCACTGTCGAAGCCGCCGTTCAGATCGCCTTCACGGTCGATGTCGGCGTCAGCGTCGGCAGTACCGTTGTAGTCGCCCCAGGTGAACTTGTACTTCACTTCACCGGTGATCTGCAGGCAGTTGGTGTCGGACGAGATCGTCAGACCCGACAGGCCGAGGGAGTCGCAAACGTCGAGCGACGTCAGCACGCCGAGATCGGCAGCGTAGGCGCCGGTGGTCGAGAGACCAGCCACAGCGAGAGAACCAAGAAGAAGGTTCCGGATGTTCATTATTGACCTCCAAAGTCAGTCATTCGTTGGTGCCGGTTTGACCCAGCGGTTTGCCGAAACGCGACCACACTTTTGTGTGTGTTGCCGTCGCGTCTGCGACCCACAAACGATCCCATGCATGGATTCGCAAGACCCACTCTACGCAGGCCCGGCAGAGGCGCAATCGCAGAATGGCCGAAATGGGGCATCGCCAGGGTGGTTGCAGCAAGCCTGTTGCAGATTCAACACAACGGCCGTTACGACCTGTTAAGGGGCGTAAACGCGGGGTTACCACGGCGAGGGCTGAGAGGGCCTGAAGCGCAGGATAGAGGGGAGATCGGCGCGGGAACCGGCGGGCTAGTCCCAGAGGTCGGGCCGGATCAGGCGCCATGCCGCATGGTGTGCATCGCGGTTGCGGAGAATCCGCTCGACCGGCCAGTCGCCGATCTGAGGCTCGGAACGCGCCTCGCCCAGGCAGGCTTCCGACCATTCCAGACCGCAGAACGACAGCAGCCGGCCGACTTCGCCGTGACGGTCCTCGCGCAGCTTCAGCAGGTCGATCTCGTAGATGCCGCCGGGCAGCAACCTGTGCCAGGCGGCCATCTGGGCCTCGAAGGCCGCATGATACGCCTTCAGCGCATCGATATCGCTCGACCACTCATAGCCATTGGAGGTGAGGTACTTCTCGAAGACGGCGACGATATGCTCAGGAGCAGAGCGCAGCGGCCTGATGATTCTGGCGTTCGGCAAGGCCAGCCGGATGAAGCCGATGTGGCGGTAGTTGGATGGCATCGTGTCGACGATGCGCGCACCCAGGCTCGCGAGACTCTGCGCCTCACGCATGTAGGCACGGCCAAGTTCGGTGAAACGATCCGGCGGAACCTCAGAGATCGGCATGTCGCCGATCTCGCTCTTCAGTTCGCCGACGAGGCGAGCGAGGGTGGGGAGTTCCCCCACGCCTTCCACCGCCGGATGCCGATCGAGAATCGTCTCCACGGTCGTCTTGCCCGAACGCGGGAGGCCAACGACGAAAATCGGAGTCGCCTCATGGAATCCGCCTGTGGATGGAAGCGCCGAGAGAGCCTCAAAGCCTTGTACGTCGCGCGCAAGCTCGGCGGCCGCGCGGTCGGCCGGCAAGGCGTCGGACCGGCTGAGGCGGTTTGCAGCCATGAAGTGGGCGATCGACGACTCGTGGTCCTCGAGATCGGCCAGCGCCTTGCCGGCCGCGAAGCCGGCAAAGATGCGCGCCTCTTCCGCGGCAGATTCGTCCGCGGATAGCCGAACCGCTGCCTCGACTTCGGAATCGCGCGTTTCGTGCCGCACCATATAGGAGAGGTGGAGATGGGCTTCGCCGAGCCTTGGGTCGAGTTCGATCGCACGACGATAGGCGGCGGCGGCCTCGGGCAGCTCGCGCATGTGGTAGAGCGCACGACCGCGACGCAGATGGAGCCTCGCCTCGCCAGGTTGCTCCTCGATCGCACGGTCGAGGAGTTCCAGCACTTCGGGGGCCCTCCCCTCGTTGTCGAGCGCGGTGGCGAGGCCGATGATCGCTGCAGTGTAGCGCGGCCTGAGGTGAACGGCCCGGCGATAGGCCGACTCGGCATCGAACAGGTGCCCGGCATCCCGCAGGGCGTTTGCCAGATTGAAGTGGAAGCCCGCCTCGGACGGCTTGAGGCGCACTGCCTGCCGATAGATGTCGGCCGCTTCGCCGAAGCGCTTGAGCGACCGCAGCGCCATCCCCTTGTTGGAATAGGCCTCGGCATAGCCGGGCTTCAGCGCGATCGCCTGTTCGAAGGCGCCGATGGCCCTCTCGGGCTGGCCCGCAGCGTTGAGCGCCACGCCAAGATTGCAGTGGTACTGCGGGTCCGTCGGATTGCCCTGCAAGGCCCGCGAGATAAGAGTTACGGCCTCGTCGGCCCTGCCATCGGAGAGTCGCACCAGTCCCAGCAGGTGATTGGCGGCCGGTTGGGCAGGATCAAGCTTCAGCACACGCTCGTAGTGGGCCCCGGCGTCCCTGCCCCTGCCAGACTGATGTAGGGCTAACCCCTTGCTCAGCAGGTCGGATATGACCTGAGAATTCCCCGCGGGGGGACGCGGCCGCGACGGTCGGGGCATGGAAAATTGCCAAAAAAGAAAAGAGGAGGCTGCCTTGCGCCTGACGCAGGTAAGCCAGCATATGGACACAAACAAGGGTGGATGACGCAAAAATGACGGAACCCAAAGTCGCACTGGTAACCGGCGCAACGTCCGGTATCGGACGCGCCACGGCGATCGGACTGGGCAAGGCGGGATATCGCGTGGCCATTCTCGGCCGGCGCGAGGACGAACTGAAGCGGACTGCCGAGCTTTCGGGCGCCGCGTATTCCGGGCCATGCGACGTCTCGGACCCGGCCGCCGTGCACCACTACTTCGCGGACCTCAAGGCCAAGCTCGGCCGTGTCGACGTCGTGTTCAACAATGCCGGCATGTTCGCGCCGCAGATGACCTTCGGCGACATGGACATAGAGACGTGGAAACGCATGGTCGACGTCAACCTGAACGGCGCCTTCTATGTAGCGCGCGAGGCGTTCCGCGCTATGCGCGACCAGCAACCGCAGGGCGGACGCATCATCAATAACGGCTCGATCTCTGCCTATGTGCCGCGGCCGGGCGCGGCCGCGTACACGGCGACCAAGCATGCGATCACCGGGCTGACCAAGGCGATCTCGCTGGATGGCCGGGCGTTCAGCATCGCCTGCGGGCAGATCGACATCGGCAATACGGCAACCGACATGACCTCGAAGATGACCTCCGGGTCGCTTCAGGCCAATGGCACGATGGTGCCCGAGCCGACCTTCGATGTTCAGCACGTCGTCGACGCCGTGCTCTACATGTCCGGGCTGCCGCTCGAGGCGAACGTGCAGTTCATGACGGTGATGGCGACCAACATGCCGTATATCGGCCGCGGCTGACCGATCAGCCGAACACCTTGCTTCCGCCGATCCAGGTCGAGCGGATGTCGAGGTCGTCACTAAGTACGGCGAAATCCGCGCGGGCACCGCGATTGAGGTGTCCGTGCGATGCGCTCACCCCGAGCGCCTGCGCCGGGTAGAGCGATGCCATGCGCAGCGCTTCGTCGAAGGGCACGCCAATTGTGCGATGCACATATCGCACCGCGTCGATCATCGTCAGGTCGGCGCCGGCCAGTGTGCCGTCCGCGAGGCGCAGGGCACCATCCTTGCGGTAGACGGTCTGGCCGGTGAGGACGAACTCCGTCCAGTCGGTGCCTGTCGGCGACATGGCGTCTGTGACGAGGAAGACCTGGCCGGGCCCGCGCTTCGAACGCAACGCGATGCCGATCGAGGTCGGGTGCACGTGGATGCCGTCGGCAATGAGCCCCGCACTGATGGCGCCGATGTCGAGAGCGGCGCCGACGATGCCGGGTTCGCGGTTGCCGATCTGGCTCTGGGCATTGAACAGGTGGGTGACCATGCGCGCGCCCGCCGCGACCGCCGCCTGCACCTGGGCGTAGGTGCCGTCCGAGTGACCGATGGAGACGACGATGCCGGCCTCGGCGAGGCGGGAAATCTGAGTCGGATCAGCGGCTTCGACGGCAACGGTAACAAGCAGGTTCGGCAGCCTCCTGCGCGCATCCAGGAAGCGCTGCAGGTCGGCTTCCTCCATCGGCCGAATCAGCTTCGGATCGTGGGCGCCCTTGCGGGAGACGGCGAGGTGCGGCCCCTCGATATGGAGCCCAAGGAAGCCGGGCACATCTTCGGCTACGGCTTCGGCTCCGGCCGCTATCGCCAGGACGTTCTTTTCCGGCGTGTCGGTGATCAGCGTGGGGAGCAGCGCGGTGGTGCCGAACTGCGCATAGTTGGTGCAGATCGTGCGGATCGCATCGAGCGTCGGCGTCAGGTTGAGCAGCGCCCCACCGCCGCCATTGACCTGCAGATCGACGAAGCCCGGCACGATCATGGCGCCATCGGCGACGATACGCGTGGCGTCGGTAGGCGAGTCGGCGGCAATCAGTCCCTCGACGACGCCATCGTTGATCACGAGCGCCGAGCGCTCATGCCAGGTGGCGCCGTCGAAGATGCGGGCGCCGGTGATGGCGGTCTTGGTCATGGCAGGCTCCGTTGCAGTCGAGGGTCGATCGAGGTGCGGGACCTAGATCGTTTCCGTGACTTTCTTGAGGTGGGGGGGCTGATCCGGATTGAAGCCGCGGCGGCGGCTCAGGGCTTCGACGAAGGCGTAGAACGTGACGATCAGCGCCAGTGCGTCGGTCAAGGGGTGGCCGCTGGCGGCGAAAGGCAGCCGCTCGGCTTTCTGGGCATTGACCGAGGTAATGAAGGTGCGGGCGCCCTGCCCGGCAAGGCGCTCGGCGATCTCGGCGACCGAGGCCTCCGCGGCGTCGCGGGACGCGAGCGCGAGGACGGGGAAGTGGCGTTCGACGATCCGGGCCGGGCCGTGCAGCACCTCGGCGGCGCTGTAGGCCTCGGCGGGCATGCCGCAGGTTTCCTTGAACTTCAGGGCAGCCTCGCTGGCGATGGCCAGCGCCGGGCCGCGGCCGAGCACATAGAGGGAGTCGTGCTGGTCGAGCGCGCCGAACAGCGGCGACCAGTCGACGTGGACCGCCTGCTCCAGCAGTTCGGGAAGTGATTCAAGCGCAGCCAGCAGGGCCTTGTCGTCCAACCAGTTTCCGACAATGCCGAGCCCGGCCACGATGGAAGCGACGAACGTCTTGGTGGCGGCGACGGACTTCTCCTCTCCCGAGCGAAGCGCAATCGTGTGTTCAGCCGTGGCCGCGAGCGGCGAGCCGATGGTGTTGGTGAGCGCGAAGGTGAGCGCACCCGACCGACGGGCGGACTCGGTCATGGCGACGATATCGGGGCTCTTGCCGGACTGGCTGATCGAGATAGCCGCAGTGCGACCGAGCTTCAGTTCGCGACCGTAGATCGAAACGATCGACGGGCCCACTGAGGCCACAGGCACGCCGGCGAGGAGTTCGATCGCGTATTTCAGGAAGGCCGAAGCGTGGTCTGACGAGCCACGGGCAATGGTGACGATGGCGGCCGGGTCTCGCCCGCGCAGTGCAGCACCCGCGGAAGCGAGATCATCCCTGCCCTCTCGCAGCAGGCGGGAGATAGCGGCCGGGATCTCCTCGATCTCCTGCCGCATGTGGGTAGCGTTCTGGGTCGTCATGTACGCGCTCCTTCGCCGACGCGGAGTTCAGCGACAAAATCATAAGTGTCACCACGATAGACCGAGCGCGTGAACTCCACGACACGACCGGAAGCGAGGTAGCCGACGCGCTCGATATGGAGAGCAGCGGCGCCGATGGAAATCTCCAGCAGCTTCGCGTCCGCCTCATTCAGATTGGCGGCGCGGATGCGCTGGATGGCTCGGACCGGGCGGTTGCCGCTGCGGTCGAGCTGGGCATAGAGCGAGTCCGACACCAGCGCCGGATCGGGCAGGATGTCGGCAGAAATACTGGCGCGCTCGATGGCGAGAGGCGTATCGCCCGAAATGCGGAGCCGTCCGATCCTGGACACCCGGTCGCCGGGCGACAGGCCGAGCGCCATTGTTTCCTCGGGCGATGGATCATGGATGCCCCGATCAAGAAGCACCGAGCGCAGCGGCAGCCCGCGACGTGCCATGTCTTCGGCGAAGCTCGTGAGCTGGCCGAGCGACTGTTCGACCCGGCTGGGCTGCGGCGCAACGAACGTGCCGGAGCCATGCCGCTGTACCAGAATGCCGTCGCGCACGAGGTACTGGACTGCCTTGCGCACGGTCACGCGCGAAACATCGACCTTGCTCGCCAGGTCTCGCTCGGAAGGGAGCGCGTCACCGGGCTTGATCGCGCCACGCGCCACAGCATCCTCGATCCAGCGCTTCAGCTGGAGGTAGAGCGGGCCGCCCTGCGGCAGGATCACGGGGTCGGGGCCGAACAAGGCGGCCTGCGAGTCAGCCATGGAAACCTTGTAACGCATTCACTCGATAATACCAATAAAAGACCATTTGCCAAGAGAGCCGCACGGTGCAGCGAAGTGGTATCTGGTTGGACTTCGTGAGGCGCAGCCGGCATCCACCTGCTACAAGCGTCGCATAGATGGATCTGGAGGATGTCATGGTTGTGCGGGTGCTGGTGGTCGGGCTTGGAAACATGGGGCGCAGCCACGCACTGGCCTATCATCGTCACCCGGGCTTCGAGATCGTCGGGCTCGTCAACCGACGGCCTCCGACGCTGAGCGATGAGCTGTCGGGTTATCCGGTGATGGCCGATTACGAGCGGGCGCTGCGCGAGCTGCAACCGGACCTCGTCTCGATCAACACCTATTCCGACAGTCACGCCGACTACGCGGAAATGGCCATCGAACAAGGCGCCCACGTGTTCATCGAGAAGCCACTGGCGACCACCGTGGCGGACGCGGAGCGGGTGGTAGCGGCGGCAAAGGCCCACGGCCGCAAGCTCGTCGTCGGCTACATTCTCCGGCACCATCCGAGCTGGGTTCGCTTCATTGAAGAGGCGCGGAAACTCGGCGGTCCCTATGCCTTCCGACTCAACCTCAATCAGCAATCGAGCGGGCTGACCTGGGCGACGCACAAGCAGCTGATGCAGACCACCTCGCCGATCGTGGATTGCGGCGTTCACTATGTCGACGTCATGTGCCAGATCACCGACGCACTTCCGGTGGAGGTGCGCGGCATGGGCGTGCGACTGAGCAGTGAGGTGGCGCCCGACATGTACAACTATGGCGCGCTGCAGGTGCTGTTCGCAGACGGCTCCGTCGGCTGGTACGAAGCGGCGTGGGGGCCGATGGTCTCGGACACGGCGTTCTTCGTGAAGGACGTGATGAGTCCTAACGGCTCAGTGTCGATCGTCATGGAGCCGGGCGCGAAATCGGACGAACTCGACGTTCATACCCGCACCGACCAGATCAAGGTGCACCGCGCGGCGCTTGACCGCGAAGGCCGGTTCGCTGCCCCGGACGAGTTCATCTCGATGGCGGGCGAGCCCGGGCACGATGCGCTCTGCGCGCGCGAGCAGGAATATGTCTACCGCGCGATCGTCGAGGATCTGGACCTCACGCGTCACATGTCCGATGCCGTGCAATCCCTGCGCGTCTGCCTTGCAGCGGACGAAAGCGTGCGAACCGGAATGTCGGTAAGGCTTTGAATGTGCTGACCTGACCAGACGATCGCACCTGTGCCTATACGGCAACACGGCCGTGGCGAAGCGACTTCGTCCGGTTGTTCGGACCGTCGCGACGGCGATATTGACCCAAGCGTCAGACCACTTTTGATTCTGTATGGAGACTTCTATGATCCGCAAGCTCGCCCTTGCTACCGCAGCCGTCGCGCTGACGGGTTCGGCCACCATGGCCGCCGACCTCTACATCCCCGAGACCCCGATGCCGATCGTTGAATCGGCTGGTGTCGGTTTCGAAGGCCTCTATGCCGGCGTGCAGCTGGGCGGTTACTTCGAAGATGGCGATGACACGCAGGTCATGATCGGTGGCGTCGTCGGCTACAATTTCGCCGCTGCCCCGCTGCTGGCTGGCGTCGAACTGCAGGGCAACTACTACTTCGAGAACGACGACTTCGACGCGGCCGGTGAGATCCTCGCCCTCGCCAAGCTCGGCTTCGTCGTCACCGAGAACGTCGCCGTCTACGCCACCGGTGGTGTCGGCTACGTCTGGGAAGAGAACGACGACTACGCCGAGTTCGCCCTCGGCGTCGGCGCCGAGTTCAAGGTTACCGACGACATGTCGATCCGTGGCGACATCCTCGGCATCGGCTACGACGATGGCGGCGACACCTTCGATGGCGCCCGCGCCACCGTCGGCCTGCTCTGGAGCTTCTGATCCGTTCATCCGGATCGAACGTCGAGAGGCGCCCTTCGGGGCGCCTCTCTTCGTTTGGACTACCGCCGGCGCGACCACACCGCTAACATGACCGGCGAGTGGACCCTAAACGGCTGATTTTCATGCGCATTGTCGATACGCACCTGCACCTCATCTATCAGGACCGGTTCGAGTACAAGTGGCTGGCGGGTGAGCCCAAGATCAACCGCGACTGGCCGGTTGAAGCCTACTGGGCCGAGGCGGAGCCTCTCGGCATCGAGGCAGCCCTCCACATGGAGGTCGACGTGAGCGAACCGCAGATCGTCGACGAGAGCCGTTTTGTGCTGGGGCTGGACCGGATCGTCGGCGCCATCGCCAATGCCCGTCCCGAGCACGCCGATTTCGAGCGCCAGCTCGAGGCGCTGGCTGCGCTAGGTGGCGTGAAGGGCATTCGGCGCCTTATACAGGGCCAGCCGGCCGAGATGAGCCAGACCGAGACCTTCCGCGCCAACCTGCGGTTGCTCCCGAAGTTCGACATGACCTTCGACATCTGCGCCAAAAGCCATGAATTGCAGATCGTCGAACCACTGGTCGCCGCCTGTCCCGAGGTGCAGTTCATCCTCGACCACTGCGGCAATCCCAAGATCGGCGCCGGCGAATGGGAGAGCTGGACGACCCGCATGGAGCTGATCGCGGCGATGCCGAACGTGGTGTGCAAGGTGTGTGGCATCCTCGCCAACGTCACCGAGGACTGGACGGTGGACCAGTTGCGCCCCTACGTCGAGTTCGTGATCGAGAAGTTCGGCTGGGACCGCGTCGTGTGGGGGAGCGACCATCCGGTGGTGACGCTGTTCGGCAGCCTCACCAGCTGGGTCAACGCCAGCCGCGAGATCGTCGCGCACGCAACTCAGGATGAGCAGGAGAAGCTGTTCTTCCGCAACGCCGAGCGGGTGTATCGGATCGGGTAGGCGCGGGGCGACAGAGGCCGCCCCGCATCCACTGTCACGCCACCTTCTGCTTCGGTGCAGGACGCGCCCATTCGGGGATCCAGGTACCGTGAGCGAGCAACAGGTCGTCCACGAGGTTCCAGATTTGCCCGAGATCGAGCTCCGCGGCGGTGTGCGGGTCGAGCATGGCCGCGTGGTAGAGGTGCTCGCGGTTCTCGGTCATCAACGCCGCTACGGTCAGTTCCTGCACGTTGATATTGGTGCGCATCAGTGCCGTCAGCTGCGGTGGGAGCGTACCGATATAGGTCGGCTGAATTCCGGAGGCGTCAACGAGACATGGCACTTCCACCGCCGCATTATTCGGCAGCGAGGTGATGACGCCGTTGTTCCGCACGTTGCCGTAGATCACCCCCGGCTCGCCGGTCCAGACCGCGTTGACGATCTCCGACGCATATTCTTTTGAGGCCTTCACGCTGATCTTGTCGGCGTGCCGATACTTTTCCGAGGTCACTTTCCAGTCCTCGATCTGCTCGATGCAGCGCTTGGGGTATTCATCGAGCGGAATGCCGAACTCCTCGATCAGGTCGGGTCGCCCCTCCTTGATGAAGTAGGGCGTGTATTCGGCGAAGTGCTCCGAGCTTTCCGTCACGAAATAGCCGAGCCGCGTCAGCATCTCGTAGCGCACCTTGTTCGGGCAGCGCGGGTTCCAGGTCGGCTTGGGTGCCCTGCCCTCGCGGTAGCCGCGCACCAGAGCGGGGTAGAGGTCGCGGTAGCTGCCGTCGGCCTGCCGATGCTCGAACTTCAGGTAGAAGGCCATGTGGTTGATGCCGGCGGCGCGATACCGGATCTCGTCGTAGGGAATGCCGAGATCGTGCGCGAGTTCATGCGCAGTGCCCTGCACTGAGTGGCAGAGTCCGACCTGCTTGATGGTGGGATACTTCTCGGCGATCGCCCAGGTGTTGATCGCCATCGGGTTGACGTATTGCAGCATGATCGCCTCGGGCGCCACCTGCAGCATGTCCTCGCAGATGCTCCACAAGTGCGGCACCGTGCGTAACCCGCGCATGATGCCGCCGACGCCCAGCGTGTCGGCGATCGTCTGGCGCAGGTTGTACTTTTTGGGCACCTCGAAATCGACCACCGTCGAAGGCTCGTAGCCGCCGATCTGGAAGCACACGACGACGAAGTTGGTGCCGTCGAGCGCCTCCCGCTGGTTCGAATAGGTCTTCACCGTCGCCGGCACGCCGAGCGTGTT
>JAEYYP010000278.1 GCA_023428425.1 Pseudomonadota bacterium
CCCCCCGCCTCCATTTGCGGTCTCCCCGGTTCTCGCCCTAAGGAGGTCGCCGACGGCGCCCCGCGGGCGTCGCCCACCGCCGATGCGTTCGCGCGGTCCACCGCATAGGGCACACATGCTGCGATATATTCTCTACCGGCTGGCTCTGCTCATCCCGACCTTCATCGGGGTGACCATCGTCGCCTTCCTGTTCATCCGCATCCTGCCGGGCGACCCGGTGCAGGTGCTGGCCGGCGAGCGCGGGGTCTCACCCGAGCGGCACGCCGAGGTCATGGCGCGGCTCGGCTTCGACCGACCGCTGTGGGAACAGTATTTCTCCTATCTAGGCAATGTCCTGCGCGGCGACTTCGGTGTCTCGTTCGCGTCCAAGCGCCCGGTGACGCAGGAGTTCTTCGCGCGCTTCCCGGCGACCGTCGAGCTGTCGCTCTGCGCCATGTTCCTCGCCACCATCATCGGCATTCCCGCCGGCATCCTCGCCGCGGTTAAGCGCGGCACCTGGGTCGACCAGGCCACGATGGGCACTGCCCTCGTCGGCTACTCGATGCCGATCTTCTGGTGGGGCATGCTCCTCATCATCCTGTTCTCGGGCATGCTGCACTGGACCCCGGTCTCGGGTCGCATCGCGCTCAACTATTTCTTCCAGCCGGTCACCGGCTTCATGCTGATCGACAGCCTGCTGTCGGGCCAGAAAGGCGCCTTCCAGTCAGCTGTGCACTATCTGATCCTGCCCACGGTGGTGCTCGCCACCATTCCGCTCGCCGTCATCGCGCGCCAGACGCGCTCGGCGATGCTCGAAGTGCTGGGCGAGGACTACGTCCGCACCGCCAAGGCCAAGGGCCTCAAGCCGCGCCGCGTCATCGGCATCCACGCCCTGCGCAACGCCCTCATCCCAGTCATCACCACCATCGGCCTGCAGGTCGGGCTGCTGATGGCGGGCGCCATCCTCACCGAGACGATCTTCTCGTGGCCGGGCATCGGCAAGTGGATGATCGAGGCGGTGAACAAGCGCGACTACTTCGTCGTGCAATCGGGCCTGCTGCTCATCGCCCTCATCATCATGGCGGTGAACCTCATCGTCGACCTGCTCTACGCGGTGATCAATCCGCGCATCCGGCACAACTGAGGGAGCGCGCCATGTCCGTCACCCCCGCCGCCCCCGCCACGCCTGCCCGCGGCCTCTCGGGCCTGCGCGAGTTCTGGTACTATTTCAGCCAGAACATCGGGGCCGTCATCGGCCTCCTGATGTTCGTCCTGCTGGTGCTGGTCGCGCTGTTCTCGCCGTGGATCGCGCCACACGACCCAGCCAGGATCTACAACGGCTCCTTCCTCGTGCCGCCGGCCTGGCAGGAGGGGGGCGATGCGCGCTTCCCCTTCGGCACCGACGCCATCGGGCGCGATATCCTCTCCCGCCTCATGCACGGCGCGCGCTACTCGCTGCTCATCGGTGCGGTTGTTGTGGCCATTTCGCTCACCGGCGGCATCATCCTGGGGCTGCTGGCCGGCTATTTCCGTGGCTGGGTCGATACCCTGATCATGCGGGTGATGGACATCATCCTCGCCTTTCCCTCGCTGCTGCTCGCCCTGGTGCTGGTGACGGTGATCGGGCCGGGCCTGTTCAACGCCATGCTTGCCATTGCGCTCGTGCTGCAGCCGCACTTCGCGCGCCTCACCCGCGCTGCGGTGATCGCCGAGAAGAGTCGCGAGTACGTGGTGTCGGCCAAGGTCGCCGGCGCGAGCCACATCCGGCTGATGCTGGTGACCATCCTGCCGAACTGCCTCGGCCCGCTGATCGTGCAGGCGACGCTGTCGTTCTCGAGCGCCATCCTCGATGCGGCGGCGCTCGGCTTTCTCGGCCTCGGCGCCCAGCCGCCGACGCCCGAATGGGGCACGATGCTGGCCGATGCGCGCGAATTCATCCTGCGCGCCTGGTGGGTCATCACCATTCCCGGCCTCGCCATCCTCGTCACCGTCCTCGCCATCAACCTGATCGGCGACGGCCTCCGCGACGCCCTCGACCCCAAGCTCAAGCGGAGCTGACGGCGATGTCTTTCGAGCTGTGGCTTGGTCCGGTCATTGTCGCGGCAATTGTCTCGGGCCTCGTCAACGCCGCAGGCTGGTTCGTGACGTTCCGTCAGTCACGGCGGCTTGAGCAACTCCGTCGGGACGAAAAGGTCAACGATTTCCAAGTGGCACTTCGAGCCGAAATCGCAAGCGATCTACTGAGTATGAGCGTCTTTGACCGTGACGACCTGTTGCGCGTGGTCCGGGAAAAATACGCCTCCGATCCGCACTACACCGTCCTGGTGCCGCATCTGGCGACGAACGTCATATTCGACGCCGTCGTGAAGGAAATTCACATCCTGCCGGGCGAAGTTATCGGACCTGTCGTCAGCTACGAGCGACTTCGGCAAACTGCTGACCGCTTCGCCGCCGATATGCGCGCCGCCAGCTTCGCTCAGTTGCCGGCCGAGCGACAGCTCTCGATGTACACGGACTACCTGGAAATGATCGGCCGGCTTGAGGGACTAGCTCAGCGGGCACTGATCGTCATCGAAAACTCACTCGGGATCAGTAGCCCGGCCGGGGACCAGTTGACCCCGCTTTCGGGGGCGGGGGCGCCGGAACCGGACGGGGGGCAGGCTTCGGCTTCGGGCCAAACCAGTTCGCCATGATAGATGTTACCTTATCGGGCCGATGGCCCACGCGAGACATGAACAACTGCAACCAATATGGTCGCATTTGCGACCGAAAACAACGTTGACGCCATGCCCCTGCTCGAAGTCAAAAACCTCACCGTCTCGTTCGAGACCTCGGTCGGCACCTTCCATGCCGTGCGCGGCATCGACCTCAGCGTCGATGCGCGCGAAGTGCTGGCGAT
This sequence comes from Pseudomonadota bacterium, assembly GCA_023428425.1. Taxonomy (GTDB): domain Bacteria; phylum Pseudomonadota; class Alphaproteobacteria; order Rhizobiales; family Devosiaceae; genus Devosia_A. Next base: position 2,879 of record JAEYYP010000278.1, read on the forward strand.
CGTCGGCGAATCCGGCTCGGGCAAGTCGGTGGCGATGCTCTCCGTCATGGGCCTCCTGCCCGACACGGCGACCGTCACCGCCGACCGGCTCAGCTTCGATGGCCACGATCTCCTCACCATCACGCCAGAAGAGCGCCGGAAGATCATCGGCAAGGACGTGGCGATGATCTTCCAGGAGCCGATGACCTCGCTCAACCCCTGCTTCACCGTCGGCTTCCAGATCGAGGAGGTGCTGCGCTTCCACCTCGGCATGGACAAGGCGGCGCGGCGGCGGCGGGCGATCGAGCTATTCGAACAGGTCGGCATTCCCGACCCCAAGGCGCGACTCAATTCGTTCCCGCACCAGATGTCGGGCGGGCAGAACCAGCGCGTGATGATCGCCATGGCGATTGCGTGCAACCCCAAGCTGCTGATCGCCGACGAGCCGACCACGGCGCTCGACGTCACCATCCAGAAGCAGATCCTCGATCTTCTCGTCCGCCTCCAGGCCGAGCACGGCATGGGCCTCATCATGATCACCCACAATATCGGTGTCGTCGCAGAAACCGCCGACCGCGTGGTGGTGCAGTACAAGGGCCGCAAGATGGAGGAGGCGGGCGTGCTCGAGCTCTTCACCGCGCCGAAGTCGCCCTATACCCGCGCGCTGCTCGCCGCCCTGCCCGAGAACGCCACGGGCGACCGACTGCCCACGGTCTCCGGCTTCAACCCCGAGGAGCTCGCAATCTGATGGCGCCCGTCCTCGAAGCCCGCAATCTCGTCCGCGACTACCACGTCGGTGGCAGCCTGTTCGGCGGCGGCCGTACAGTGCACGCGGTCCGCGACATCTCGTTCACCCTCGAGCAGGGCAAGACGCTGGCGATCGTCGGCGAAAGTGGCTCCGGCAAGTCGACCCTCGCCCGCATCCTGACGCTCATCGACCGGCAGACGGCCGGCGAACTGCTGATGGATGGCGTCCCGGTCGACGTCGCCCACGGCGTGACGCGAGACCTGCGCCGCAAGGTGCAGATCGTGTTCCAGAACCCCTATGGCTCGCTCAACCCCCGTCAGAAGATCGGCGACGTGCTGATGGAGCCGCTGCTCCTCAACACCGACATGCCGGCCGGCGAGCGACGCGACCTGGCCATGGAGATGCTGCTCAAGGTCGGGCTCCAGGCCGAGCATTTCGGCCGCTACCCACACATGTTCTCGGGCGGCCAGCGGCAGCGCATCGCCATCGCCCGCGCCATCATCCTCAGGCCATCGCTCCTCGTCCTCGACGAGCCGGTGTCGGCGCTCGACCTTTCGGTCCAGGCGCAGATCCTCAACCTGCTCGCCGACCTGCAGGACGAGTTCGGTCTCACCTACGTGTTCATCAGCCACGACCTGTCGGTAGTGAAATACATCGCCGATGACGTAATGGTGATGTACCTCGGCGAGGCGGTGGAGTTCGGCTCGCGCGACAAGGTCTTCGCCTCGCCCGAACACCCCTACACCAAGGCCCTTTTCGCCGCGACGCCGCGGGCCGACGTCGACAGCATCAAGGCCCGCCTCGCGCGGAAAGCCGCTGAAGCCACCGCCTGAGCACCTGCGGAACCGTAAGATCGCATCAACCATCACCCATTTGGGTGAGGTCGGGGTAAGAATTGGCAAAGGTCTGCTGCCCTAGCGTTCGCCGCGCGAAGTGGGGGCACGGGAATGCGTCACTTTCTTGCGGCACCGCGGGCAGTTGCGGTAGCTGCGGAACAGACAAGATGGCAGAAAGAGGCGGATGCGCTGCCGAGCGCCCGGCGTTTGCTCGCCTATAGCGCCGTTGCGATCCTGCTGCTCGCATTCACGGTGCTCGCGGGCACGGTCTATGCCATGGCGCAGATCAATGACGTCGTGGCCGAGTACGAGACAGCCCAGGCGCACCTTGCGGCCAACACCCTGCTGACAACCACCGAAGACGCCGATCCCCAGCGCGCCCAAAGACTTGCCGGCTACGGTCTCGCCGACGCTCGCATCGCCGACGCTTCGATGGTCGGGGACAGCGAACTCGCCGTGCCGATCCCCGGCAGCACCGCCATGCTTGTCTGGACCCCGAAGCGCCTCGGCTCGGAGCTGTTTGCGCAACTGGCCCCCATGCGCGCCGCTACGTCGCTGATCTTCATGCTCGGCATCGCCTTCCTGATGCGGCGGCTCTACCTCCTCGCACGCGAACTGGAAGGCCGTCGGGCCCAGGCCCAGGCCCTTGCCATGCGCGACCCCCTGACCGGCCTCGGCAACCGCCTGGCCTTCGACGACGGCATCGAGCGCATGCTTGACGAGGACGCGGGCGAACTGGCGCTGTTCTACCTCGATCTCGATGGGTTCAAGCAGGTCAACGACACGCTCGGCCACGGCGCCGGCGACGACGTACTCAGAACGGTGGCGCAGCGGCTGACGGGCCTCGTCGAGCCGGATGACCTGCTGGTGCGACTGGGTGGCGACGAGTTCGTGGTGTTGCGCGCTGCGCCTGGCCCGCGCGACGGGTTGCAGCAGCTGGCACACGCGATCGAGGCGGCCCTTGCCGCACCGATCGGCCTGGGGGCGCAAACGGTTCAGATCAAGGTCAGTATCGGTATCGCGGTTGCCCCGGCGGAGGGCACCAGCGGGAATGCCCTGCTGGTCGCGGCCGACACCGCCCTTTATCGCGCCAAGCGCGACCGCACCGGGTTCGCCATGGCGGCTTGAGCCGCCGGCCAACTACAAGCGTCCAGCGGTGATTGCGTATCGTCAGGTCGCCCGCTAGTCTTGCCGCGGGCAAGTATAGGCTTGGGCAGCACCGCGACCCCCCATGGATTACTTCGACCATCTCGAGCTGAGAGTCGGGCAGGACGTGCTGTGGGTCGCAAGGTCCGTGGCTGTGCCGGCTGCCATCAGGAAGCACCGTCTGGGTCCGGGCGACACCCGACTCCATCGGGTGCTGTCGCTCCGCGGCGATCCGGTGGCTTTGCGCCGCTTCTGCGCGCGAGCCCTCGATCACCTCCAGATCGGTCGCCTTACCGATGCACAGCTGGTGACCGCCGTGCAGTCCGAAATCGAGAGCGGTCGGCTCTGCGGGCTGCTGCTCACGCTGGGCGACGCTCACACGGCGCAGGCGCGGGTAGAGGCAGCGGCGTCGCAGGTCGCCCCCCCTCCGAGAACGCCTGCGGTTCCCCCGGTGATGCCCGGCGCGACAGCCAAGCCGACGACACCGATCAGCCCCGTGACGATGCGCGGCCAGCAGGCGCTTCGGACGACGTCCGCCACTGGGATCGTTCGCCCGGCGAAGCTTGACGTCGCAAATATGGAACTCGAGGACCGCTTCATGGAAGTGGTCAGCCGGGCAATCGACAAGACGCCCGGGGAGGCAGGACGGGCGCTCAAGGAGCTGCTGACGTCGGAAAGCCTGGCGATGATGGCGCTGATCGCTGGCGGCATGGTAGTTGCCTATGGCCTCGGCGTCGGCGCAGCGGCGACTGTTGCCCTCCTGGCATGGGCCTACTGGGAAGGGGGCAAAGCCGCGGTGGCGGCGATCGGCGATGTCGTCGCGTTCCTGACGGTCACCTACAGCGCCAAGGACGAGGACGACCTGGAGGAAGCGTCGGACGCCCTGTCACGCGCTGCCATCGCTCTCGTCCAGGTCGGAATCGCGGTCTTGCTGCACCGGATGGCGGCCCGCAAGACGGGCCCGAACAAACCCAAGCCGGTCGAGAGGCGCGGCGCACCGCGCAACCCGGAGGTGCGGAGGCCGCTTCCGGTCGAGGAGGAGGCGGCGGCCGCGAAGCCGAAGGCGGCAGCGGCCCCTACCCCCGCCCAGTCCCAGACGGCCAAGAGGCTTGGGGTAGACCCCAAGTGGGTCGAGCCCAATGGTGACGTAAGGTGGCCGCCAAATGACGGCTTCAACGGTCCTCCAACGCAGACTACCCTGCAGCCCGGCACGAGGATCGACCGATATGGTTCGCCGAACGGCAAGTACCTTTCGCCTGCTGGTACGCCGTTTGACCAGCGTGCGTTACCACCCAGTTCGGCCAGCAAGCCGCCGACCCAATATGAAGTCCTCAAGCCGATCGAGACGTCCGCAGGCGAGGCGGCACCATGGTTTGACAAACCAGGAGGCGGGACACAATACAAGATGAACAAGAGTGTTCAGGACCTAATCGATGACGGATATCTGCGAGAAGTAAAATGAGCAATCAACCATTCGACGATCTGGCCATCGACCTATTGAGATATGCGCTCGTCAATAGCGGTGTTTCCCCGGAGGACTATCATATAGGAATTCTGGGCGATGAGCGTAAAGTAAATGACAAACTTTGTTTGCTTGCAGGACCCGGAGGAGACTGGGCAGTGCTCTACACAGAGCGCGGCGAGCTGTCCCAGAAGTCTGTACATCAGGAAACGCGCCAGGCGGTCAATGACTTCTACTTCCGCTTGGTGCGACCGAAAGGTCCTTGGGGGTTCCGCGAGGAATGGGAAGCCGACACCGGCCAATCGTTCTAGCATGGCGCGCGGGCTCTAGCCCAGTTCGGCGAGGCGCTTCGGGACCCAGCGGCGGAACGCCTCGGCGTAGCGGGCGCGCAGGCCGCGCTGCGGGGTGCCGAGGAACCAGCTCTTGCCGATCGCCGCCAGCCACGCCCGCTCGATGGCGGGACCGACGCCGACCCGCTCCTCATCGCCGAAGCCTGAAGCCGAGTAGACGGTCAGTTCGCCGAGAAAGATCTCCTCGCCGTCGACGATGAAATCGACCCGGACCTGGTCGAGGCCGGCGCTCAGGGCGCGCGCCATACCGGCTGCCCTGGCGAACACGCCGGGAGCCAACGGATCGGCGGCAAGTCGGGCCGCCCCCTCCACCGGTCGGTCGATGAGTTCTCCGTCGGCGGTGACGTAAGCGGCCCGCGCTCCGTCCGACTTCCAGTGGGTGGCGACGAAAGCGATCGAGATCGCGCCGTCATGGCAGCGCAGGGTCAGGTCGACGATGCCGCTTCCGTTGCCGATGAGGCGTTCGACGAACAGCCTCGGCTGCACCTGCGAATAGCCCCACTCGCCCAGGCGGCTGGAGCGGCGCAGCCAGCGCCGCAGTCGGCGGCGGCGTTCCGCCTCGGTCCATTGGCTGTGGCCGGGAAAGTAGTTCCGCCCCGAGCCGCTGGTCGACTTGACCACATGGTGCTCGTCGAGCAACGCCGCTGGCAATGCCGCGGCATCGGTGCCGACCCACAAGACCTCCGCCGAGCGCAGGTCGGGAAGACGGCCCCGGGCCCAGTCACGCGCCGCCAGCTTGTCGCAGAAGATGCCGAACAGCGGGTTGCGGTCGAAGTGCTTCCGCCACTGGATCAGCTCGTTGTGGCCACGCGGGCGCGCGAAATCGGGAATGCGGCCGAGCCGGATGGCGGTGCCGAGCGCAAATCCCGGCCTGCTGAGCCAGACCGATGCGTTGGTCAGCGCGAAGATGGCCTCGTCGTGCAGCGCGCCCACAATCCAGGTTCCGTCGGTTGTCCGTCGACAGCCCTAGTCGGCACGCGGCGAGGCAGCAAGACACAATGCCGCACGCGCCCGTATTCGGGCGACCCGGACCGCTGCGCCATCACCCCTTGGCGGGCAACACTCCGTGCATGAACAGCGTCTCGAGGAATCGCGCCGCATCCTCGAAGCGGCCCTCCCCGCCCCGATCGCGGCCGAGCACGGCGCGGACCTGCACGTCGAAATCGGCATAATGCTGGGTCGTCGCCCAGATCGAGAAGATCAGGTGGTATGGATCGGTGCGGCGCAGCTTGCCCTGCTCCATCCAGCGTTCGAGCACCTTGGCCTTCTCGTCGACCAGCGTCTTGAGGTCACCTTCCAGCACATCGACGATCCGCGGCCCGCCCTGCAGCATCTCACCGGCGAACAGCCGGCTCTGGCGCGGAAAGTCACGGCTCATCTCGAGCTTGCGGCGGATGTAGGAGCGCAGTTCGGGTACCGGATCGCCGACCGAATCGAGTTCGCGCAGCGGCTGCAGCCAGATGTCGAGCATCGAGGTCATCAGCCGCTTGTAGATCTCCTCCTTGCGGGGGAAATAGTAGAGCAGATTGGGCTTGCTCATCCCCGCCGCCTCGGCGATCTGGTCGATGGTGGCGCCGAGGAATCCCTTCTCGGAGAACACGTCGAGCGCCGCCTCCAGGATCACGTCCTGCTTCTCGCGCTGGATGCGCGTCAGCGGCTTGGCGCGCGGCTTCACCGGGCCTTTCGCCGCAGCGGCGGGCGCAGCCGCGCCGCTCTCCGGACCATCCCCGGAGTCGAGCATTTTCACCTTGATCGGCGGCATGGGAGTGATAACGTTTTTTCCAACTGGTCAAATTTCTGGATATCACGTCCAAAGGTCAAGGACCAAATAAGCTTGACCTTTCGCATCAACAAAAAGACGTAGGGAGACCACAGGTGTCCGACCGCCGCAATGTCACGCCGAACGACCTGAGCGCGTTCTGGATGCCGTTTACCGCCAACCGGCAGTTCAAGAAGGCGCCCCGCATGTTCGTGGGCGCCAAGGACATGCACTACACCACCTCGGACGGCCGGCAGGTGCTCGACGGCACGGCGGGCCTGTGGTGCGTGAATGCCGGCCACTGCCGTCCGCGGATCGTTGAGGCCATTGCCAGCCAGGCGGCCGAGATGGACTACGCACCCGCCTTCCAGATGGGTCACCCCAAGGCGTTCGAACTGGCCAACGCGCTGGTGCAGATCGCGCCTGAAGGCCTCAACCATGTGATGTACACCAACTCGGGTTCGGAGTCGGTCGAAACAGCGCTCAAGACCGCCATCGCCTACCATCGGGTGAAGGGCGACGGCAGCCGCTTCCGGCTGATCGGGCGCGAGCGCGGCTACCACGGCGTCAACTTCGGCGGCATTTCGGTGGGTGGCATCGTCACCAACCGCAAAATGTTCGGCACGCTGCTCACCGGCGTCGACCACATGTCGCACACCCATACGCCGGGCAAGAACCAGTTCACCCGCGGCGAGCGCGAAGAGGGCGCCACGGACCTGCTAGCCGAGCTCGAGCGCATCGTCACCCTGCATGACGCCTCGACCATCGCGGCGGTGATCGTCGAGCCGGTCGCCGGTTCCACCGGCGTGCTCATTCCGCCCAAGGGCTACCTGCAGAAGCTCCGCGAGATCACCAGGAAGCATGGCATCCTGCTGATCTTCGACGAAGTGATCACCGGCTTCGGTCGCGTCGGCACGCCGTTGGCGGCGGATTATTTCGGCGTCACGCCGGACATGATCGTCTGTGCCAAGGGCCTCACCAACGGCACCATCCCGATGGGCGCCGTGCTGGTCACGTCGGAAATCCACGACGCGTTCATGCAGGGCCCCGAGCACATGATCGAGTTCTTCCACGGGTACACCTACTCGGGGAACCCGATCGCAGCGGCCACCGGCCTCGCCACGCTCGAAGTCTACAAGGAAGAGGGGCTGCTGACCCGCGGCGCCGAACTCGCGTCCTACTGGGAAGATGCACTGCATTCGCTCAAGGGCCTTCCGCATGTCATCGACATTCGCAACCTCGGCCTGATCGGCGCGGTGGAACTGGAGCCGATCGCCGGATCGCCGACCAAGCGGGCCTTCTCCGCCTTCGTGAAGGGCTACGAGGAGGGCATCCTGATCCGCACCACCGGCGACATCATCGCCATGAGCCCGCCGCTGATCATCTCCAAGGCGCAGATCGACGAGCTGATCGGCAAGCTCGGCTCCATCCTGAAGACGCTTGAGTAGGATGGAACGGATATTCTATACGATAGAATGAACGTTCCAACTCAGCGGGGAGGCCTTTCATGATCACCATCCAGAACGCCATTGGCGGCAAGCTCGTAACCAGCGTTTCGGCACGCACCCAGCCGGTGTTCAATCCGGCGACCGGCGAGGCCATCGCCACGTTGCCGCTCTCGACCAACGACGAGATCAACGCCGCCGTCGCGGCCGCGAAAAAGGCGTTACCGGCCTGGGCCAACACCACGCCGATGAAGCGCGCGCGGGTGATGTTCAAGTTCAAGGAACTGCTCGAGAAGAACGCCGACGAGCTGGCCCGCCTGATCTCGCGCGAGCACGGCAAGGTGCATGACGATGCGCTGGGCGAGCTGGCGCGCGGCATCGATTGCGTCGATTTCGCCTGCGGCATCCCGCACCTCCTCAAGGGCGAGTTCTCGCGCAATGTCGGTCCTTCGATCGACAGCTACTCCGACCGGCAGCCGCTCGGCGTCGTCGCCGGTATCACGCCGTTCAACTTCCCGGCCATGGTGCCAATGTGGATGTATCCCAACGCCATTGCGTGCGGGAACACCTTCATCCTCAAGCCGTCGGAGCGCGATCCATCGGCCCCGATGTTCGCCTGGCAGCTGATGATGGATGCCGGCCTGCCCGAAGGCGTGCTCAACGTCATCCACGGCGACAAGGAGGCCGTCGACGCCATCCTCGATCATCCCGACATCAAGGCCGTGTCCTTCGTCGGCTCGACGCCCATCGCCGAGTATGTCTATCGGCGCGGCACGCAGGCGGGCAAGCGCGTCCAGGCGCTCGGCGGCGCCAAGAACCACATGATCGTCATGCCCGACGCCGACATGGACCAGGCCGCGGACGCGCTGATGGGCGCGGGCTACGGCTCGGCCGGCGAGCGCTGCATGGCGATTTCCGTCGCCGTGCCCGTGGGCGACAAGACCGCCGACGCGCTGGTGGCCAAGCTCAAGCCGCGCGTCGAAGCGCTGAAGATCGGCCCCGCGACCGACAGGGACGCAGAGATGGGCCCGATCGTCAGCAAGGCCCAGCGCGACAAGATCGTCGGCTACATCGATTCGGGCGTCGAGCAGGGCGCCGAGCTTGTGGTCGACGGCCGCGGGTTCACGCTGC
>JAEYYP010000088.1 GCA_023428425.1 Pseudomonadota bacterium
GTAGTCCGGACCGTCGTCCTTGATCAGCCCCTTCGCCTCCGCGACGACCTCGGCGAACCGGTCCCAGGGGATCACCTTATCCACTGCGGCGAAGGCGTCAGCCCCGGTTTCCCTGGCTTCGAACAGCGCGTCACCGAGTTTGGTCAGCAGGCGCACCTTGTCATTCAGGGACCGGGCGTTGCTCTGCAGATTGGCCGAGGCGCGCCGCTCGGCCCGCCGGAACATCCGCCCGATCAGCCGGTCGAAGAGGCCGATGGCCTCGTCGGTGAGGCGGGTAATCGTGTCGAGCACTGTCACGATTAGGACAGCATGCCGGCGGAGCGGGCCGAGCGCCCGGAGATGCTGGGCGGTCAAGCGGCTCCCCTCGCGGGCGAGTTGCCGGACCCGGTCGGCGTGGATGCCGTCGGTCGCCGTGGGGGTGATCCCCACCTGCCGCAGATGCCGGAGCTGATCGATCAGGCGCGTCATGGACCGATGACCGGGCGCGCCGGGCGACTGGCGGGCCCAGGCCAGGGAGCTGACCGCGGTTCCGGGATGGTTGTCGAGCAGCGCGTCCAACGCGGTGCGCTTTTCAGGAGACAAGGTGCCGCTCAGCTTGGCGGCGGCATGGCGTTCCGCCTGCAGGAGAGCGGTGGCCACCATGCGCTCGACGGTGGTGGGTCCCGGCGCGGCGATGCGGCGGCGCCGCAACTCCGCCATCAGCGCTTCGGCGACATGGATCGCGCTGACCGTCGCCAGGGCGATCGGCACCAGCCACGTTGAGAGTTCCCGGTGATCGGGTTGGGTGAAGGTGCAGAATCCGAAGGCGTCGCGCAGCGCGTCCAGTTGATCGTAACGAGTCGGTGCGCGGGTCGCATAGTCGGCGAGGGCACCCGGGTCGATGTCCAACTGCTCCGCCACGAATGTGACGATCACCAGCGAGATCAGTTCGCCGGGCCGGATCAGCCGACCGGGAAAGCGCAGGGCGCAGAGCTGCAGGGCGAAGCCCAGACGGTTGTGTGGTCGTCGGCGCCGGGCGATGACCGCCAGATCGTCGGGGCCGAGGGTGTAGTGGCGGATGAGGTCGGCCTCGGCGGTGGGCAGGGCAAACAAGGCGGTGATCTGAGCGTCGGTGAAGAGGCGACGGCGCGGCATGGAGGAGCTGTCCCAGTTGGAGTATAGTCTGTTTTGGCTGGTCTCCACCCTAGCCGGGACGCGGGTTTGCCGGCCATGGATCCGGGAGGGTTCAAATGGGACAGCGCGCCGTCCTCTACTGTCGGGTGTCTACCGCCGATCAGTCCTGCGCGCGCCAGGAGCGCGACCTCCTCGCCTTCGCCGCTCGTGCCGGGTACGATGTAGTGGGCATCTTCAAGGAGACCGGGTCCGGGGTGAAACTCGACCGCGTCGAACGCCGCAAGGTGATGGCCCTCGCCCAGGCTAGGCACATCGATGTCGTCCTGGTGACGGAACTGTCGCGCTGGGGCCGCGGCACTCTCGACCTGCTGGAGACCTTGCGCGAGTTGGAAGCTCGGCGGGTGTCGGTGATCGCACTGAGCGGCATGACCTTCGACCTGGCGAGCGCCGCCGGGCGCATGATGGCCACCGTATTGGCCGGCATCGCCGAATTCGAGCGTGACCTGCTGCGCGAACGGGTGCGATCCGGCCTCGCCGCGGCTCAGGCTCGCGGCAAGAAACTCGGCCGACAACCCGGGCAGCGGCCAAAGTCGGACCGGCAGACACCAAAAGTTCTGGAGTTGGCCGCTGTGGGCCGCAGCTACCGTCTGATTGGGCGGGAACTGGGACTCAGCAAGAACACGGTTGCAGCTATCGTCAAGCGCTCACGCATGACGATGCCAAACCTAGGAGAGCCGCAATGAGTGGAGATCTCCGACCGGCAACACGGCGCAGCAAACTCCTTGAGATCGCTTCGCTTGAGCAGCGCAATGGGCCGGATACCAAACGTACATTTCAGACTGACCCTACGAACGATCAAGAAAACTCGCTCAATTCTTCGGACGAGCGGCATATATTGTGGCATGTGTTGGACTGCGAGACTGTCCAGCAACGTTTGCAATCAGGACCAAACGGCCTTGGCAAAACAGAGGCGGCTCAACGGCTGAGCCAGTATGGCCCTAATCGTCTGGCCCCGCCCAAACGCCGGGGACCTTTTCTACGCCTGTTGATGCAGTTTCATAACATCCTGCTCTACGTGATGATGGGAGCAGCCGGCATTACGGCCTTGCTCGGCCACTGGGTGGATACGGGGGTGCTGCTGGCCGCCGTGGTCATCAATGCACTCATTGGATTTCTTCAGGAAGGAAAGGCCGAGGCCGCGCTCGACGCCATCCGAGCTATGCTGTCTCCTCACGCCACGGTTATCCGTGATGGTGCCCAGAGCGAGGTCGACGCCGCTGATTTGGTCCCAGGCGATCTCGTTCTGTTGTCCTCCGGGGACCGCGTCCCGGCCGATCTACGCCTGGTCTCGGTGAAGGAGTTGCGCGTCGAGGAGGCCGCATTAACCGGCGAGGCACTGCCGGTGGAAAAGAGCACGCAAGCGGTTGCCGCCGATGCTCCGCTGGGTGATCGCTACGGGATGGCCTATTCGGGAACGTTGGTCGTGCATGGGCAGGCCAGGGGCATCGTCGTGGGCACCGGCAGCGCCACCGAACTGGGAAACATCAACCGGATGCTGGCCGGTATCCAAAGCCTGACCACGCCCCTCCTGCGCCAGATCGACCGCTTTGGGCGCATGCTCGCATTGGTGATCCTGGCCATGGCCGTCATGACCTTCCTGGGCGGTACGCTGTGGCGCAGCCATGCGCCGGCGGAGATGTTCATGATGGTCGTGGCCTTGGCAGCCTCGGCGATCCCGGAAGGTCTGCCGGCGATCATGACCGTCACGCTGGCCCTTGGGGTTCAACGCATGGCGCGTCACAACGCGATCGTCCGGCGCCTGCCGGCTGTTGAGACGCTGGGGTCGGTGACGGTCATCTGTTCCGACAAGACCGGCACATTGACGCGCAACGAGATGACCGTCCAGCGCGTGGTCTGCGGCGGCCATGTGTTCGATGTCGGCGGTGTCGGCTATGCCCCGATTGGAGACGTCAGCATCGACGGGCGCCTCATCGACATCAGCCATTATCCCGCGTTCAGCCAGGCGATCCGCGCCTGTGTGCTGTGCAACGATGCCCGCCTGCGCGAAGAAGAGGGGACATGGCTGGTGGAGGGCGATCCGACCGAAGGCGCCCTGCTCGTCCTTGGCGCAAAGTCGGGCCTCGCTCAGATGGCGGCGGAGGCGGCATGGCCCCGGATCGACTCGATTCCGTTCGAATCGGAGCGCCGCTTCATGGCCACGCATCACCGCGACGCGGACGGCTCGTCATGGATCATGGTCAAAGGTGCGCCCGAACGCATCCTTGACATGTGCTCGCTGGAACTGAGCCACAATGGCGAGCGTCCGCTCGACATCGACCACTGGCGCCGCATGGCCACAGACACTGGTGCCCAGGGATTGCGTTTGCTCGCACTCGCCTATAGGCGAGGCAGCTCCGCGGCAAATCGCCTGAACTTAGCCGACGTCGAAAACGGATACACCATGCTGGCCCTCGTCGGGATCGTCGATCCTCCGCGCCAGGAGGCAATCCAGGCGATCCGGGAATGCCATCGCGCCGGCATTCGGGTGAAGATGATCACCGGCGATCATGGGGAGACGGCTCGTGCCATCGGTGCGCAATTGGGAATCGGTATGGGCAAGCCGGATGTTACCGGAGCCGAGATCGCGCTGATGGACGAGGCCGCGTTGCGCCGTGTGGCGATGGAGATCGACGTCTTTGCGCGGACCAGCCCGGAACACAAGCTGCGTCTCGTCCAAGCACTGCAGGATGACGGCCAAGTGGTCGCAATGACCGGCGATGGGGTGAACGATGCCCCGGCCCTCAAGCGCGCCGACGTCGGTGTGGCGATGGGATTGAAGGGTACGGAGACGGCCAAGGAAGCCTCCGATATGGTGCTGGCTGATGACAACTTCGCAACGATCGCCCAGGCCGTACGTGAGGGGAGAGCCGTCTACGACAACCTGAAAAAATTCATCCTCTTCATGCTTCCGACGAACGGCGGCGAGGCACTGGTGGTGATCGCCGCGATCCTGTTCGAACTCACGCTGCCGCTCACCCCAGCACAGGTGTTGTGGATCAACATGGTCACCTCCAGCACCCTGGGACTGGCCCTCGCTTTCGAGCCGGCGGAGCGCGACATCATGACGAGGCCCCCCCGGCCACCGGGCGACGCCCTGCTGTCCGGCTTCTTCGTCTGGCGCGTCCTGATGGTGTCGGTCCTGATGATGACCGGCGCGCTCGGCCTGTTCCTCTGGGAGCTTGCCACCGGCACAAGTATCGAGACCGCGCGCACGATGGCGGTCAATGCCGTGGTGGCCGCCGAGATGTTCTACCTGTTCAACAGCCGCTCCATCACCGCTCCGGTGACGACCCGCGAGGGGCTGACTGGAAATCCGTATGTTCTGATGGCGGTGGCCGCCTGCATTCCTCTGCAACTCGCCTTCACGCACCTCCCAGCCATGCAAGACATCTTTGGATCGGCCGACTTGTCGGCATTCGAATGGCTTAAAGTCGTTGCCGCTGGTCTCATGGTGTTTGTTCTGGCGGAGGTTGAGAAGACGATTATCCGGCGAATTGAAAGAGGCCGCTTTGCGCGGCCGCTAAAAGGCGCTCCCGGCACCATGGTCGCTCCTAAAGGCCAGATTGACACAATACAACTCCCGGTCGATATGCGAAGTTCAACCGCTGCCATCGAAAAGGAGCCACCTCACCGTTCTCTTCGTACTGTCAATGACAAAGGTGCGAAATGAAACATCTGCTCGTCGCCTCGGATTTGTCGCACCGGAGTGAGATGGCCATTGCCCAGGCTTTCTTTCTCGCCCGGCGTTTCAATGCGTCATTGACCGTGCTTCACATTGTCGATGATGAGCTGCCCGCTGCAGTTTTCAATGCTACCCGAAGTCAAGCTGAGAGAAACCTACGAGCCACCGTGGAAGGGATGGTCGGTGCCGAGACGATGCGCATTTCTGTACGTGTCGTTGGCGGATTGTACTTCCAGTCCATTCTAGACGTGACGGAAGAAGAAGATGCGTCTTTGATCATACTGGGTGCACATCGGCGCAAACTTCTAAAGAACGTGTTGACTGGAACGACGGTTGAGCGGGTCATCCGCAACGCGAGCACGCCGGTGCTGGTGGTCAAACGTCCGACCTGCGGGGGTTACGTCTGCACACTGGCCGCTGTGGAACTTGTAGAGGAGGCAGCCAGTGTGTTCCGGTACGCCCATCTGATGGCAGATGGTCAGTCGCTTTACGCCATACATGTGCTCAACGACCTCGTTACGCTCCAGATGAAGGTGGCGGGATGCGGGACAGCAGCGGTCGATTATCATCAAGCACGCATCCACCAACGCTGTGAGTCGGCTCTGCGAGGTGTGGCCCAGCGAGCCAAGGTGCCGCTGGAAGGTTGGCTGCCGGTTGTCCACTGGGGGAGTGACCCTGCCTCAGAAATCCTGATGGCCGCCGAAATGTTCGGCGCGGAACTGGGCGTCGTTGGCACCCGAACTCGGGACAAGGGCCTGATTGAGCGCGGATTGTTCGGCAGCATCGCCGAACGACTTCTGCTAGATATGACATGCGATGTGCTCGCCGTGCCTCTTACCGGCGCCACGCCTCTTTCCGAAGCCGCTGGGATCGCAACGCTCGAGTGATTGTTGGCCTTCCTAGGCAGCTTGGAGTTGCGGTGTTGCGCCTGATGCAACGGAACACGTCGCATAAGGAACTCATGGAGTTCATCGGCAGCGGAGGGGGCTGGGGCCTTATCGCTTTCATCGCTGTGGGAGTAGGATTATCAAACTGGCTGGCAATCTTCGCTCTGTTCGGCGTCTCCGCAATAGCTGGCATCGAGCGCCAAGGTTTACGCTCAGAGGCTATTAACTGGTCATTCATTCATTATGTAATCGCCATCGCGACCAGCAAGCTGGCCCACTTGACGCTCCTTGCAGTGTCTTCATTGATTTGACTCGAAGAGCTGAGGCAAGCATCCTCTGAACAGCTTGGAGTACGAGCTATTCAGCCACGCCGTTCTTGGTTTGTCCGCTTAACGTATAACGCCATTATCAACCAAACACAGTAAAGCGTAGCTCTTCCAGCGCTTACGTGCGACTCTCAGCCATCAAGCACGGAGGGGACGATGGGATCGGTGCTCGAAGAGCTGGCGGCCATTCGGACCGTGGCG